>NZ_BCRK01000064.1 GCF_001552555.1 Nocardiopsis trehalosi NBRC 14201 | reverse complement strand
CCCGCCGGTCACGGCGGGGCGGCGGCGCGTCCGGCCCGGCGGCGGGTGGCGACGCCCTGGTGTCCCCGATGCAGGGCACGGTGGTGAAGGTCGTCGCCGAGGACGGCAGCGAGGTCGCCGAGGGCGACACCGTCGTCGTCATCGAGGCGATGAAGATGGAGCAGCCCCTGACCGCCCACAAGGCGGGCACGGTCACGGGCCTGGCCGTGGCCCCCGGCGACGGCCTCGCCAGCGGCGCCGTCGTCTGCGAGATCAAGGACGCCTGACCGCCCCGGCCCCGGCTCCCGTCCGTCCGGCCGGGCGGACGGACGGGGGCCGGGCGCCAGTGGGAGCGCCCCGCGCCCGTGCCGTGGTCCGCGCGGGCGGGACCGGGCCGGAACGGGTGGCCGGCCGCCCGGTCCCGCGTCCCCCCACTCTGGGCGGGTGCACGTTTGTTCTGTACGCTTCTGCGGTGCTTCCTTCCTGCCTCCGCGTGCTGCTGGCGGCCCTGGCCGCGGCCGCGGCGTGTGCGCTGGTCCCGGCGGGCCCGGCCGCGGCCGCGCCGCAGAGCACCGCGGCCTTCTACGCCGAGCGCCTCGCCGAGGACCCCGTCTACGTCAGCGACCACCTCGCCGGGCCCGGGGTGGAGGAGACCCGCTCCGGGATCGCCGCCGCCACCGCGCGGCTGGACGTCCCCGTGCACGTCATCGTCGCCCCCGCTCTGGGTGAGGACTACGACCTCCGCCCGCTGCTGGCCGCCGTCCACGACCGCGTCGGCGAGGACGGGGTCTACATCGCGGTGACCGGCGACATCTCGCTCCAGCTCACCGGCGCCGCCTACGGGGTCCCCATGCCCGGCCTGGACGACGCGCTCCTGGAAGCGAGCTACCGCGACGCCGGGGTGGTGGGCCTGATCGAGCGCGCGGTCGACAACCTGCTGTCCGGCGAGGCGGCCGCCCGGCTCGAACGCGCCCAGGAGGCCTCCCGGGAGGAGAACGAGTCCTATGAGGAGGACGGCGACAGCGGAGGCGGCATGTGGGCGGACCTCGCCGACGACCTCGACTCCGAGAGCGTGGTCGGCCGCAACAACATCGGCTTCTCCGCCGGAATCCTCGGCGGCACGGCGGCCGTCCTGATCGGCTACGGCGTCCACCGCGGCGTCCGGGCCGTCCGAAGCCGGAAGGCGGACCGCACGTGAGACCCCCCGCGACCGCGCCCCGGCGCACCGCTGCCGGGCCCGCCCGGACCGCGCTGCCCGCCCGAGCCGCCCCGTACGCCCGCCCCGCCCTGTACGCCCGGACCGCCCTGGCCACCGCCGCCGTGCTCGCCGCCGCGCTCACCGGCGCCGCCCCCGCGAGCGCCGACGGGTACGCCCCCTCGCCGACCCCCGATCCGCCCTACGTGCACGACACCGGGCGCGCCGCGCGGGTCGCCGAGGCACTGCGCGAGGACCCGGTCTACGTCGACCCCGAGGCCGTCGGCCACCTCGCCCAGGGCGAGGAGGCGCGCGTGGAGGCGCTGGTCTCCGACGCCGGGCACCCCGTGTTCGTCGCCGTCGTCCCGTCGACCTACTACGACGAGTCCAACGGCGACCCCGAGCTGTTCCTGCACGCCCTCCACCACGAGCTGGGCGAACCCGGCGTCTACGTGATGGCCGACCCCCGCAGCGGGGCCATCGGGCCGTTCGACCTGACCGCGCTCGCCTTCGACGTCCCCGTGGACCCCTACGAGGCCCTGTGGATCGACTACGAGGACATGCCCGACGGCGAGCTGCCGACGGCGGAGAACGAGCTGCTCACCGAGCAGGTCGGCACCCTCGTCCGGCGGATCCGCGACGCCCCCGAAGGGACGGCGTCCTCACCCACCCCCTACTTCGTCGACGAATACGACGACCTGCCCCCCGAGGAACCCACGGACGCCGACTACCTGACGGACCTGTTCCCCGGCATCATCGTCGGGATCATGCTCGGCCTCATGCTCCTCGGAGCGGGGCTGCTGGTCGGCGTCGCCGTCCGCAGCCGGCGGGAGGTCCGCGCCGCGGTCCCGGCGGGGGCCGAGGACGGCATCCCCCCGTTGCTGCGCGCACGCTCCGCGCCGCGGGTCGCGAACCCGCGCCGCCTCACCCGGATGCTCCACGCGGAGCTGCGCCGGCTGGCCCGCGAGATCGAGCGCGCCCCCGCCGACCACCCCAACCACTCGCGCGCGGTCGCCGCCTTCGACGCCGCGACCCTCATCGACAAGGGCGACCACGACGCCACCTGGACCGTCGGCGCCATCACCATGGCCCGCGCCGCCCGCGCCGAACTGACCGTGGACGCGCCCGCGCGCACCCCCGCGTTCTGCTCCGTCAACCCGCTGCACGGCGCCTCGGTGGACCGGTGGCCGACGCCGTCCGGGCGGAACGGCCCCATGGCGAAGAAGACCCCCAAGGCCCGCGCCACCGCGCGCCGGGCGTCCGCCGCCCTCGGCGACCGCCGCCTGTGCGCCCGCTGCCGGGCGCGCTCCGACCTCGGCGACCCGGTGGCCCAGCGCACCCTCCAGGTCCACGTCGACGGGCGGCTGCGCCAGCACGACACCGTCGACGGCTTCTGGAAGTCGACCGCCTACGGCCGCCACACCCCCGACCTCGCCCGGCGCGTCCTGAAGGAACTCGATGCCGACTAGCCTCCTCCGCCCGCTGCCCGCCGCGCTCCGCGCCGCGCTGGCCACCGCCCTGACCGCCGCCCTGGCCCTCGGCGGCGCCCCCGCCGCCGCCGAGCCGAGCCCGGCCGGTCCCGGTTCGGCCGAGCAGAGCCCCGCCGAGCAGAGCCCCGCCGATCAGAGCCCGGCCGAGCGGATCGCCGAGGGGCTGCGCACGTCCCCCGTCTACGTCGACCCCTCGCTGGACGCCGCGCTGCCCGAGGAGCAGCGGACGGAGCTGGCCGCGCGCATCGAGGCGACCGGCAAGCCCATCTACGTGATCGTCGTGCCGCTCGTCGCGGGCGACGCCTGGGGCGGCGAGCCCGAGCAGCTCATCGGGGCGGTCCACGACCGGCTCGGCGCCGACGGCTCCTACCTGGCGTCGGAGCTCGGCTCCATGAGCTGGATCACCGGCGTCGACTACGGCACCGAGACCGAGCACCAGGCCGCCGACGCCGCCCAGGCCGTCAGCCTGGACGATGACGTGGACGACACGTCCCTGTCGGCCATGTTCACCCGCACGGTGGAGATCATCGACGCGGGCACCGGCACCGCCGACTACGAGCGGGAGAGCGACGAACTCTCCGCTGAGGCCGACGGCTGGGGCGGCGCGTCCCTGCCCGGCACGGGCGGCGGGTCGTCCGGCGGCTCCCTGCTGCCGTGGCTGGTCGCCGGCGGCGCCGTCGTGCTGCTGGTGGCGGGCGGCTCCTGGCTGCTGGTCCGGCGCCGCCGCGCGCCGGTGGCGCCGCGCCTGGTCGCGTTCGACAACGCCGACCAGGCCCGCCGCACCGAACTGCGCGCCGAGGTCGAGCGGGAACTGGTCGACCTGGGCGAGCGGCTGGCCGCCACCACCCTCTCCGGCGGCGACGCGCGGGCCGCCGCCGACCATAGCGCCGCCCTCGACGCCCACCACGCCGCCGGCAAGGCCCTGGACGGCGCCGACGACACCGCCGACCTCGCGGGCGCGCGGGTGCTCCTGCACCTGGGCGAGGACCTGCTGGCGGCCGCGCAGGCGCGCGACGGCGGGCAGAAGGTCCCCGGGCAGCGGCGGCACTGCTTCTTCAACCCGCTGCACCCGACGTCGACCCGGCCGGTCATCTGGCGTGCGGTGGGGACCTCGCGCAAGGTGAAGGTCAACGCGTGCACGGACTGCGCGGCGGCCATCAAGGGCCACCGGGCGCCGACCGCGCTGCCGGTGCGGCACGACGGCGAGCGCGTGCCCTACTACGAGGTCCCGGCCGAGGAGAGCGTCTGGTCGGCGACCGGGTACGGCAACCTCACCACCGATTCCGCCGACCTGGTGCGCCGCGTCCTCCGCGGCGACCTCCGACGGGACTGACCCCGGCCGAACGCGGGCGGGGCGGCCCCACCGACCGGCGTGCCCGCCGGAGGCGGACGGCGTCGGGAGTCGGCGGCGCCCCCGTCGACGCGGCCGAGCGGAGACGGCACGGGGCGGGACGGCCGCTCCATGCGGAGGACGACGCGTACGACGGCGGCCCCCTGCGGGTCGGTCCGACCGGACGTCGGCCCGGAGCCGGGGCCGCCCGTCGGCGCGGCCCCGGGGAGCGCGTCCAAGGGCAGGACCCGGCCCGATCACCGCCGTGGCCCCGTCGGCGCGGCCACGGGACCGTCCGCCGGGGGCGGAGCACCCGCCGGACCGGGCCGCAGGCGCCGGGAGCAGGCCGGACGTCCCACCGGGGGCACCACGTCCCCCACCCCCCGGTTCCGGTCATCATCCGGCCCCGGTTTCCGGTCGACCGCATGCCGGGCACGGCCACCGGGAGCTGGGCAATCCGACATTACGGACAATGGTGACCGGATTGACACCGCAGGCCACGGGAATAAATCGGTCGTGCTGGCTATTCTTCACACTTGTGACGAATCTTTGGGGCCTCACCTCGCGACGGCACGTCGACCTGTGCCGCGTCGCGAGCCAGGCGTGTCGACGCTCGCGCTGACATCACCGCCACACCATCCCCCGTGAGCGCACGCCCCGAACGGCGAGGCGCCATCGTCCACCGGAGCCTCCCCGCCACCCGCGGGCCGCCCGGTCACCGCCCTGCTCTTGGAGTCACCCCGTGCTATCCGCACTCCGGCGTATCCCCTTCGCCGTCCAGGTCCTCGCCGCCCTCGTCATCGGTATCCTCCTCGGCGTCGTGGCCGTCCAGCTCGGCGGCACCGCCGACGACCCGAACTGGCTGGCCGTCACCCTCGACACCATCGGCTCGACCTTCGTCACGCTGCTGCGGACGATCGTCCCGCCGCTGATCCTGCTCGCGGTCGTGTCGTCCATCGCCAGCCTGCGCAACGTCACCAACGCGGCGCGCCTGGCCGGCCAGACGATCCTCTGGTTCGCCATCACCGCGCTGGTCTCGGTCCTCATCGCGATCGGGCTCGGCCTGCTCATCCGGCCCGGCGTCAACAGCGGGGTCGACCCGTCCAGCGCCGGCGCCCCGGAGACGCACGGCTCCTGGATGGCGTTCCTGGAGAGCCTGGTCCCGAGCAACTTCCTCGGCCTGACGGCCGGCACCTCCGACGACGGCACCGGCGCCCTCACCACCTCGCTCGACTTCAACGCGCTCCAGCTCATCGTGATCGCCATCGCGATCGGCGTGGCCGCCGTCAAGGTCGGGTCGGCCGCCGAACCGTTCCTGGCGTTCACCCAGTCGGCGCTGAAGATCGTCCTCAAGGTCCTGTGGTGGATCATCCGCCTGGCCCCGCTGGGCACCATCGGCCTGCTCGGCAACGCGGTCTACAGCTACGGCTGGACCACCATCGGCGCCCTCGGCCGGTTCACCGTGGCCATCTACATCGGCCTCGCCCTGGTGATGTTCGTCGTCTACCCGCTGCTCGCGCGGGTGCACGGGCTGTCCGCGATCAAGTTCTTCACCGGCGTCTGGCCGGCCGTCCAGCTCGGGTTCGTCTCGCGCTCCTCCATGGGCACCATGCCCGTCACCGAGCGCGTCGCCGAGACCAACTTCGGCGTCCCCCGGCATTACGCCTCCTTCGCCGTCCCGTTCGGCGCGACCACCAAGATGGACGGCTGCGCCGCGATCTACCCGGCGATCTCGGCGATCTTCGTCGCCCAGTTCTTCGGCGTCCAGCTCAACATCACCGACTTCCTGCTGATCGCGTTCGTGTCGGTGATCGGCTCCGCCGCGACCGCCGGCACCACCGGCGCGACGGTCATGCTCACCCTGACCCTGTCGACCGTGGGCCTGCCCCTGGAGGGCGTCGGCCTGCTGCTCGCCGTCGACCCGATCCTCGACATGGGCCGCACCGCCACCAACGTCGCCGGCCAGGCGCTGATCCCGGCGGTCGTCGCCAAGCGCGAGAAGATCCTGGACCTGGAGCGCTACAACGCGCCCCGCGGCCTCGACGGGTTCGTCGACCCGGAGTTCACCAGCCCGGCCGAGGCCGAGGCGGCCCGCGCCGACGCTGAAGGCGGCACCGACGGCGACGGCACGGCCGGCGGCGACCGGGTCGGCGCCGGCTCCACCGCCGCGAGCCCGACGCCCTGACCCGCTCCGCACCGCCACGGGCGGCCCGCCCCTCCCGGCGGGCCGCCCGTAGTGTGTGAGGTGACAGCCACCCGCGCCGCGGGCCGGGGGGAACCATCCCCTCTCCTCATTCGTCACTAGGGGATGAGGGAGGCGAGAGGAACGATCATGTTGCGCCGCTTGGTAACACCCGCCCTGCTCACCGCAGGACTCACCGTGGTCATGGCCGCCGCGCCGGCCTACGCCGACGCCCCCGGCGGCACCGAGGTCGCCGGCGACCTGCGCGACGACCACGTCTTCATCGAAGAGAGCATCTCCGACGTGTTCCCGCAGGCCGAACAGGACGTCCTCGTCCAGTCGGCCGCGGACTCCGAGGTCCCGGTCTACTACGTGCTGCTGCCCGAGGGCACCTTCTCCTCGGAGAGCGCGCTGGACTCCTACCTCGACCCGATCATGGCCGACGTCGGCGACGGCGTGTACGCCGGCTTCGTCGGCTCCGAGGGGTACTTCGTGAAGTCCCCCGACCTCGACCCCTCGGCGCTGCGCGAGATCCAGAGCGACGCGTTCGCCCAGGGCGGGGGCAACCAGATCGACACCCTCGCCGCGGTCCCCGAGGCCGCCGAGGCCGAGCAGTCGGCCGACGCCGCCTCCGGCGTGTTCGGCGCCGTCCTGCTCGGCGTGCTGGTGCTCGCCCTCGCGGGCGGCGGGCTCTTCCTCTACAGCTCCAAGAAGAAGCGCGAGGCCCAGAAGGCCAAGGAGCTGGCCGAGATCAAGCAGATGGCCACCGAGGACGTCGTGCGCCTCGGCGAGGACATCGCCCGCCTGGAGATCGACGTCGCCAAGGTCGACGACCCCACGCGCGCCGACTACACGCACGCCATGGACTCCTACGACCGCGCGAAGGCCACGCTCGACTCCATCCGCGAGCCCGAGCAGGTCCAGCAGGTCACCAACGCCCTGGAGGACGGCCGCTACTACATGGTCGCCACCCGGGCGCGCATGAGCGGCGAGCCCGTCCCCGAGCGGCGCAAGCCCTGCTTCTTCAACCCGCAGCACGGCCCCTCGCAGCAGGATGTCATGTGGTCCCCGCCCGGCGGCACGCAGCGCGCGGTCCCGGCCTGCCCCGTGTGCTCCCAGGCCGTCCTGTCCGGCCACGACCCCGACGTCCGCCTGGTCGAGGTCGACGGCCGCCGGCGCCCGTACTACGACGCCGGCCCCGCCTACGCCCCCTACGCGGGCGGCTACTACGGCATGGACATGATGACCGGCATGTTCGCCGGCATGATGATGGGCTCGATGATGGGGTCCATGATGGGCGGCGGCATGATGGGCATGGGGATGGGCGACCCCGGTGCCGGCGACCTCGGCGGCGGTGACGTCGGGGGCGGCGACTTCGGCGGGGGCGACTTCGGCGGTTTCGACTTCTGACCGCTCCCCGCTCCGCACCACGGCGGGGCCCCGGCCTTCGGGTCGGGGCCCCGCCGTCGTCGTACCCGGGGTCCCCGGGTCAGGCGGCGCCCAGCAGGCCGGCGTAGTCGCCCTCGGTGTAGGGGGCGGTGCACGGGTTGCCGTCGGCGATCCACATGCGGCGGGCGGTGAGGTCCATGACCACCGACACGAGCGTGGCCGACCGCTCCGGTTCGGGGCGGCGCGGGTCGGGGTGGGCGCACACGCCCAGCGGGTACTCGGCGTGGTCGCGCAGCGCGGCCTGGAACCGCTCCGGTGTGGCGCCGCCGCCCGCCAGGCCCGCCCGCAGCCGCGCCGCGCGGAACAGGGTGCCCGCCGACAGCTCCCGGTTGAGGTCGCGGCCGGCCAGGCGGGCGTCGGTGAAGTGGTTGGCGTGCACCAGCACGCCGCCGGTGCCGAAGTCGAGGAACAGCCGGTCGCGGCCGCCCGGGGCGCCCTCGGCGTCGACCGCCGCGCCGTCGGCGTGCGCGATCAGGTAGTTGGCCGAGGACGAGCGGGTGTGCGCCTCCAGGAGCAGCAGCGCGTCGGAGGCCCGCTCGGCGTCCAGGCAGGCGCGCAGCGCCACGTGGTAGGGCAGTCCGGGCTCGCCCCGGTCGAACTCCGACACCAGGGCGTTGGTGGTCACCCCGACGCCGGCGGCGTTCATCCCGGTCTTGGCGAGCAGGCCGGCCTCGACGGCGGTCACGTAGGCGGGGCCGTCGTCGCGTTCGACCTCCAGGACGACCAGCGAGTCGGCCGACGACGGCTTCCAGTCCCAGTTCTGGCCGAGCAGCACGTGGCCGCCGGCGGACGCCTCGGGCAGCACGGCGGCCGCGGTGCACTCCGCGGCGGGAATCTGCGGGCGGCCCTCCAGGCTGCTGCCGGGGGCCGACGACGGGGTGCCGGAGGCGGCGCGCGGGGCGGTGCCGGCGGTGGGGGTGGTGGTGGGGGTGGCGCCGGCGATGCCGGGGGCGGCGCCGGCGGCGCGGCGGCCGGTCATCGCCGCGGCCATCCCCGAGAACATCAACTCGGTGCGCACGTTCACGGCGAGCACGTCGGCGTAGTCGACGCCCGCCCCGTCCGCGATCCCGCGCATCTCGCGCAGGTAGTCCTCGCCGACCTCGGCGATGGGCGCCTCGAACGCGGCGGCGCGGCGGCGGGCCTCCGCCCAGTCGAGGCCGGCGTAGTGGTCGAACAGGCGGGCGTAGGCGGCGAGGGTGGCGGCGACGCGTGCGCGCGCCTGGCCGCCGTAGGCGCGGCCGCGCTCCTCGGGGCCGCCGCGGACGCGGATGCGGGGGTAGGACACCGGTGCTCCCCTTCGTCGGACGTCGGAACGGGCTCGTCCGGTCGTCCTACCCCGAGCGGGGCGGCGGACGCCCCCGCGGCGGCTACTCCGGCGACGCCTGCATGAGCGACCGGGCCGCCTCGGTGACGCTGCCGGACAGCGACGGGTACACGGCGAAGGTGTGGGCGATCTCGTCGACGGTCAGCCGCTGCTGCACCGCGATCGACACGCCCAGGATCAGCTCGCTGGCGCGCGGGCCGACGATGACCCCGCCCAGCACGATGCCCGTGTGCTGGCGGCAGATCAGCTTGACGAAACCGTCCTTGCTGTTGTTCATCTTGGCGCGCGAGTTGGTGTCGAGCGGCAGGTTGACGATGCGCGCGTCCACCCGGCCCGAGCGCACGTCCTCCTCGCTGACCCCCACGGCGGCCAGCTCGGGGTGGGTGAACACGGTCGACGCGACGGTGGACAGCTTCAACGGCGACACCGCCTCGCCGAGGGCGTGCCACATCGCGATGCGGCCCTGCATGCCGGCGACCGACGCCAGCATGTTCACCCCGGTGCAGTCGCCGGCGGCGTACACGCCCGGGGTGGACGTGCGCGACACGCGGTCGACCTGCACGAACCCGCCCCTGTCGAGGCGCACGCCGGCCTCCTCCAGGCCGAGGCCGTCGGTGTTGGGGATCATGCCGACGGTCATCAGGCAGTGCGAGCCGGTGACCGTGCGGCCGTCGGAGAGCGTGACGAGGACGCCGTCGCCGGTGTTGACCACCGACTCGGCGCGGGTGTTGCCGAGCACCGTCATGCCCTGGCGGCGGAACACGCCCTCCAGCACCTCGGCGGCGTCGGCGTCCTGGGTCGGCATGACGCGGTCGCGCGACGACACCAGGGTGACGTTGGAGCCCAGGCCCTGGTAGGCGTTGGCGAACTCGGCGCCGGTGACACCCGAACCGACCACGATGAGGTTCTCCGGCAGCTCCTCCAGGTCGTAGAGCTGGCGCCAGGTGAGGACGCGCTCGCCGTCGGGCTTGGCGGTGCGCAGCTCACGCGGGTGGGCGCCGGTGGCGACCAGGACCACGTCGGCGGTGATGCGGCGCTCGCCGACGGCGACGATGCGCGGGTCGACCAGGCGGCCCTCGCCGGGGATGATCTCGACGCCCTCCTTGACCAGGCGGGCGGCGGTGTCCTCGGACTGGGCGCGGGCGAGGCGCTTGACGCGGTCGTTCACCTTGCGCATGTCGATGCCGACGCTGCACGCGCCGCCCTCGGCGGTGGCGCCGCCCACGTTGATGCCCAGGTCGGGCGAGTCCTTGATGTAGGTGCTGCGGACGGAGGTGGCGATCAGGGTCTTCGACGGAACGCAGTCCGTGAGGACGCAGGCGCCGCCGATGCCGTCGCGGTCCACCACCGTCACGTCGGCGCCGAGCTGCGCGGCGACCAGGGCCGCCTCGTAGCCCCCCGGCCCGCCACCGATGATCACGACCTTCGTCACGTCCGACTCACTCCTTCTCACGGCCGGGCCACCCGAATCGCCCGGACGCGCCCGGTGCCGATGGTCCTCCGCCTGCGTCTTCGCACACCTGTCACTGCCTCCATTCTCCGCCATGCCGGACGGAGACCGGACGGCGGCCGGGTCGCGGCAGGGTCTGCGACCGGGCCGCGACGGTGCAGCGGCCAGGCGGCGACGAGGGCTTCGACCGGGCCGCGACAGGGCTGCAACGGTGCGGCGGCGGGCGGCGACCGGGTCGCGACGGCGCGGCAACGGGCGGCGGAATTCCCACGGGGACGCCCGCCGCCACGTACCATGAGCCGCGTGCCCCTGTACGCCGTCTACGGCAGCTACCTGGACCCGGGCCGGATGGCCGAGCAGGCCCCCCGGTCACCCCTGTGGAGTACCGGCTGGCTGGAGGGCCGGCGGCTGACCTTCGCGCCGGCGGGTCGACCGGCGAGCGACCCTGGCCTGGTCGGCGGCGTCCTGCCCACCCTGGCCGAGGACCCGGGGTCGAGCGTGTTCGTCGCGGTCTACGACGTCCACGAATGGGACGAACCCAACATCGCGGCATGGGAGAACACCGAACCGGGCGTCTACACCCGCGCCCGCGTCCGCGTCCACACCCTCTTCGAGGGCGCTCCCCCGGCCTGGACCTACATCCTCGACACCCCCGAGGGCGGCCTCCCCACCCCGGCCCAACTCACCACCCTCGCCACCGCCGCCCAAAAAGCCGGCGCCCCGGATTCCTACCTGACGGACCTACTGACCCGCCCGAGCCTGTAGGGGCGGTGGGCACGCTCTCCGCGCGCGGCGGGCGCTGCGGCGGCGGGTCTCACGTCGGTGGGCGCCTCCGCCTGTTAGAAGCTCGATCCGCCGTCGCACGCGCGGTACTTGTCCAGGAAGTGCCCGTAGGCGGCGTCGACCTCGTCCTCCGGGACGAGCGGGTCCAACTGCGGATCGAAGACCTCCAATATCCGCCTGCTCTCACCCAGCGGCATACCGAGGTCGTTCCGCATCACCATGATGAAGTTCAACGGGCTCGTGACACACGCCTCCGACTCCTTGAAGGCCCGCATCACCTCCATGACCGTGGCCCCGCCCGCCACCAGCCGCCTGAGACTGGGCATCGAGCGCGTCATACCCCCACCGCCCCCCCGAGCACGCCGAGGCGCATCGCCCCGTGGGCAGGATTCCGCCCATATGGACGAGCACCGATCCCCATAGGCACGCTCCGGATGCACCTGCCACCCAAAAAGCACTAGATCCGCGAAACCGAGCATCACGGGAGAAATGGCAGAACTTCCCTCCAAGTCGCTAAACGTCGTTCAATGTCACTTCTTCCAACAGAATCGGAGATCAACAGCGCAGGCTTAACAAGATTCTTCGAACGCCTCAGCTTGCGGATAGTATCAATGTCCAGTCTTCGCCATTCCGGTGAAACTCTGCGGGCAAACTCATCGGAAACAGGAACCTTGGCAAAGAACAAATCGATAGCACGGTCCGCATCTAGGATTTCTATCTCCGATCGAGGCGGCACCCTCTGCAGCAGTGCGGCAGTGAGGTACAATCGGCGAGTTGTGACCTCCTGGTCATCGACGTCGCCCGACTCGACTGCCGCAGAGAAAACATAAGAAAACGCCGCAGCACAGTCCGCCCACGCGTCTTCCGACATCTCCTCGCACGCGTCAATGACCCTAGGGGCGAGCATCTGTGCGACACCCAACCACTGCCCCGGGGCCAAATCTCGAACCGTCGGCCGACCTTTCGACAGCTGGCCGCACAGATCCTCCGAACTCATGCCCATGAGACCGCGAAAAGCGTCCATCAGAACGTTATCCCCGCATCCTCGAAGGCCTCTCTTCCGATCTGCAAACTTTCACTTGACGGCAAGAAGTGGCCACTGTGATTGTTGATCTCAAGGCCGAAGTACCCCAAGTCCGCCGATCCCGATATATCCGCTTCTCCGGCGGCCAGCACCGGCTCTCCTCGACTGAGCACCGAATGTGATATTTCCGTGGTGGCGACAAATTTTGGCTGCACCACTAGGGTTCCATCCGTCAGAACCGCCCACTTGATAATCCCACCATCGATAGTCGCATCAAAGTCAGGAGACCCAGGCGAGGTCGGCGTCACACCCAGCCGTTCCGCTACAGCGAGTTCCGACTCAAGGTCTTCGGGCATCGTGTTCTCGAACTGCTCGCACGTACTATTGTGCGCCAGCACGGGAGTATCTCCGGCGAACACGTAGTAGGTGTGGAGGTCGTCCACGGTGAGGTTGTGGACGCGCTGGTCGGCGGCCTCGTGGACGTCGACGGCGGTGATCTGGGTCCAGGTGCCGGTGGAGGTTCGCAGCCAGGTGCCCGGAGAAAGGTCGATGGCGTCGACCCAGGCGGCGCGGTCGGGGACCCAGAACGGGTGCTCGTCGGTGGCGGTGAGGGTGTTGGTGCCGTCGCCGGTGTCGATGGTGATCGTGACCAGCGTCTTGGCCCCGTCGCCGGTGATGGTGTCGGTGACCTGGCGGGGCCCCTCTTCGCCGGTCAGGGGGTCGAAGGCCAGCACGTCATCGCCCGCGGCGACGTCCTCGATCGGGGCGGTGGTGCCGTCGGCCAGCAGGACCGGGGTGCCGGGCAGGAAGCTGTTGCCGGTGGGGCAGGACGGGCTGTCGGAGTCCTGGTCGCTGTCCGAGTCCGAGTCCGAGTCCGAGTCGCTGTCGCTGTCGGTGTCGCCGTTGGTGTCGGGGTCGGGGCGCTGCGGGGGGCCGTCGGCCAGGTGCTCCAGGCCGGGGTCGGGGGTCACGTCGGGGGTGTCGGGGGCGTTGGGGACGTCGGGCAGGCGCAGCGGTACCCGGGGGCCGGGCATCGCGTCGAGGCCGACGTCGAGGAAGGAGTCGGTCAGCGCCTCCACGACCTCGCCGTTGGACCACTGCTCGCGGCGGTCCTCGCTGGCGAAGTAGGCGGGCAGCCCGAAGGACATCGGGGAGTCGAGGTAGGCGTAGAAGGCCGCGTCCCCGAGCACGCCCAGGCCGGCTTCGACGTACTCGCCGTTGCGCCAGGCGTCGCCGTACTCGGCGACCGACTCCATGGCGGCGCTGTGCACGTCGTCGTGGATGCCGGTCAGGATGTTGGCGGCGGTCTCGTCGATCGGGGTGGTGAACAGTTGCACGGCGCCGTCGACGGCTTCCTGGCCGCGTTCGCCCAGGCGGTTCAAGACGCGCTGGTTGACCTCGGCGGCGTCGCCGAGCAGGTCGCCGGCCGAGGTGGCGAACTGGTCGAGGCCGGGCAGGTGCGCGCCGGGCAGGAAGGCGGCCACCCCGCCCAGGGGCGCGGTGCCGGCCGGTGCGTCGGGGGCCGGGTCGTCGGCCGGGACGATGGTGGGGCGCTCCCGCCCGGTCGGCGGTGGCCGGTCGTCGGCGGGCCCGTCGCCGCTTGCGGGGCGGTCTGCGCCCTGCCCGCTGTCGGGGCTCGGGGTGTCCGCTGCGGGGGTGTCGCCGCTGGTGCCGCTGTCCGGCCCGGGTTGCTGGTCGGTGGGGCCGTCGGCCTGGGGGGCGCTCTGGCCGACCGATTCCACCGCGTCGGTGATCATCTGCTCGATGCGGCCGGTGATGCCGGAGCCGATGACCACGGAGGCGATCGCGGCCACGAGGAGGATGACGGCGGCGTACTCGACGTAGCCGGCGCCGCGTTCGGGGTCGTGCAGCCTTCTCAGCATGGGGGGGTCACCGTGGGGGGTCGGCGGGCGGGCGAGGGCTGAAGGAAGGCGCTCGGGGGTGCGCCGGGGGTCAGTGGCCGGTGAGGTAGGCGCGGGAGTCGGGTCGCAGGGTGAGGAAGCAGATGAGCGCGGGGATGATGAGCTGGGTGACCGCGCCGAGGTCGCCGCCGAGCATGCCCACCAGGGTCATCAGCATGGCCACGGCCGCGTACCCGCACAGGACGTACACCAGCCACGCCCGGCCGGGCGCGACGAGGAAGCCCAGGATCAGGGTGAGCACGCCCTGGCCGACGTAGGCGAGGTAGGCCGACATCAGCGACGTCGTGTCGACCCCCTGCGGGATGACCAGGCCGAACACGGTGAGCCCGATGCCGGTGGTGAGGAACAGCAGGACGCGGACGGCCTTGAGTTCAGTGGGCAGGGCTCGGGACACGGGGGCGCGGTCTCCTCACGGGCGCAGCGGTGCGATCGGCGAATTCGTCCGGTTATCGACGGTGAACAACCGTAGCGTTGTGCGATACGCGAGTGAAGCTGTTATGCCGCTTATGGCCTGTCATGGACACGAGGTAACCACGGCGTGGTGACAATCGGTGTCCGTGCGCGGACCTCCGGACCCGTGAAGTGGGCGGCGCTTTCCGGGCCTTCCACGGCCCGACGTTCGATGAGGTCGCTGACATGGGCCCAAGGTTGGGCCTTGGTTTGGGCCTGTATGCCCTGTCATGCCCTGCTCATGGGGCGGATACTGCGCGAGGGCCCGCCTCGGGGCCGAGGACGGCCCGTCGTCTCCGGCGCTCTTGGGCCGGCGGCTCTCCCGGTCGGACGTGCTCCGGGCACGGGACCGCGACTGATGGAAGGTGGTGCCCCGTGCCGGGCGGTTCGGCTCGATACAGGCGGTGGTCGACCGATCGCGGCGCCTCCATGGCCGAGTATGCGGGCACGGTGCTGCTGGTCGCCGCGATCCTCGGCGGGCTCACGATGACCACGGACGTGCCGAGCCGGGTGGCGGACTTCTGCATCGCGGCCGTCTGCCGGGTGGCGGGCGGCGAGGACTGCCCGCTCGCCTCGGCCGACCAGGCCGCCGGCGGGTCACCCGACGAGGTCCGGCCCCTGGCCGCCGCCCCGGAACCGGAGCCGGAGCCGATTCCGGACGAGCGCCGCCCGCCGCGCGACCCGATCCCGAAGCCCGGCTGCGCCGACCCCGACGCGGAGTGGGCCGAGGGCCTGCACGCGCACAACGACTACGAGAACGAGACCCCTCTCCAGGACGCGCTCGACCAGGGCGCCACCAGCGTCGAGGCCGACATCTGGCCCTACAGCGAGGACGACACCTGGTTCGGCGAGGAGCACGACCCGATCACCTACGACGAAGGCGACCTCGTCCTCAAGCACGACCCCACCGACCGGCCCCGCGGCACCCTCCAGGAGACCTACATCGACGCGCTCAACGAGCGGGCCGAGCGCAACGGCGGAGAGATCTACCCGGGCCGCGACGAGCCGTTCCAGCTCGTAATCGAACTGAAGGGCCAGGAGACCGAGGAGGACAAGCGGCGGGTCTACGACGCGACCCTGCGGCAGATCGAGGACCTGCCCGACGACGTCCACGTCGTCTTCAGCGGGGGCCGGCCCAGCGACGAGTACGTGCTCGCGAACAAGCCCGACAACGTCAGCTTCGACATCGCCCCGGTCAACGGCTGCGAACTGCCGCCGAGGGTCAACGTCGACAGCCCCGAGTACGACCGCGAGTACGCCGCGAACTTCACCATGCTCAACGGCGAGTGGGGCAAGGGCCACTGCGGCGACCAGGGCAACAACAAGATCGACGACCGCGAGCAGGCGGAGCTGAACCGGCTGGTCGACCAGGCCCACCGCTCCGGCCTGCGGGTGCGGTTCTGGGGCGGCCCGGACGAGCGGTACCGCGACGGCTCCAACGGCGACTTCCTCCCCTGCCACGGCCAGGTCGTGCCCGGCCGCCAGGAGTGCGAGGGCGAGGCCCGCGTCGACTACTGGGAGGCCCTGCAGGAGGCCGGCGTCGACTTCCTCAACACCAACCACCTGGGCATGGGCGAGCGCTGGGTCCGCAGCTGCGGCACCGAGACCTGACCGGCGGGGCACGACCGGGCCGCGCGGCGCGCCGACGCCGTTCCGCCGACCCCCGCGTGCGGCCGCGTCCGCCGCCCTGGCGCCGCGCCCTATGGCAGGCGATCCTGCCACCCCGCGGCGGATCCGGCGAGGGCGGGCCCGGGGCCGCGAGGGGACGACGGACATGGGCGTCATGGGAGGGCGGGAGGACACACCGGTGACGCTGCGGAATGAAACAGTCACGAAAAGGTACGCTCCGGAAGTGTGAGCGAATCCACGCAAGCGCATCCGTCGATGCGGACCGCCGACGCGAAGGAGTTGGCGGCCGCCGCGGCGAACGAACTCAGGGCGCGCAGCGGCGCCGACGGCTATGACGCCATGGTCGTCCTCGGGTCGGGGTGGACGGAGGCGGTCGACGCCATGGGCACCCCCGACATCGAACTCGACATGGCCGACCTGCCCGGCTTCGTTCCCCCCACCGCCGCCGGCCACTCCGCCAAGGTGCGGAGCGTCTGGGTCGGCGCCAAGCGCGTCGCGGTGTTCCTGGGCCGCACCCACCTCTACGAGGACCACGACCCGATGCGGGTCGCGCACGCCGTCCGCACCGGCGTGGCGGCCGGGGCGTCGACGGTCGTCCTGACCGGCGCCGCCGGGTCGCTGCGCACCGACTTCGCGGTCGGCCAGCCGATCGTGGTGCGCGACCACATCAACCTGACGTCGATGTCGCCGCTGACCGGCCCCGACTTCGTCGACCTGACCGGCGCCTACGACCCGCGGCTGCGCGAGGCCGCCCGCGACGCCGACGTCACCCTCGCCGAGGGCGTGTACGCGGCGGTCGTCGGACCGCAGTTCGCCACCCCGGCGGAGCTGGGGATGCTGCGCGGCGCGGGCGCCGACCTGGTGGGCCGGTCCATCGCCCTGGAAACCATCGCCGCCGTGGAGATGGGCGCGTCCGTGCTGGGCCTGGCCATGGTGACCAACGACGCGGTGGGCTCGGTGTTCGAGCGGTTCGACGCCGAGCGGGCCCTCGATGTCGTGCGCTCGCGCGCCGTGCGCCTCGGTGAGCTGCTGAACGCGATCCTGGTCCGGGTGTAGCGCCGTCCCGGTCCGACGGCCGGGGCGCGGTGTCCGCCGACGCGGGCCGGCGCGGCGCGGGCCCGGGGGCCGCGCGCCCGGCGCCGGGAACGCCGAAGCCCCTCCCGGCGGCCGGGAGGGGCGCGTGACCGGTGGGGCGGCCCCGAGGGGCGGCCCGTGGCCGTGGCGTCCGGCCGCGGTCGGCCCGGGGGGCTGCGTGGCGAGCAGCACCCGAGGCCGGGGTGGATCCACCCGGGCCGCGGCGGCCGGCGGGCCCGGTGCGGTCCGCCGCCGGGGGTCCGCGATGACTCCGGCGGCGGGCCGCGCCGTACTCGTTGCGCGCGCCCCCGACGCGGCACCCGGCGCGGGTCCCCGCGACCCGCTGTGGGCGCCTGGTCCGGGTGGCGATCCGGACCTCGGTGGCGCGCCCGCTATTCAGTTGTCCCGCGTGGCCCGGGAGCGGTGGGGTCCGGTGATCCGCGCAGACACCGGACCCCGCGCCCATTCTCCTTAGGCATGCCTTACCTAATCAGTATCCGGGGGGCGGGTCAAGTCCCGAACGGGATCTCCTGCGGAACCGCAGGTCATCGGGGCCCATCGGCGCGCAGGCGTCCGATCCGTGGACGGGCGCCGCGCTCGGCTACACGGCCACCCCGGCATCACGGCGCCCATCTGGCGGATACCGTCCGTGATCCTCCCCATGTCCCATCTCCCGGGTCGGACGCACGGACGGCGGGGCCCGGCGCACCGCCGCCCCCGCCGTCCCCGTCCGCTCGCTCCGCCCGGCCCCGGGGGCCCTCAGGTGAACAGCAGCACCGCCACCAGCAGCACCAGGGGCACCCCCAGGGCCACCAGGGCGTCGGGCGCCCACACGGTCACCGGGGCGTCCGCGCCCTCCACGCCCGCCGCGCCCTCGGCGCCGGGGACGGCTCCGCCGTCCGCCGTGGCCGCCGGGCGGGCCTTGCGGCGTTCGGCCTCCGCGCGCAGGTTCCGGGCGGCGAGGTCGACCGGCCGCAGGTCGCGGGGGTCGGCGCCGTCGTCCAGCGCGAACCGGTCGCCCTCGCGCCGCAGGTTCTCCCGCACCTTCGCCCGCTTGGTCTCCCGCAGCGGCCACGACCGGTACACCCGGTCGCCGGCGTGCACCCGCAGCACGTCGGTGACGTCGGCCCAGGTGAACGCCGACCACGGCACGAAGGTGTCGCGCAGCGGGTTGACCAGCCGCACCCCCCGCTCGGTGGGCACCACCTTGGGCCGCAGCCACAGCACGTACACGCCGCCGACGCTGACGAGCAGCACCGCCGCCGCCACCAGGGAGCTCGCCCCGCTGCCGCGCAGCGCCAGGTCGCCCATCAGCAGCACCACGGCGCCGATCCACACCCAGGCCAGGACGCGGGACGCCGGTGCGGTCAGCGGCTTCACCGAGCCGCCCACTTGAGCTGGGCGAACCCGGGCTTGATCTGCCCGTTGATGAGGGCCAGCCGCTCGTCGAACGGCAGGAACGCCGACTTCATCGCGTTGACCGTGAACCACTGCACGTCGTCCCAGCCGTAGCCGAACGCCGCCGACAGCTTCGCGAACTCCTCCGACAGGGTGGTGCCGCTCTGCAGCCGGTTGTCGGTGTTGACGGTGACGCGGAACCGGAGCCGCCGGAGCAGCCCGATGGGGTGCTCCTCGATGGACGCCGCCGCCCCGGTCTGCACGTTGGAGCTGGGGCACATCTCCAGCGGCACCCGGGTGTCGCGGACGTAGCCGGCCAGCCGCCCCATGCGGACGGTGCCGTCGGCGGCCTCCTCGATGTCGTCCACGATGCGCACGCCGTGCCCCAGCCGGTCGGCCCCGCACCACTGCAGCGCCTCCCAGATCGACGGCAGCCCGAACGCCTCGCCCGCGTGGATGGTGAAGTGGGCGTTCTCGCGGCGCAGGTACTCGAACGCGTCGAGGTGGCGGGTGGGCGGGTACCCCGCCTCGGCCCCGGCGATGTCGAACCCGGCGACCCCGGCGTCGCGGTAGCGCACGGCCAGCTCGGCGATCTCGCGCGAGCGGGCGGCGTGCCGCATGGCGGTGAGCAGGGTGCCGACGCGGATCGACCGCCCCTGCGCGGCGGCCCGCCCGGTGCCCAGCGCGAAGCCCTCCTGCACGGCCTCGATCACCTCGTCCAGGGTGAGCCCGCCGTCCAGGTGCTGCTCGGGGGCGTAGCGCACCTCGGCGTAGACGACGCCGTCTGCGGCGAGGTCCTCGGCGCACTCCGCGGCGACCCGCACCAGCGCCTCGCGGGTCTGCATGACGCCGACGGTGTGCCGGAAGGTCTCCAGGTAGCGCTCCAGCGCGCCGGAGTCGGACGCCGATCGGAACCACGCGCCGAGCTCGCCGGGGTCGGTGGCGGAAAGGTCGGGGTAGCCGGCGGCCTCGGCCAGCTCGACGACGGTGGCCGGGCGCAGCCCGCCGTCGAGGTGGTCGTGCAGCAGCACCTTGGGGGCGCGCCGGATCTCTTCCAGGGTCAACTCGTGGCTCATGCGTTTCAGCATGCCACTGGTGGGCGCCGGAACGGCGCGCCGGTCAGGCCAGGGCGGCGTCGACCGCGTCGCGGTCGGCGCGGGCCCCCTCCCACAGCGCGGTGAGCGCGGTGGCGGCCATCACCTGGATGCCGTGGCCGATGGCGCGCTCGTCGACGTCGAAGGTGCCCCGGTGCAGGTCGAGCATCGGCGCGCCCGAGGTGGGCGAATGGGTGCCGAGCCGGGCGAGCGCGCCCGGGACGTGCTCCAGGTACCAGGCGAAGTCCTCGCCGCCGAGGCTCTGCGGGGTGGACGCCACGGACTCCGGGCCGAGGGTCTGCGCGCAGGCGTCGCGGAGCATCTGCACGCTGGTGGCCTCGTTGACGGTGGGCGGGACGCCGCGCCGGTAGTCGATCTCGGCGGTGGCGCCGTAGGCCGCCACGGTGGAGGTGACGAGTTCGCCGATGATGTCGGGCGCGGCGTGCCAGGCGTCGTCGTTGAGGCAGCGGATGGTGCCCTCGGCGACGCCGTCGTCGGGGATGGCGTTGGGCGCCGACCCGGCGCTCACCCGCCCCCACACCAGGCTGAAGCCGGCCCGCGGGTCGACCCGCCGCGACAGCGCCGCGGGCAGCTCGGTGACGACCTTGCCCAGCGCGTAGACGAGGTCGGCGGTCAGGTGCGGCCGGGCGGTGTGCCCGCCGGGCCCCGACAGCCGGACGACGAGCTGGTCGCAGGCCGCGGTGATGGGCCCCACGCGCAGGCCGACCTGGCCGGCGAGGAGGCGGGGGTCGCAGTGCAGGGCGAAGATGCGGTCGACGCCGTCGAGCCCGCCGGCGTCGATGACCTCGCGGGCGCCGCCCGGCAGCTCCTCGGCGGGCTGGAAGATCAGCCGCACCCGCCCGGGCAGGGCGCCGGCGCGGGCCTGCTGGGCGAGGAACAGGCCGGTGCCCAGCAGCACGGTGGTGTGCACGTCGTGGCCGCAGGCGTGCGCCGCCCCGGGCACGGTGGAGCGGTAGGGGACGTCCTTCTCGTCGGTGAGCGGCAGCGCGTCGATGTCGCCGCGCAGCGCCACCATGGGGCCGTCGCCGGAGCCCACGTCGCAGACGAGCCCGGTGCCCTGCGGCAGCGCGCGGGGCGCCAGCCCGGCCGCGCGCAGCCGGTCGGCGAGCCGCTGGGTGGTGCGGTGCTCGGCGAACGCCAGCTCGGGGTGCATGTGCAGGTCGCGCCGGAACTCGACGAACTCGCGCTCGCGACGCGCCAGAAACGCCGTCAACTGCTCCCGTAGATCACGTCCCGGCATGCGAAGGCCCCCTGTCTCTCGGCGTGTGGTCGTGGCCGGCGTCGCCGCCGGCGTCGTCGTCGCGGCCCGGGCCGCCGGGGCCGGCCGCGGGGGCGCCGGAGTCCGGCACGGCCCCCTCGGCGCGGAACTCGGCCGCCAGCAGGTCCACGACGTCGTTGAGGGTGCCGCCCTGGTCGATCACGGCCCGCTGGCGCTCGTAGGAGGCGCCCTTGTCCAGGACCTCGGAGACGACGTCGAGGTCGTCGGCGCAGCCGAGGCGGGCGGCGATCGGCTGGAGTTCGCGGACCAGCTCGTAGAGGTCGTCGCGGAGCGGGACGGTGGTGCCGTGCTCGTCGGTGATCACCCGGGCGTCGAGCCCGTAGCGGGTGGCCCGCCACTTGTTGTCGGCGACGACCCACGACGGCGGGTTGGGCAGCCCGTACCCCCGGTCGAGTTGCTGGTCGAACAGGCGCACCAGCGACTGGGACAGCGCCGCGGCCATGCCGACCTCGCGGAGGGTGGGGATGCCGTCGAACATCCGGATCTCGATGGTGCCGAAGTCCGGGTGCGGGCGGACGTCCCACCACACCTCCTTGATGCTGGAGATGGTCCCGGCGCGCAGCAGGGTCTCCATGTACTCCTCGAACGCCGCCCAGTGCGGCAGGTGCGGCGGCGGCCCGGCGGTGGGCAGCGCGCCGAAGACGATCGACCGGCTCGACGCCAGGCCGGTGTCGTGGCCGCTCCAGAACGGGGAGGAGGCGGTGAGGGCGAGGAAGTGCGGCAGGTAGTTGGCGAGCGCGTTGACCATGGGGATGGCCTTGTCGCGCGAGCGCACCCCGACGTGGACGTGCACGCCGAAGGTGAGGATACGCCGGGCCAGCCACTGCATCTGGTCGATCAGCTCGCCGTAGCGCTGCACCGGGGAGAGGGTCTGGTCGCGCCAGTCGTCGAGCGGGTGGGTGCCGGCGCACATGAGCGCGATGTCGCGCGGGTCGAGGGCGCGGGCCATGCTGCCGATGGTGCCGGCGAGGTCGGCCTTGGCCTCGTCCACGGTCTCGCAGATGCCGGTGACGACCTCGACGGTGCACTGCATCAGCTCGTGGCGCAGCGGCGGGTTCTCCTCGGTCTCGCTGAGTTCGGGGAGTTCGCCGAGGACCTGCTGGGCCTCCTGGCGGAGGTGGCGGGTGTGCCGGTCGACGAGCTGGAGCTCCCACTCCACGCCGAGGGTGGGGCGGTCCGAGGCGTTGAAGTCGATGGCCATGGTCAACCTCCGCACTGGGGTCCGGCCGGCGCGGCCGCCGGCCCATGACGCACGATAGGCGAGGCGGTCCCGCCGACGTCATCCGTGGGCGCCATGGCCGAGTTCACTTCCCTTGACGAGGTGGATCGCTGGAGCGGGTGGCGGGGCCGGGCACCGCCGGATCCGGTCGGCGGGCTCGGGAACGGCCGCGCGCCCTCGTACGACCGAGCATTCCAGACGTGCCGGGGAGCCCGCCGGTGAACGGCCCGGCATGGTCCCAAAGGACCAGGCGGCCTCATCACACCGGACCATCCGCCACGGCCGCGGGACGCCGGCGGTCGGCCGGTTCCGCGGCGCGCACCGCCCGGTTTCCGGGGGGCGCGCCGTCGTCCGTGATCAAGGTTCACGGTACACAAGATCGGCCCGCGATACCCGCCCGTGACCGATACGTGATGTGTAGCGCGGGTCAGTGCCTTTCGGGCGGATCGGCGCGGCGGCGCCGGAGCCACAGGGCGATCCCGGCGCCCGCCGCGGCGGCAGCGGCGGCGGGGGCGGCCGCGCGGCGCAACCGGTCGGCGCGGGTCGGGCGCGGGCCTCGCCGCGCGGCCGGCCGGCCGGGCAGCGGCCCGCCGGGGCCGCGGTCGGTCCGGATGGCGGCGCGCACGGGCTCGGCCGCCGAGGGCCCGATCGGCATGGGGACCGGGACGGTGCCCTGGTAGGGCGGCGGGACCGGGAGCCAGGTGGCGGTCCACGCGGCGCAGAACAGCACCGTCCGCAGCACGATGTTGATCCACACCAGCAGGCCGACGAGCACGGCGAACGAGGCGTAGACGGGGTTGCCCAGGGTGCCGGAGATCAGCAGCGCGCCGAGCGCCTTGAGCACCTCGAAGCCGACCGCGGCCAGCAGCGCGCCCCGCCACAGCAGCCGCCACGGCCGCCGGGTGCCCGACAGCCGGGAGAACAGCACCAGGAAGACGAGCATGCTGACGGCCAGGGCGATGGCCGCGCCGAGGACGCGGGTGGCGGCCACCGCCGCGAGGGAGTCCGCCCAGCCGACCCACCCCAGCAGCCACCGGGTGGCGGCCTGCGCGACGCTGGTCAGGGCGACCGACGCCAGCACCGCCGCGCCCAGCACCACCATCACCAGGGTGTCCAGCAGCTTGGCGACGACGATGTTGGGGCCGTCGGCGACGTTCTTCAGCCAGATCTGGTGCAGCGCCTCGCGCATGGCCGCCACCGCGCCCAGACCGGAGTAGACCAGGCCGACCACGCCGATGATCCCCGCCCCGATGCGGGCGTCGGCGATCTGCTCCACCGGCAGGCCCGCGGCGATCCCGGGCAGCAGCTCGGCGATGGCCCGCTCCAGGTAGGCCCGCGCCGCCGCCTCGAAGGCGGCGAGGTAGCCGATCGCCGCGAAGGCGATCGCCACCAGGGGGAAGAAGGAGAGGAAGGCGTAGTAGGTCACCGCGGCGGCGAGTTGGTCGCCGCGCCGGTCGGCGTAGCGCTCGTAGGCGCGGACCGCGTGGTCGAACCCGGGCCGGCGCCGGCGCGCCGCCCAGTAGGCCTCCATCGCCAGGTGGCCGTAGTGCCGCGCCCGGTCGCGGGCGGTTCCCGTCAGTGACGCCATGAGCCCCGCGGTCCCCCTTCTCCCGGTCGGCGTAGACCGACCGTAGTGGGGGACGGCGGCGGGCAGAAGGGGGCTCGCCCGCCGCGTCCGGCCGCGCGGGGGCCCGCGGCGCACCGCCGCGATCCGGTTCACGATCATTTCCGGTCAACTCTGACCACTACTCCCCAAAACTCCCGTGTCCTAGACTGCATTTGTGCGGAACCGACAGATATGGCGATCGGTCGGCCGGTTGGCCGACGGCCGCGAGATCATCTACTTCGACGAATCCCCCGGCACCGGCCGGGCGGCGGTCGCCGACCCCCGCCCCCTCGACCCGTTCTCCCCCGCAGCCGAACTCCGGTACGACCCGCTGCTGGACGAGTGGGTGGCGCTGGCGGCGCACCGGCAGAACCGCACCTACCTGCCCCCGCCCGACCAGTGCCCGCTCGACCCGTCGGCGCCGGGCCGGGCCACCGAGGTCCCCGCACCCGACTACGACGTCGTCGTGTTCGAGAACCGGTTCCCGTCACTGGCGGCGGCGCCGCCCGGGGCGCCGCCGCCCTCCGGGCCGGACGACCCGGCGCTGGTCCGGCGGCCCGGCGCCGGACGGTGCGAGGTCGTCTGCTTCACCTCCGACCACTCCGCGTCGTTCGCCTCCCTGGGCCCGCGCAGGGCGCGCACCGTCATCGAGGCGCTCGCCGACCGCACCGCCGCCCTCGCCGCCCGCCCCGACGTCGCCCACGTCTTCCCCTTCGAGAACCGCGGCCCCGAGATCGGCGTGACACTGCACCACCCGCACGGACAGGTCTACGGCTACCCGTTCGTTCCACCGCGAATCGCCCGCATGCGCGCCGCCGCCCGCGCCCACCGCGACCGCACCGGGCGCGACCTGTTCGACGCCACCGTCGCCGCCGAACGCGCCGCCGGGCACCGGGTGGTGGCCGAGGGGGAGCACTGGACCGCCTACGTCCCCGCCGCCGCCCGCTGGCCCTTCGAGCTGCACCTGTTCCCGCTGCGCCGGGTGCCCTGGCTGCCGGACCTGGACGACGCCCAGCGCACCGAACTCGCCGTGCTGCTGCCCGACCTGCTCGGCGCCTTCGACGGGCTGTTCGACACGCCCGCCCCCTACGTGGCGGCCTGGCACCAGGCCCCCGTCGACACGGCGGGTGCGCCCGATCCCGGCTTCGCCGCGCACCTCCAGGTGTTCACCCTCCGGCGCGCGCCTGGGAAGCTGAAGTACCTGGCCGGATCGGAGTCGGGGATGGCCGCGTGGATCAACGACGTCGCGCCCGAGGAGGCGGCGCGGCGGCTGCGCGCGGCCCGGGGCGCCCGCGCCGCGGGCACGGAGACGGGAGGCACGGAGTGAAGGTTCTGGTCACCGGGGGCGCCGGCTACATCGGCGGCGTGGTCGCCGCCCGCCTGCTGGAGGAGGGGCACGAGGTCACGGTCCTGGACGACCTGTCCACGGGCCACCGCGACGCCGTGCCCGAGGGGTGCGCGTTCATCGAGGGCGACATCCGCCACCACGCCGCCGAGGCCCTGGCCGGCGGCGCCGACGCGGTCCTGCACTTCGCCGCCAAGTCCATCGTGCCCGAGTCGATGGCGCACCCCGAGCTGTACTGGGGCGGCAACACCGGGGCCTCGCTGGCGCTGCTGGAGGCCGTGCGGGCGGCCGGCGTGCCCCGCTTCGTGTTCTCCTCCACCGCCGCGGTCTACGGCGAGCCCGAGCAGGTGCCCATCACCGAGGACGCCCCCGTGCGGCCGACCAACCCCTACGGCGCGTCCAAGGCGGCCATCGACGCCGCCCTCGCCGAGCACGCCCGCATGCACGGGCTGGGCGCCGTGAGCCTGCGCTACTTCAACGTCGCCGGCGCCCACGGCAGCCTCGGCGAACGGCACACCACCGAGACCCACCTCATCCCGATCGTGCTCCAGGTGGCGCGCGGCGAACGCGACCACGTCGCCGTCCACGGCACCGACTACCCCACGCCCGACGGCTCCTGCGTGCGCGACTACATCCACGTCACCGACCTCGCCGACGCCCACCTGCTCGCCCTCGGCGCCTGCGTCCCGGGCCGGCACCGCGTCTACAACCTGGGCAACGGGGCCGGGTTCTCCGTGCGCGAGGTGGTCGAGGTGTGCCGCGAGGTCACCGGCCACCCCGTCCCCGCCGTCACCGGGCCGCGCCGGCCCGGCGACCCCGCGGTGCTCGTGGCCGCCGCCGACCGCGCGCACACCGAACTCGGCTGGCGGCCCCGGCGCAGCGCCCTGCGCGACATCGTCGCCGACGCGTGGGCCTTCCACTCCGCCCCCGCCACCGGCTCCGCCCCGGGCGGCGCGCGGTGAGCGCGGTAGACCGCCTGCGGCGGCTCCTCGCGCCCGCGCGCGGGCGCGCCCGCACCGCACCGCCGCCCGCCGAGCAGTGGACCGTCAAGGACAGCGTCGACCCCGACCGGCTCGCCGCGGCGTTCACCGACGCCCACGGCGTCCCGCCGGCGGGGGTGTGGCGGGCGCCGGGCCGGGTCAACCTCATCGGCGAGCACACCGACTACAACGACGGCCTGGTGCTGCCCATGGCGCTGCCCTGGGGCGTGTCGGTCGCGCTGGCCCCCGCCGACGACGGCGCGGTCGAGGTCGCCAGCCTCCAGCGGCCCGGCGCCCCCGTCCGCTTCACCACCGCCGACCTCGCCCCCGGCCGGCCCTCCGGGTGGGCGGCCTACGTCGCCGGGGTGGTGTGGGCGGCCCGCGAGGCCGGGCACCTCGACCCCGGCGCGGGGGCGCGCATCGTGGTCGACTCCGACCTGCCCGTCGGGGCGGCGCTGTCGTCGTCGGCGGCCCTGGAGGCCGCCACCGCCGTGGCGCTCGCCGACGCGTTCGCCCTCGACGGCCTGGCCCGCGACCCGCGCGCGCTGGTCCGCATCGCCCACCGCGCCGAGAACGTGTTCGTCGGCGCCCCCACCGGGATCATGGACCAGAGCGCGTCCCTGCGCTGCCGCGCCGACCACGCCCTGTTCCTCGACTGCCGCACCGAGGGCGCCCGCAACGTCCCGCTGCGCCTGGAGGACGCCGGGCTGCGCCTGCTCGTCATCGACACCCGCGTGCAGCACCGGCTCGCCGACCCCGGCGGCGGCTACGCAGCCCGGCGCGCCGACTGCGAGCGCGCCGCCGCCCGGCTCGGGGTGCCCGCCCTGCGCGACGTCGAGGACCTCCCCGCCGCCCTGGCCGCGCTGCGCGACCCGGTGCTGAAGCGGCGGGTGCGCCACGTCGTCACCGAGATCCACCGGGTCAACGCCGCCGTCGGCCTGCTGCGGGCCAACGCCCCGGCCGACCTGGGGGCGCTGTTCACCGCCTCCCACCTGTCACTGCGCGACGACTTCGAGGTGTCCTGCCCCGAACTCGACACCGCCGTCGAGGCGGCCGTGCACGCCGGGGCGCGCGGCGCCCGCATGACCGGCGGCGGGTTCGGCGGCAGCGCCATCGCCCTCGTCCCGGCCGACCGGGCCGAGGCGGTGGGCGCCGCCGTCACCGCGGCGTTCGCCGCGCGCGGCTGGGCCCCGCCGGGGGTCCGGGCGGCGACCGCGGCGGCGGGCGCCCACCGGGTGCGGTGACCGCGCCGGGGGCTCGTTAGAATCGTGCTCCCCCGCCGGGCGGCCCGCCGCCGCGGGGCCGGCCCGCGCCGCCCGCCGGGCCCCCGGCGCCGCCCGCGCGCCCCACCGACGAGCAGATGGGTCCCCTCGTGCGTTCCTCCTCCAAGGCCGCGGCCGTGCTGCTGGCCGCCGCGGCGGCCGTGACCGGCACGGTGACCTCGGCCACGCCCGCGTCGGCCGCCGCCTACAACAACGTCTGCGGTTCGGGCTACGGCGTGGTGAACTCCGCGCACCTGCCCGACGGGCTCGGCACGGTCTACCTCACCTACAACCCCGGCAACGGCAAGAACTGCGCGGTGAGCGTGCGCAGCCGCAAGGGCGAGCGCATGGCCATGGACGTACAGCTGGCCCGCGCCTCCGACCCCGACTCCGCGGTGCTCGACACCGGCGACTTCACCGAGTACGCGGGCCCGGTCTACCTGGAGGCCAAGGGCCAGTGCGTGACCTGGAGCGCCATCATCGGCACCGCCCAGGCGGGCAAGGCGGGCACCAACTGCGGCTGACCGCACCCGGTCGCACCACCGGCGAACCGAACTACGATGTGCCCAGTCCAACAGACATAGCAGGCACTCGACACGGGGAACCGACAGATGGGCGACCGACGCGATGGTTGACGGGCCGAGCAGGAACGACCGCAGATCGGGCGAGCCGGACGACGCCGACCGCACCGCCGTTTTCCGCCGCCCGGCGGCCGGCGGCGGGCCCGACGAGATCGAGAAGCTCTACCGCACCCGCGAATCCGGGCAGCGGTCGGCGGGCGCCGGGTCCACCCGGCGGCCGCCGCCGGTGCGCGACGACGACGCCCCTCCCCCGCGCCGCCCGCGGCCGGGCGGCGGCGGCCGGGTCTACGACGGTTCGGGGCGGGCCCGCCGCGAGCGCGAGGCGCGCCGCCGCCGGCGCCGCACCGTCCTGGTCACCGTGCTGGTCGTGCTGGTGCTGCTGCCCACGGTGTTCTACTTCTGGGCCGACTCCCGGCTGGAGCGGGTCGAGGCGCTGCCCGACTACGAGGGGCGGGTCGAGGACCAGCCCGGCACCACGTACCTGATCGTGGGCTCCGACAGCCGCGAGGGGCTGACCGACGCCGACATGCAGGACCTGCGCACCGGCGACGCCGAGGGCAAGCGCACCGACACCATCATGCTGCTCTACGTCCCCGAGGACGGCCGGCCCACCATCGTCAGCGTGCCGCGCGACTCCTACGTGCCCATTCCCGGTATCGGCGAGAACAAGATCAACGCCGCGTTCGCCGAGGAGCTGGGCGGCGGCCCGGCCACCTTGGTGCAGTCGTTCGAGCAGGCCAGCGGGGTCCGGATCGACCACTACGTGGAGATCGGGTTCGCCGGGTTCGTGGACATCGTCGACGCCGTGGGCGGCGTGGAGATGTGCCCCGAGGAGCCCATGGAGGACCCGAAGGCGGGTCTGGACATCGAGGCGGGCTGCCAGGAGATGGACGGCCCGACCGCGCTGGGCTACGTGCGGACCCGCGCCTCGGCGCGCGCCGACCTCGACCGCATCCAGCGGCAGCGGGAGTTCTTCAGCGCGCTGATCTCCAAGGCCACGTCGGCGGGCACGCTGCTCAACCCGTTCCGGTCGGTGCCGCTGGTGACCGAGGGCACCGAGACGTTCCTGGTGGACGACGGCGACCACCTGACCGACCTGGCCGGGATGGCGCTGGCGATGCGCGACGACCCGGCCACCACCGCGATCCCGGTGGGGTCGACCCCCACGCTGCCGGCGGCGGGGTCGGTGGTGCTGTGGGACGAGACGCTGTCGGCGGAGATGTTCGCCGCGATGCAGGAGGGCCGCGAGATCCCGGAGTCGGCGATGCAGGACTGACCCCGCCCGGACGCGGCGCGGGCGGCCGCCCAT
>NZ_BCRK01000063.1 GCF_001552555.1 Nocardiopsis trehalosi NBRC 14201 | reverse complement strand
GGGCCGCCCCCGCCCCGGCACCCGGCAGACCGCCCACCGGCGCGCCCACGGCGCGCACCCCGGTGGTGCCGGGGTGCGCGCCGTGGGCGGTCAGCGAGGCGGTCAGTCGCAGTGTTCGAACGGGCTGGTGTAGCTCTGGGAGCCCACCGCGCCGCCCCACCGCACACAGGTGGCGGGGGCCGCCCGGATGACGGGGCCGGCGTAGTAGGCGAAGTTCCCGGAGTCGGTGACCCGGGGCGACCCCTGGACCTCCAGGAACGCGGAGGTCGCCGAGGCCGTGCCCACCGACGTCGCCTTGATGGTGGTGACGCAGTTGCGCCCGGTCGACGCGCTGTACAGCAGGTAGACGGTGCCCGCGCTGCCCAGCGCGGCGGAGTCGATGACCCCGAACCCCGACCCGCACACCTCCGTCGGCGAGTAGGGGTTGCCGCCGCCGCTGTTGCGCGAGGTCAGCGTCTGGTCGGGGTAGCCGAACCGCACCCCGTTGAAGTAGGCGGGCTCGATGTTCGCGGGGTAGGAGGTGTCGGTGGTGCGCACCTCGTAGTGCAGGTGCGGGGAGATGTCGTTGCCCGGGCGGCTGGTGTCGCCCAACTCGCCGATGCGCTGGCCGCGCGCGACGGTGGCCCCCACCGCGACCGATCGGACGCGCAGGTGGGCGTAGTAGGTGCGCCACCCGCCGCCGTGGTCGATGACGACGAGGTTGCCGTAACCGTTCACCGACCCCTGGTGGGCGGAGGTGATCACCGTGCCGGCGGCCGCGGCGACGACGGTGTCGCCCAGGTCGGCGTCGGCGGTGGAGCCGCGGTTGAAGTCGATCTCGTAGGAGCGGTGGGCGCTGCTGTTGCTGGAGTTGCCGTGCCAGGTCTGCCCGCCGGGGAACGGGAGCTGGAACGCGGGGCGCGGACCGGCCGCCTGGGCCGGGGCTGCGCCGACGAGGAGCCAGGCCGCGGCCACGACGAACGCGAGGCCGGTTGCCGTCAGTGCTTTCATCCGCATGGCGGCCAGGGTCGCCCGGGGGCATACAGCGGGCCTACAACGCCACCTCACGGTCGGGTTCGGACATCGCGACCGCAGGGCCGCCGGGACGGCGGGACCGCCGTCCCCGTCCGGCGCCGGGTCCGCTGACGCACGCTCCCCGGTGACCGCGGCGATCCCCCAGGAGGTACCTCGGGCCGCCTCCGGCGGCCGCCCGTCCCGACAGCACGGGCACGGCACCAGGGGCGACGCGCAGGGACACCCCATCGACCGCCCGCCGAATCCAGGAGCGCACCCCCTGGCGACCCCACCACCGGCGATCGCGACACCCCACCGAACAGGGGCCCGACCGACCGCCTGCCCGCATCCGGGCACAGCCTCGCGGCGGACCCGCCGGCAGTGGGCGCAGATGGCGGGACCACGGCGGCGGTTCCCGTCTCGGCCTCCGACCTACCGTCCCCGCTCCCGGCTCGGCACCGGACCAGGGCACCGATCCGAGCCCGCCCTCAGACCGTTCCTTCGGCCCCGCGACCCCGGGGGCGGATCCTAGTACCGTCGGTGGCGGGCACCCGTTCCGCCGCGGAGGGCCGGTCATGAGTCACCCGGAAGTGCGTTTCGGCATCCTCGGCCCGCTGCAGGTCCACCGCCGCGGCGCCGCCGTCGAGTTGAACGCGGCCAAACCGCGCGTCCTGCTCGCCACCCTGCTGCTGGACGCCAACCGCACCGTCACGATGGACGCGATCGTCGAAGCGCTGTGGCCCCAGCGTCCGCCCCGCTCCGCCGTCGCCAACGTCCGCACCTACGCCAGCGCCCTGCGCGCGGCCCTGGGCGACGCCGACCGGGTGCGCGCGGGCACGGCCGGCTACACGATCCGGGTGGGCCCGGGCGAACTCGACCTGCACGTGGTCGACGACCTCGCCGACCGCGCCCGGGCCGCCCGCCGGGTGGGCGACCACACGCGCGCCCTCGACCTGCTGCACCAGGCCGCCGGGCACTGGCGCGGCCGCACCCTGGAGGACCTGGCCCGGGGCCCGGTGTGGGAGGGGGAGCTGGGCCGCATCGAGGAGCGCCGGGTGGCGGTGGCCGAGGAGCGGGCGGCTCTCGAACTCGCCCTGGGCCGGCACGCGGCCGCGATCGGCCCCCTGCGGGACCTCCTGGCCGACCACCCGTTCCGGGAGCGGCTCTGGCTCCAACTCGTCCTGGCCCTGTACGGGGCGGGGCGGCGGGCCGAGGCGCTGGGCGCCTACGGCAGGGTGCGCCGCCTGCTCGCCGAGGAGTTGGGGGTGGAGCCCTGCGCGGAGCTGCGGCAGGTCCACGAGGCGGTGCTGCGGGGCGACCCGGTGGCCACCACGGTCACCGACGCGCTCGCGGCGGTGCTGCCGCACGCGGTGCCCGCGGTCTGCCAGCTCCCCCGCGACCTGCCCGACTTCCAGGGCCGCGAGGCCGAGGTCGCGGAGGTGCTGCGCCTGGTGGGCGACGGGCGGGGCGCCGCCCCGGCCGTGGTGATCAGCGGGCCGCCGGGGGTGGGGAAGTCGGCGCTGGCCACCCGGGTGGGCCGCCTCCTGCGCCCGCGCTTCCCCGACGGCCAGCTGCACCTCGCTCTCGGCGGCACCACCTCCGGCCCGGAACCGCCGCGGGAACTCCTCGCCGACGTCCTGCGCGCGCTCGGCGTGGTGGGCCGGGCGCTGCCCGCCACCCTGTCGGGCCGCATCGCCCTGTACCGGGCGCGCCTGGCCGGGCGGCGGATGCTGCTCGTGCTCGACGACGCCGCCGACGCCGACCAGGTGCGCCCGCTGCTCCCCCCGGCGGAGGGCAGCGCCGTGCTGGTCACCTCGCGGCGCCGACTGGCCGACCTGCTGGGCGCCCGCCCCGTCGAACTCGGCATGCTCGACGTCCGTGCGGGCCGGGCGCTGCTGGTGTCGGCGTGCCGCCCCGCCGGTGTGGCCCTCGACCCGGCGACAGCCGAGCGGATCTCCGCCGCGTGCGGCGGGCTGCCGCTCGCCCTCCGGTTGGCGGCGGGCCGGTTGACCGGTCGGCGCGCCTGGCCGCCGCAGGTGCTCGCGGAGCGCCTCGCCGACGAGTCGCGGCGCCTCGGCGTGCTGGGGGTGCCCCCCGGGTCGGCGGTCGACGCCGACGCGCTGCCGGGCCCGGCCGCCGCCGCGTTCCGCGCGCTGGGCGTGCTGGGTCCGGCGCCCGCGATGCCGACCTGGGTGATCGGGGCGCTGACCGGCCGGCCCGACGCCGAGGACGTGGTGGACGCCCTGGTCGACGCGCACGTCATCGACCCGGTGGGGGTCGACGCCGTCGGCCAGCCCCGCTTCGCCCTCCACGACCTGGTCCGGCTGTGCGCCCGCGAGGCCGCGCGCGGCGGCGCGGCCGAGCGCCGCCGGACCGCCGAGCGCGTGTCGGGCGGGTGGTTGGCGCTGACCGACCTGGCGGCGGCGGCCCTGCCGGTGAGCCCTTTCGTCCCGCGGGTCGACGGCGCCGCCCGCTGGCCCGTCGACCCGCGCGCCCGCGAGCGCGCCGCCGCCCACCCGCGGGCCTGGTTCGACGCCGAGCGGCGGGCGCTGGTGGCGGCGGTGGACCAGGCCGCCGGAGCCGGGCTGGCCGACCACGCCTGGGAGCTGGCGGTGTCGCTGGTGCCCTACTTCGACATGCGCGCCCACTACGACGACTGGGACCGCACGCACCGCGCCGCCCTGGCCGCCGTGCGCGCGGCGGGACAGCGGCGCGGCGAGGCGGCGCTGCTGCGCGGCCTCGGCCAGGTCCGCGCCTACGAGGGCGACCACGAGCAGGCGACCGTGCTGTTCGCCCGCTCCCGGCGGCTGTTCGCCGACGCCGGGGACGAGCGGGGGGCGACCATCGCCACCACCGGCCTGGCCACCGTCGCGCGGATGCGCGGCCGCTACGACGAGGCGCTGGAACTGGCCCGCCGCGCCCTGGCCGGGTCGGCGGCGGCGGGCGACGCGCACGGCGAGGCACTGGCGCGGGCCGCCGTCGGCCGGATCCACCGGGCGCGCGGCGACCGCGACGCCGCGCTGCACTGGCTCACCGGGGCGCTGGAGGTGAGCCGGGCCGCGGGCGACGCGCACCGCGAGGCGCACGTGCTGTACGAGATCGGGCTGCTGCGGGCCGCCGAGGGGGACCGCGCCGCCGCGCTCACCCGGTTCCGCGCCGCGCTGGGGATCTTCCGCCGGATCGGCGACACCGAGGGGGTCGCCGACGCGATCGCGGTCATCGGGCGGGTCTCCCTGGCCGGGTGACCGGCCGACCGGCCAGGACCGCCGCGGGAGTCGGCGAGGCGCCGACAGGCGGGCCCGTCTTCGGCACGCGGACGGCCTGTCCACCGCGGACGGGTGGCGCCGCGCGCGGCCCCGCGTCGCGGGCGGGCGGCGGGGGACGCCAACCCGGCTCGCGCGGGCGGGGGTGAGGGCCCTTCACCGCCCGCGGCGTACACACGCCGCGATACCGTGCGGCCCCTCGCCGACCGGGCGCCGTAAGATACGGCGATGACCACCCGCAGTCCCGACTGGGAGGCGTTCGTGGACGCCTATCCACAGCCCTCCGTGGAGCAGGTCTTCCCCGACGCGCACTCCATCGCCACCGCGCTGCGGCTGTCCACCGCCGAGGCCGCCCTGGTCACGGACGCGTACCAGGTCGGCGCCACCTTCGTCGGCCCCTTCCAGACGCCGCACAGCACCGCCATGCTCGAAGCGCTCAAGGCCGAGGTCGCCGCCCAGCCCCACCGCCGCATCGCCTTCGTCGGCCGCGACGGCCACCTCATCGCCGCCGGCGTACGCGCCCGGGACCCGGACTTCTTCGCCGCACACTGCACCGAGATCGTCCTGTCGCGGCCGCTCATCGAGGCCGTGGTCCAGGACCGGGAGGCGGCCACCGGCACCCCGTCCCCCCTGGGTCCCTCCTTTCGCGCCAGACGCGCCTGGGTCGAGGAGTTCCGCGAGGACATCCCGGGCACGGCCGCTCGCCTCACCTCCTACCTGCACAGGTCCGGCCTCCCCGTCGGGGAGCCCGGGAGTGCGCTGACCATCGTGGACAACGGCCTGCGCGGCACGGCCCAGGAGGTCCTGGCGCTCGAATACCCGCAGACCGATATCCGCGGCCACTACACCTTCCTGACCCTCGCCCCCGACGACACCAATCCCGACCGCAAGCGGGGATACGCCTACCACCTGGGGCCCGAGTACTGGACGGGCGGCCCCACGGCCTTCCTGCCCCGCGATCCGGCCCTGACCTTGCTCTGCGACTCCGCGCTGATCCTCATGGAACGGCTGATCTCGGGGCCGACCTACTCGGCCCTTCGCATCACCGGTCCGGTGCCGGACCGCAGTACGCCCGAGAACCTCAACCCATTCCCGGCGAAATACGACCTGGGCGGCAGCCTGGCGGCCGAGCGTGTACGCCAGGGCATGCGCGCGGCGGTCATCCTGGGCGCCGCACACCACGCCCGGCACGCCGCATCGCGGCCCCATCCCCCCGGCCGTGATCCCCTGACGGTGCAGATCCGCTACTGGCTCACCGGCAACCCGCGGGGCGACGCGGTGTTCGACCGGGTCGCGGGGATTCTGTCCTCTCCGCTGGAGTACCGGCCCGAACCAGTGGACCCGCCCGTACCGCTCCCCCGCGGCGACGTCACCGCCGTGCGGCGAGGGGCGATCCGGGCGGCGGGTCCGAGCCTGGAGGAGGCGTTGGCCACCCGGGGGCGATCCGCGGCCTCACCGGCGGCGCTGCTCCACGCCCGGCACCGCCACCTGGGGCGGAACCGGCCGCGGCGCGGGTCCGCGCACTGACGGGCTCGCCACGAATGCGGTAGCGTTTCTTCACCCCACCCCGATCCGGGAGGCGCCCGTGCTGCCCGAACCCCTGCTCCCCGCCGACCCCCTGCCCACCGCCGATGGCGTGGTCCCCGCCGACCGCGCCGACTCCGCGCTCGCCGCGCTCGGCGTCGGCGCCGCCGACCTGCACGCGGCCGTGGCCGCCGGGGAGGCCGGCTACCGGTCGGCCACCGGCAACCACCCCGAGGGCACCGCCGGGATGCGCGCCTACCAGGAGCGCGTGCGGATGCTGCGCGAGCGCCTGCTGCCGCTGGGCTGGGAGCGGCGGAGCGTGCGGCACCTGGAGTTCGTGGCCGACCCGCGCACCTCGGTCGCGATCGGCACCATGCTCGGCGACTCCGGCACCGGGCTGGCCGACCGGGTGCCGCGCAACGTGCACCCCCGGGGCCGCGCCGGGCGCGCGGTCATCGAGGTCGGCGCACCCCACCCCGACCAGCTCAGCCTGCTCGACGACCTCCCCGAGCCCGTGGCCGCCGACGACCCCCGCGAGGTCTGGTACCTGCTCGTCCACCGCGTGGTCGAGCACGACGGCGCGGTCGTCCACCGGTGCGAGCTGTCGCTGCCCGGGGTCGTGCGCGGCGAGTACATCGCCTCCTGGCGGCGCCGCGTCCTCCTGGCGCCGGTGCGCTCCGACGCGGTCGACGCCGACCCGCGTCCGGGCGGCGACACACCGGTGGAGATCGACGTCACCGAACGCTGAGCCCGCTGTATAGTCGGCCCGCACTCCCGACCCCCGCACCGGTAAGGCCCGCGACCATGGTGACCCCGTCCCGAATCCAGCTCGCCCGCGAACGCCGGGGCATGACCTCGGCCGAGTTGGCGCGGCGCAGCGGGGTGTCGCCGCAGCGGCTGTCGGGATACGAGAACGGGCGCGGCGAGCCCTCCCCCGCCACGGTCGAGCGGATCGCGGCCGCCCTCGGGTTCCCGGCGGCGTTCTTCCGCGCCGACGACATCGAGGAGGTCCCCTCCGAGTCCGTGGCGTTCCGGGCGCGCACCAAGACCTCCAAGCGGCGGCAGAAGTCGGTGCGGGCGGCCGGCGCGCTCGCGGTGGAGCTGCTCGGCTGGCTCGACCGCCGCTTCGTGCTCCCCGCCCCCGACGTCCCCAGCTACGGCAAACCCGAACCGGAGCTGGCCGCCGAGATGCTGCGCGCCCGCTGGGGCCTGGGCGAGGCGCCGGTGCCCAACATGGTGCACCTGCTGGAGGCGCACGGCGTGCACGTGTTCTCCCTCGACCCCGAGTACGACGACGTCGACGCGTTCAGCTTCTGGCGCGACTCCGCCCCGTTCGTGTTCCTCAGCACCGGCAAGTCCGCCGAGCGCGGCCGCTTCGACGCCGCGCACGAACTCGGCCACCTGGTGCTCCACGGCCACGAGCGCCCGCTGACCGGGCCCGAGGCCGAACGCGAGGCCAACGCGTTCGCCAGCGCGTTCCTCATGCCCCGCGCCGACGTGCTCGCCCGGGTCCCCGCCGGGGCCCAGGTCGACCAGCTGCTCAAGGCCAAGGGCGTGTGGCGGGTGTCCGCCATGGCGCTGGCCTACCGGCTGCACGACCTGGAGCTGCTGTCGGACTGGCAGTACCGGTCGGTCTGCCGGGAGCTGGCCGAGCTGGGGTTCCGCAACGGCGAGCCGGGCGGGATCGCGCGCGAGACCTCCCAGCTCCTCGCCAAGGTGCTGCGGCGGCTGCGCGACAACGGGGTCACCCCGGCGCGCATCGCCGACGAGCTCCACATCCCCACGGCCGAACTCGCCAAGCTCATGTTCGGGCTCACCCCCACCGCCCAGCCCGGCGCGGACGCCCCCGACCCGGAGCCGCGCCGCCCGGTCGGCCTGCGGATCGTGCGCTGACCCGCGTCCGGAGCGGTCAGCCGGCGGCGGCGGCGCGCACGGCCGCGCGGACCGCCGCCCAGTCCGGCGGGGGGTCGCCGCGGTCGCCGAGCACCACGACGCCCATATCGCGCAGCACCGCCACGCTCCGCCGGAACGCGGGGTGCGCGGCGAGCTGGGGCTTGCAGTGCGGCACCACCACGGTCGGCACCCCGTACCCCGCCATCTCGCACAGCAGGGCCACGGCGAAGGTGTCGGCGTGGCCGTGCGCGAACTTGTTGACCGAGGTGAACGTCAGCGGGCAGGCGAGCACCGCGTCGGGCGGCGGCAGGCTGCTGCCGGTGCCGGGCCGGCGGAACTCCGACCGCACCGGGCGGCCGGTGGCCGACTCCAGCACCCGCGGGTCGTGGAAGCGCAGACCGGTGGGGGTCGACACGACCGTGACGTCCCAGCCGTCGGCGACCAGCCCGCCGGCCAGCTCCGGGGCCCCGGCGCGGCCCTCCGCCCCGGACACCACGAGATAGCACACGCCCATGGGCGGGGAGTCTAGCGGCGCCGCGCGGTGTCCCGGAGCGGTCACCCCGCGTCGCCGCGGCGGGAACCCCGGGGCGGCGCCGCGCGTCTGACCGGCGGCCCGCACCACGGCCACATCGGTTCGGTCGCATCGGTGGGAGGACACGCATGGGGACACGGTTCCGGTTCGCCGCCGCGCTGTGCGCGCTGGTCGTCGGCGCCACGGGCTGCGGCCTGTTCGGCGGCGACGACGGAGGGGGAGGCGGCGAGTCCGGCGGCGGACCGTCGGGGCCCGCCTACCCGGAGGGGCCGCTGGTCCGCGAGGGCACGATCGGCTTCGCGACGTTCGACGCCCGGATCTCGGTACGCCACGTCGAGCGCTGGGACGACCGGAGCGTGCTGCGGTTCACCGTGAGCGCGCTGTCGGAGGACGACGACCGCGTGGTGACACTGGCCCCCTTCGGCAGCGGGGCGCTCGACCGCGACCACACCGGGTTCAAGCTGGTCGACCCGGTGAACCAGCGGTTCTACGACCCGGTGCGCGACGCCGCCGGCGAGGCCACGATCGGCAGCGAGATCGTCCAGGCGTGGGTGGTCGGCGCCGAGTACGACTACGAGGTGCACTTCCCGCCGCTGCCCGAGGACGTCGACCGGGTCACCCTCATCACCTACGGCACCACCGGCGAGTTCACCGGCGTGCCCGTCGTCGACGGGGAGCCCCCGGCGGACCCGCCGAGCGGCAGTGTCGACGCCGACGACATCGCTCCGGGCGACACCGTCGAGGTCCCGCTGCGCGCGGGCGAGATGACCGACGAGCCCGAGGACTACGCCCGCGACCTGTACGCGGTCACCGAGACCACCAGCGAGGTCCGCACCAGCACGCCCGAGGAGGAGAACATCGCCCTCCACGCCGACGTGCTGTTCGACTTCGACGAGGCCACGCTCACCCCCGAGGCCGAGGAGGTGCTGGCCGGGGTCGTGGAGGAGACGCGGGAGAACGCCGACCCGTCGCAGCCGCCCATCACCATCGTCGGGCACACCGACGGCCGCGGGTCCGACGACTACAACCAGGACCTCTCCGAGCGCCGCGCGCAGGCCGTGCGCGACGTGCTGGCCGAGGGGCTGGGCACCGACTACGCATACGTCACCGAGGGGCGCGGCGCCGAGGAGCCCGTCGCCGAGGAGGGCGGCCCCGACGACGAGGAGGCGCGGGCGGCCAACCGCCGGGTGGAGGTCTCCTACCGGATCCGCGAGCCGGGCGCGGCGGAGTCCGCCCCGGCCGCCGGGGAGACCGCCGCCGGGGAGACCGCCGCCGCCGACGCCCGCGGCGGCACCGCCACGGCCCCGCCCGCCCCGTTCCGCGCGGAGGACGGCGACGTGGTCGCCACGGCCGAGGCCGGCCTGATCCAGGGCAACGCCGAGTACGAGCTCGGGGTGCGCCCGTTCTACCGGGACGGCGCCTACCTCGTCGGGGTCTTCGACCTCACCCACCTCGACACCGGCGGCTCGGTGCCGTTCACGCTGCGCCCGCTCAACCTGCGCTCCTACCCCGGCGGGCGGCTGACCGGGTTCGGCGTCACCGTCCCGGGCGACGACGCGACGACGTACCGGGCGGTGCGGATCGGCGAGCGGCCCACCGACGAGCTCGATGACGCCCGCTACCTGGCCACCTGGCAGTGGCCGCTCCGCCAGGGCGAGGACGGCACCACCGAGCGGGTGTTCGCCTACTTCCCCGCCCCGCCCGGCGGCACCGAGGCCGTCACCCTCGACGCCGGCCCGTTCGGCACCTTCGAGGACGTCCCCATCGACTGACGCCGGACGCGGCGCGAGGCGCCCCGGGGCGACCAGCGGGGACGCGGTCAGCGGGCTCAGCCGGGGCAGGTGCCGGCGAGGACGCGGGGGACGGCGTCGATGAACACCGGTGAGCGCGGTTCCTCGGCGTGCGGGACGTCGGGGAACTCCGCGTGGCACCACGCGCCGTCGAGCCGGTCCTCCCGCGACTCGTCGAGGGAGCTGGTGAGCGTGGCGTACCGGACGTCGCCGGGCGTCTCGTCGCCCTCGTTGAGCCGGCGCAGGAAGTCGCTGCCGGGGCACATCTGCCCGCCGAGGAAGGTCGGCAGCAGGCACGCCGGCGCGTAGCCGTGGTGCGCGGTCCCCATCGACACGTAGGAGCGGACGGCCTCGGTGCCGCCCAGGGACTTCAGGTAGTGGCGGGTCGACAGGCCGCCCATGCTGTGGCCGACCAGCGACACCCGCGCGCCGCCGTGGTCGGCGCGCACCCGGTCGACCAGGGCCCGGACCGCCTCGGCGTTGGCCGTGTTCTCCTCGCCCGGCAGGTCGATGGTGTAGGCGGGGTGGCCGGCGGCGGCCAGGGCGTCCCGCATCGCGGCCATGTCCCCCTCGGAGCCGAGGTAGCCGTGGACCAGCACCACCGGTTCGCGTTCGGCCGCCCCGGCCGGCCCGGCCCCGCCGAGCAGCCCGGCCGCCGCCGCGACCGCCAGCACCCCCGCCCGCGCCCGTCCCCGCACACCCATCCCCGCTCCCCTCGGTAGCCCCCCGCTCACTCAGCCGATCCTCACCCGCCGCGCCCCCGCGCACAACACCGACACACCTGCCGGCCGGCGCGGCCCCGGCCGCGCGCGCAGCGGGGGCGGCTACGCCGGCTCCGGTATCCGGCCGCGCGACGCGGCGACCGCGAGGCCGCCCGCGGCGGCGACGGCGAGCAGGACCGCGCCGAAGACGGTCGCCCCACCGGTGGGGCCGATCGCGTCGCCGAGGTAGCCCGCGGCCACCGGCAGCAGGCCCGCCATGGCGTAACCGCCCACGTTGAGGGCCGCGTTGGCCTCGGCCAGCCGCCGCGGCGGGACGGTGGAGTTGAGCAGCGACAGCCCGCCCAACTGCCCCATACCCTGCCCCGCGCCCGCAGCAGCGCGGCGGTGACGAGCAGCGGGGCCGACTCCGCGTGCACGGCGGCGATGAGCGCGGCCATGCCGAGGACCGTTCCGGCGGCTCCGGCGGCCAGGACCGTGCGCCTGCGCAGCCGCCGGACCGCGAACTGCACCCCGGTGGCGGCCAGGAACATGGCGAACGCCATGGCCCCGGCGACGGTCCGCCCGGTGGCGTCGAGCAGGTCGGCGAGCAGCCCGGGGCCGAGGGAGAGCACGAACGACGTCGCGGTGATGCCGGGCGCGAACACCGCGATCCGAGGAGCAGGTGCGGGCGGTTGCCGCGCGGTACCCCGGGCACGCGGATCCACGCGCCCCCGGCGGCGTGCCGCGGGCGGCGCACCGGCATGCGCAGCACGGCGAGGACGGCGGAGGCCAGGAGCACCGCCTCGACGGCGAAGACGGTGGCGGTGGGGGCGGGCAGCGTGTCGGACAGCACGCCGGCGAGCAGCGGGCCCAGCCCCGCGCCGAGCACCATCGCGCACGAGGCGAGCAGCGCGGCCAGCCGTCGGCGCCCGGGCCCCGCGACGTCGGTCACGGCGGCCATGCCCGCGGAGATGACCGCGCCGACGGCCACGCCGGTGAACAGCCGGGCCGCGATGAGGGCGGCCACCGTGGACGCCGTGGCGAAGACCGCGCAGGCCGCCAGGGCGAGGGCGAGCGCGGGGAGCAGCACGGGCTTGCGTCCGATCCGGTCGGAGACGACCCCGGAGACCAGCAGTGAGGCGAGCAGGCCGGCGATGTAGGCCGCGAAGACCACGGTCAGGGTGCCGTCGGAGAAGCCGATGCCCCGCTGCCACAGGGTGTACAGCGGTGTCGCCGCGTTGGACAGCACGAACACCGCGGTGACCGGCCACGCGGCCAGCCACACCCACCGGGTGGGGGCCGGAACAACGTCCGCCTCCTCCCGTCCGTCCGGTGTGGGCCGCTGCCGGCCGCCTTCCGCTCCGACCGGTCCGGTCCGGGTCCGCGCCACGGCCGCCACCTCCCAGGGATCAGTACGAGTCGAGTCGAAATTAGCATGCAGTACGATCAGACTCGTACAGCAATCGCCAAGGGAAGAGGAGCCGCCATGCCTGCGGCGGTACACCGGACACCGGCCATCAGGGTGCTGCCCGAGCCCGAAGGGCTCCCCGATCCGCTGCCCGAGCCGGCGGCGGAGGACCTGCGACTGGAGACGGTGCTGGGCGCGCTGAGCGACACGCTGCGGCTGCGGATCGTCCGCACGCTCCTGCTGGAGGCGGAGCGGTTCGACCACCCGTGCGGGTGGTTCGGCATCGACCGCCCCAAGTCCTCCCTGACCCACCACTTCAAGGCCCTGCGCGCGGCGGGGATCATCCGCCAGCGCCAGTACGGCCTGGAGCGCCGCAGCCACGTCCGCATCGACGACCTCGACACCCGCTTCCCCGGCCTCCTGGGCCTCATCGCGGCGTGGGAGCCCGAGGCGGACTGAGCGGCGGGGCATCTCGGGCCGCCGCGCCAGAGGGCGCGGCGGCCGGGACGCCGACCCCGGCGGGCGACGGCGCCGATGGACCTGCGGCCGACGGCGGGCGACGGCGGTGGCCCTGGCCCCGCAGCGGAGCGCGCGGACGCCGCCCGCGCGAGGGGCGATCCCGGGCGGGGCCCGGGCGGTCAGGCGCGGTGGTCCGTGGCCAGGGCGGCGAAGGCGTCGGCCTCGCTCGTGAGGAACGCGCGGGCCTTACGGGTGACGAGGGCGCGGACGAGGCGGGCGCCGGGGCCGGTCCAGGCGATCGACAGCCGCAGCTCCGTGCCCGTTCCGTCGGGGCGGAGGTCGTGGGTGGCGACGGTCCGCACCCCGGCCGTCCGCGCCTCCCAGGTGAAGCCGGCGTTCGGGCGCCACTCGGTGACCCGGTAGACGGCGGGCACGAGCCCCGGCTGGCGCACCCGGAACCGGGTGCCGACGGCGACGGGGCCGCCGTCGCCGACGCGCGCGATCGCGTCGATCGTCGGCAGCATCCGGTCCCACCGGTCGAGATCGCCCAGGACCCGCCAGACCGCCTCCGGGTCGGCGTCGATCCGCCGTGCCACGGTGATCATCGCGCATCGCCTCCGAAGGCCCGGCCGAGAGCGGTTCCGCGGAATGTACCATCTGGAACAGATGCCGGACAGGGTGCCGGCCCTCCCCAGTGCCCGGCACCGGCGCGGGGCCTACGGGTCCGCGCCGGACGGGCCGGACCGCCCGGGTTCACGGACCGCCGCCCCGCTCCGGCTCGCTCTGCTCCCCGGGGGCCGGGCGGGGCCGCTCCAGCCCCGCCTGCGCGTAGACGTCCTCCAGGTAGCGCCGCATCGTGGCCGCGTCGAGCGGGCCGGGGCGGGCGAGCCGGTAGAGGACCGCCCCGGCCATCATGTCCATGAGCACGTCCGGATCGGTGTGCGCGGGCAGGGCGCCCTCGGCCAGGGCGCGTTCGATGAGCGGCCGCAGGGCGGCGCGCCGCGGCTCCACGTAGTGGGTCCAGTAGGCGGCCATGATCGCCGGATGGCTCGCGGAGGTGCCGAGCACCCGGGCGACCATGGCGCGGAACCGGGGTTGGACGATGTGCTCCGCCTGGGCGGCGGCGGCGCCCCACGCGACGGCGGCGAGGGGCGTATCGGCCGGGAGGTCCACCGGGTCGTCGCGGGCGGCCTCCACCGCGGCGGCGATCAGCTCCTCCTTGCCGCTCCACCGGCGGTAGACGGTGAGCTTGCCGACCCCGGCGGCCTTCGCGACGCGTTCGATGCTCGTGCCCTCCACACCGTGCTCGATGAAGAGGTCGAGGGCGGCGCGCAGGATCGCGGCGTCCGCGCCGGGGTCGCGGGGCCGGCCCGGCGGCCGGCGCCCCGGCGCGGTCATCGCACGCCCCCGTGCCGGAGCGCGGCGCCGAGCCAGCGCTCCAGCCCCGGCGACCCGGCGGCGCCGCGCCACGCCAGGTGCGCGTCGGGGCGCACCAGCCAGACCTCGCCCTCCCGGGGGCGCGGGGAGGCCAGGGCGGCGACGGGGCCGCCCAGCCGGTCCGCGACGGCGTCCACCCCGGGTGCCCGCCGCGCGACGAGCGCCCAGCGGCCGCCCACCTCGGCGTGCAGCCGCGACGCGGTGCCGTCGGCGTGCCGCACCGGCAGGTCCGGTACCCGGTCGCCCGGGCGGGGGGCGCGGCCGGGCGGGGTCCGCCCGGCGAGCGGGCCGCGCCGGTAGGTGACCCGCAGCTGCGAGGCGACCGCCGTCGCCCGGCGCTGGACGGCGGGCAGGGCGAAGACCCGGGCGAGCACGCGGTCGCGCAGCAGGCGGGCGAGCGGGTGGCCGCTCACCTGCACGCGCGTGACCGCGGTGGTGGTGCGCAGGACGTCCTCGGCGAGCGGGCGGCGCTCGGCCTCGTAGGTGTCCAGCAGCGGCGGCGCGGCGGCGGAGCGCACGACCAGCGCGAGCTTCCACGCCAGGTTCTCGGCGTCGCAGACGCCGGTGAGCATGCCCTGCCCGCCGAGGGGGCTGTGGATGTGGGCGGCGTCGCCCGCCAGCAGGACGCGCCCCGCTCGATAGGTGTCGGCGAGCCTGCGGTGGACGCGGAAGTGGGAGACCCACTCGGCGCCGTACACGGCCGCGTCGGTGCGCCCGGTCCGGTGCGCGAAGGCCGCGCGCAGGCGGCGCAGCACCTCGGCGTCGTCGGGTTCGCCGTCGGGTTCGCCCGCGAGGTAGACCATGAGCCGCCACAGGTCGTCGGGGCCGCCTTCGGCCCCGTCATCGCGACCGGGCCGGGGCATCGGCATCGCGGCCACCATCCCGTCCGGGTGCTGCCAGCCGTGGCTGCCCTCGCGGTCGGGCATCCCGCTCATGTGGACGTCGCCGATCAGGAACCGGTCGGCCACCGGCGCCCCGGGGAAGCCGATGCCCGCCAGCCGGCGCACGGCGCTGTGCGCGCCGTCGCAGCCGACCACCCACCGCGCCCGGACGGTGCCGCCGTCCGCGGTGGTCACGGTGGCCCCTTCGGCGTCCTGGTGGACGCCCGTGACCTCGGTCGACCAGGCCGGCCGGACGCCCAGCTCGGCCAGCCGGTCCCGCAGCCGGGCCTCCACCATGGTCTGCGGGGCGAGCAGCGCCGGCCGGGCCGTGCCGATCCCGACGTCGCCGAACCGCAGCCGGCCGATCGGCTCGCTCCCGATATAGGACGTGATGGTGGCGGCCGTGCGGGCCTCCTCGGTCAGGCCGCGGAGCGCGCCGAGCCGGTCGAGCACCTCCACGCCGCGCGCGTGCAGGATGTTGGCGCGCGAGGTCGCGGCCGGCCCCGCCGCCCGGTCCAGCACCCGTACGTCCACGCCCTGCGTCCGCAGCGCACAGGCCAGGGTCAGCCCGGTCGGACCCGCCCCCACGACCACGACAGCGGTCTCGTCCACCGGCCCTCCTCGTAGGGAAACGGAACGGTACCGTTAACAAACTACCACCGCGACGCCGAGGGCACGGAGGAGGGCGGAGGCGGCGCGAGGCCGGGGGAAAAGGAAAGGCGCGGGCGGTGACGCCCACGCCGGTACTGCCGAGGTCCTCTTGGTGCGCCATCAGGGACTCGAACCCCGAACCCGCTGATTAAGAGTCAGCTGCTCTGCCAATTGAGCTAATGGCGCCCGCTGCCGTCCGATGTCCCGGCGCGGCGGCGGTTACGACTCTACCCGATCCCGGGGTGTCGTCCGTGCAGCCCGCGATGCCCGGCCGATCACAGCACCCCCCGCCCGCCCGGCGGAACGCGCCCCCGTCAGTCGGCGTTCGCGTCGGCGTGGTCGTGGAGGAGGGCGTCGGCCTCGGCGTGGGCCCTGCGGGCGGCGGCGGGATCGCCCGCGGCCTCGTAGGCGCGGGCCAGGGCGGCCAGGACGGGGGCCAGGAACGACGGCCAGCCGCGCGTGCGCCAGATGCGCACCGACTCCTCCAGGCTCGCGATGGCCGCCCGCACCTCGCCCGCGTCGAGCAGGATCTCGCCCTCCATGCCGAGGGCGTCGGCCAGGTGGTGGTCCATGCCGTGGTCGCGGCTGAGCCGGGCGGCGGCGCGCACCGTCGGCAGCGCGGCCGGCTCACCGAGCCGGATGTGCAGCCGGGCCAGGTACAGCAGCGAGAACACCTCGGCGTAGCGGTCGCCCAGCGACCGGCTCATCTCCAGCGAGCGCAGCAGGTGGGCGCGGCCCTCCTCGACGCGCCCGGTCTCGCACTCGGCGGCGCCCAGGAACTGCATGGCGGTCGCCTCGAACCGGGAGTTGCCGATGAGCCGGGCCAGCTCCAGCGCCCGGGTCAGGTGCGCCGCCGCCGTCGCGGTCTCGCCCTCGCCGTGCGCGGCGATGGCGAGCACCTGGTAGGCGCGCGCCTGCCCGCCCAGGTAGTCGGTCGCGACGGCGAGGTCCAGCGCCGCCTCGGCGGCCTCCAGGGCGGCCCGCGACGCCCCCTGCGACACCAGCCCCCACGTGCGCATGACCAGCGCGTCGGACATGCCCCGCCGGTCGCCCAGCTCGTGGAACATGTCGAACACGAGCCGGCCCTGCTCGTACAGGCCGACCATGGCGCTGCCGCTGTGCTGCGACGAGGTCCACGTCAGCAGGTCGGCGAGGCCGCGCCGCAGCACGGCCTCGCCGCGCCGGTTGCCGGCCGCCCGGCAGGCGGCGATGGCGGTCTCGTGGGTGCGCCGCCACTCGTCGAACCGGCCGCGCACGTCGAAGTACTTCTCCAGGCACCCGGCGAGGTCCCACGCCAGCTCGTCCAGGCCCAGCGCGCAGGCGTGCGCCACGACGGTGACCATGTGCCCCGCCTCGGCGTCGAACCACGCCATGGGGTCGCCCAGCAGCGCGCCCGCCTCGGCCGACGGCAGCGGCCAGCGGACCGCCGACCCGTGCATGGTGGCGTAGCAGGGGCCGGGGATGTACTCGGTGGCCTGCTCCGACAGCCACAGCCAGGCGCCGAAGGCGCGCTTGAGCGCGGCCAGGCGGGCATCGGCCGGGTCCTCCTCCTCGCCGCGCTCGCGCGCGTAGAGGCGGACCAGGTCGTGCATGCGGTAGCGCAGCTCGCCGGTGGCGTCGGTGCCGGCGATGGCGAGGAGCTGGGCGTCGACCAGCTCCTCGACCAGGTCCTCGGCGTCGTGCAGCGGCGCGTCGAGCAGGGCGGCGACGGTCCACGCGGCGACGTCGGTGGTCTCCAGGGCGCCCGCCAGCCGGAACGCCCGCCGCGCCGCGGGGCTCAGCCCGGCGTAGCTGAGGGCGAAGCTGGCGCGCACCGCGAGGTCGCCGGTGGCGAGCACGTCGAGGCGCCGCCGCTCGTCGCCGAGGAGCCGCGCCATGCGCGAGAGCGGCCACTGCGGCCGCCCCGCCAGGCGCGCCCCCGCGATGCGCACCGCCAGCGGGGCGTATCCGCACAGGCGGGCGATCTCGGCGGCGGCCGCCGGTTCCGCGCCGACCCGGTCGCGGCCCGCGATGCGGGCCAGCAGCTCGACGGCCTGCGCGGGGTGGAACACGTCCAGGTCGATGAGGCGGGCGCCCTCCAGGCCGGTGAGCGGCACCCGGCTGGTGACGAGCACGGCGCAGCCCGCGGCGGCGGGCAGCAGCGGGCGCACCTGCTGCTCGGAGACGGCGTTGTCGAGGACGATGAGGACCCGCCGCTCGGCCAGCCGGCTGCGGTACAGCGCGGACCGGTCGGCCAGGCCGTCGGGGACCGCCGTCCCCTCGACCCCGAGCGCCAGCAGGAAACCCGCCAGCGCCTGCGCCGGGTCGACCGGGTCGGCCTCGGCGCCGCGCAGGTTGACGTAGAGCTGGCCGTCGGGGAACGCGTCGGCGCGGGCGTGCGCGGCGTGCAGCGCGAGCGCGGTCTTGCCCACGCCGCCCATGCCCGCGATGGCGGTGACCGCGACGGTGCGCGGCGGCGACGCGGAGTCGCGCCCGGTCAGCCGGCGGGCGATCAGCCCGGCCGCCTCCTCGCGCCCGGTGAAGTCGGCGATGTCGGGCGGCAGCTGGGCGGGCACGGGCGGCGCCGGCGGCGGTTCGGGGGGCGCGGCGGGAACGGGGGGCCGCTCCGGCGGGCGGGGGGCGTCCAGCGCCGGGTCGTTGTTGAGGATCGCCTGCTCCAGGCGGACCAGCTCGCGGCCGGGTTCGATGCCGAGTTCCTCGACGAGGACGTCGCGCCCGCGCCGGAACGCCTCCAGCGCGTCGGTGGGCCGGCCGAGCCGGTAGAAGGCGACCATGAGCTGGCCCCGCAGCCGCTCGCGCAGCGGGTTCTCCGCGACCAGGGCGGTGAGTTCGGCGACGACCTCGCCGTGGCGGCCCAGGGCGAGGTCGGCGTCGATGCGCTCCTCCAGGGCGGATTCGCGCAGCTGCTCCAGGCGGGCCGCCTCCTCGCGGATGAGCGGGTGGGTCTCGTGCCCGGCGAAGGCGGGGCCGCGCCACAGGCGCAGGGCGGCGCGCAGCAGGTCGGCGCCGCGCGCGTGGTCGCCCTCGGCGAGGGCGCGGCGGCCGGCCTCGACACCCTCCTCGAACCGGGCGGCGTCGAGTTCGCCGGGGGCGACCAGGAGCCGGTAGCTCAGCGCCCCCCGCTCGACCCGGGCGCTGTCGCCGAGGGCCTGCCGCAGGTGGTGGATGTAGCTCTGCAGGCTCTTCACGGCGGAGGGCGGCGGGGCGTCGTCCCACACCGCGTCGATCAGCCGCTCCTCGGCCACCATGGTGTTGGGCCGGCACAGCAGGGCGGCCAGCAGGCCCGCGAGCTTCCGGGACAGCCGCAGCGCGGTGCCGTTGCCCCGCGCCTGCACCGGACCGAGGACCTCGAACTCCATGTCATCTCCTTGCGGGCCGATGCCGTGCGCCGCGCGGCCCGGTCGGCGCCGCACCGGTCCGCCGGGCGGGGTCCGGAGCACCGGTCGGGGGCCGGGTGCGCCGAGCGGGGGTGGGGTCGGCGGGCCGTCGAGGGGCCGGCCGGCGAGGGAGCCGGTCGGCCACCGCCACACCGCGGTCACGGCGCGTCGCGACCAGACTCCCAGTAACGGCGCGTGCCCTCAAGTTTTCCCCAGCCGGTATCCAGCCGGAATTCAGCCGGGGCGGGGCATCCTCGTTCTCGAGGGCGCGCAGCAGAGGGCGAACGCGCAGATCCCGTCCGGTCACCAGGCCGGCGGGCAGGCGACATCCCCGCTCCTCCGAGGACGGCGGTCCGGCTCCGGCCGGACCGGGGAGGCGCGGGGATGGTGCGACCGGCGCACCGTCCCATGGTCTCGGGGCGAAGTACACGACCATGGGGCGGTGCGCCGCATGCGACCACGGGCGGGGAACGGTATCGGCGGATGCCCTCCCCGCCCCTTCCCGTGTCCGGCGGGCGCCGCCGGGCCCGGCGCGTCCACGGCGGCTACCGGGGGGCGGCCACGGCCTCGGGGATGCCGGGCTCGCGGGGGCCGAGGAACTCGGGGTCGGGCCGCAGCACCGAGTCGGCGACCGCCGGGAACGCCGCGGGCAGTTCGCGGGCGTACCCGTAGACGGTGGCGAAGCCGCGGGCGTCGATGCTCGGATCGCCCACCCCCAGCGCGTCGATGCCCGCCGCCCGGCACAGGGCCACGGCGCGGGGCAGGTGGAAGCGCTGCGTGACCACGGTCAGCGCCGTCACCCCGAACACCTCGCGGGCGCGCACGCAGGAGTCCCACGTGCTGAACCCGGCGTAGTCGCCGACGATCTTGTCGGCGGGCACCGCCGAGGACTCCAGGTAGGCCCGCATGGCGTCGGTCTCGTTGTAGTCCTCGACGCTGTTGTCGCCGCTCACCAGGATGGCGTCGACCCGCTCGGCGCGGTACAGCTCCGCGGCGAGGTCGAGGCGGCGGGCGAGCAGGGTGGTGGGGGTGCCGTCGGGGCGCAGCCCCGCTCCGAGCACGAGCGCCACGGGGCGGTGCTCGGCGGCGCCGACCGTGGTGCGGTGGTCGCCGGTCGACAGGGTGAGCCAGGCGAACGGGGCGACGGCGAGCACCGGCGCCAGGACGCAGGCGGCGATCAGGGTCCGGGGGTGAGTCCAGAGTCTTCTCACGAGTGGTGGACGTACCGCGCCCCGCCGGGGTTCCCGTCCCCGAGGCGCGGCGGGGCCGCCCGGTAGGGTCCGCTCCATGGAGGACTTCCCGGCGCGGCTGCGCGCCATCACCGACCTGCGTTCCGCCTCGGCGCGGGAAATGGCCGGTCGCCACGAGTACGACGGCGCCCCCGCCGACCTGTCGCCCGACGCCGTCGCCGCCGGGCTGCGCCGGCTGGGCGCGGGCGAGCGCTTCGCCGACGCCCACGACGAGGCGCACGCCGCCGCGGCCGAGGCCGGGCTGCGGGTGGAGCTCGGCGAACTCGCGCAGCACAGGTCCAACCCGCTCCCGCACCTCGACGAGCTGGAGGTGTCGGGCTACGACAAGCCGTACGCCCCCGCCGAGGAGCGCGCCGCCGCCCGGCTCCGCCACCTGGCGGCGTGGCCGGATGTGGTCGACAACGCCGTCGCGGCGCTCGACCGGGTGAGCGCGCCCGTCGCCGAGGCGCTCCTGGGCGCCGCCCGCGGCCTCGCGGCGGGCGTCCCCGACGACACCCCCGAGGACGTGCGGCGGGCCGCGCTCGCCGCCCACGGCCGGTTCACCGCCCACCTGGAGGCCGCCGCACGCGACGGCGCCCCCGACGCCGGGCTGGGCGGCGCCGCCCTGGCGCGGCTCATGGGTACGGGCGAGGCGCTGGAGGTCGACCTCGGCCGCCTCGCCGAGCGCGCCGACGCCGAGCGCGACCGGCTCCGCGCCCGCCTCGCCGAGTCCGCCGCCCGCATCGACCCGGACCGGCCGCCGCTCGACCTCGCCCGCGACCTGGGGAGCGACCACCCCGACACCGGCGGTGTGGTGGCCGAGGCCCGCGCGTGGACGGAGCGCGCCATCGCCTTCACCCGGGAACGGGGCCTGGTGCCCTACAGCGACGGCGAATGCACCGTCGACGTCACCCCGGAGTCGCTGCGGTGGAGCACGGCGATGCTGATGTGGCCGGCGCCGGCCGAGGCCGACGGGCCGACGTTCTACTTCGTCACCCCGCCCGACCCCGCGTGGCCGGCCGACGAGGTCGACGCGTGGCTGTCGGTGTTCAGCGCCACCACGCTGCCCGCCATCAGCGTGCACGAGGTCGCGCCCGGCCACTTCTCCCACGGCCGCGCGCTGCGCCGTGCGCGCGGCCCGGTCCGCCGCACCCTGATGTCGCCGTCCTTCATCGAGGGGTGGGCGCACTACGCCGAGGAGCTGTGCGTCGACGAGGGGTTCGGCCCCTACGCGGAGCGGGCGGCCGGCGGCGGGTTCACCGCGGCGCACTTCGAGGTGGGCGTGTGGGTCGAGGCGCTGATCCGGGTGACCCGGCTGGCGGCGGCCATCGGCGTCCACACCGGGGCGATGACGGTCGCGGACGCCGCCCGGCGGTTCGCCGCCGACACCCCCCTGACCGGCGCGGCGGCGCTCTCCGAGGCGCGGCGGGCCACCTTCGACCCGACCTACGGCCGCTACACCTGGGGCAAGCTGGAGATCCTGGACCTGCGCGCGCGGGCCCGCGCGCAGTGGGGCGCCGGGTACACCACCGCCCGGTTCCACCGGGCGATGCTCGACCTCGGCGCGCCCCCGCTGGGGCTCCTCGGCACCGCGCTCGACCGGGGCTGACCGCGCCCGCCGCCGGGGCGGGCGGCCCGGTCGGACCGGCCGGTCAGCGGGACCGGTCGCCGCCCCGCCCGCGGCGGCGCTCGTCGCCCACCCGCAGCCCGCGCACCGCGTCGTAGGTGGTCTCCAGGGCCGTGCGGCTGTCGGTGTAGCGCGACTGGGCCAGGCCGACGAACAGGCAGTCGATCACGGTGAGCTGGGCGAGGCGGCTGGCGGTCGCCCCGGAGCGGAACGTGGTCTCGCGCGCCGCCGTCGTCAGCACGTGGTCGGCCGCCTCGCTGATGGCCGAACGGGGGAAGTTGGTGACCGCGACCGTCGTCGCCCCCCGGCGCTTGGCCTCGGCGAGGGCGTCGATGGTGTCGATCGTCGTCCCGCTGTGGGAGACCGCGAGGGCGACGTCGTCCGCGCCGAGCAGCGCCGCGCTGGTGCGCATGACGTGGGTGTCGGACCAGGCGAAGGAGGTCAGGCCGATGCGGTGGAGCTTCTGCTGGAGGTCGGCGGCGACGAACGCGCTCGCGCCGACCCCGTAGATGTCGGTGCGGCGCGCCGCCGCCATGGCGGTGACGACCGTGTGCAGGACGTCCACGTCGAGCTGGGCGCCGGTCTCCTCGACCGCGCGCGCGTCGGTGTAGGCGATCTTCTGCACAACGGTCACCAGGGTGTCGTCCGGGCTGATGTCGCTGGCCAGCTCCCGGTCGCCGGAGCGGGCGCCGCGCGCCTGCCCGGCCTCGGTGGCCAGGGTCAGCCGCAGCTCGCGGTAGCCGGTGAAGTCGATGGTGCGGCAGAACCGGATGACGGTGGCCTCGGAGGTGGCGCAGTCCTTCGCCAGCTGGGTGATGGAGGACGCCGCGACCCGTTCGGGGTCGTCGATGATGCGCTGGGCCACCCGCTGCTCGGCCGGAGCGAGGCTCGGCAGCAGGGAGCGGATGCGCAGCACCGTGGTGGGCGCGGACGCCCCGCCGGGGGCGGCCTCCGCGCCGCCGTCTGCCGGGACCGAGGACTTCGCCGTTCTGGCCATGGTGGAAAGTTTCTTTCCGTCTCAGGGTGGAGTCAATGCGCTGGGCGCCGGAACCCCCGGGTTTCCGGCAGCACCACAAGTACACCCGCCCCGGTCGCGGCGTTGCGCGGCCCCGCGCCGCCCGGCACTGTAGAGGGCGGGCGACGGCACCACGGCGCCGGACACGTCGGATTCCACACCGACACGGGGGCAGGAGGCACGGGGTTTCCGGGGGCGACATTGGCTGACTTCTCGTTCGCAGTGCTGGGCCCGCTCGCCGTCCACGCCGCCGGCACACCGGTGCGGGTGCGCGGCGCCAAGCGGCGCATCGTCCTCGCGACACTGCTCCTGCGGCCGAACCGTACCGTGTCCGTGGCCGAACTCGTCGAGCGGGTGTGGGGCGGGGGCGACCCCGACGCCCACCGCGGCGCCCTGCAGGTCCAGGTCACCCGGCTGCGCGCGGTCCTGGAGGCGGCGGCGCGCGACCCCGCCGTGCGCGGCCCGCGCCGCGAGCCGCCGATGATCGTCGGCGGGCTGCGCGGGTACCGCATCGAACTCGACCCCCACCAGCTCGACCTGCTCCGCTTCCGCGCCCTGGTGCGCGCCGCCGGCGACGCCCAGCACCGCGCCGACCCCGGTCACCGCTTCGACCTGCTCGGCCGGGCGCTGGACCTGTGGCAGCCCCCGCTGCTGGCCGACCTCGCCTCCCCGGTGCTGCACCGGCACGACGTCGAACCGGTGCGCGAGGAGGTCCTGCGCGCCGCCGTCGACCGCTGCCACGCCGCCCTCGCGCTCGGCCGCCCCGACCAGGTCCTCGGCATGCTCGGCGTGCTCACCGACGGCCGGCCCGAGCACGAGACCCTGGTGCGGCTGCGGATGATCGCCCTGTACCGCTGCGGCCGGCAGAGCGAGGCCCTGGAGGTCTACGAGCGCACCCGGCGGGTGCTCGCCGAACGCCTCGGCGTCGACCCCGGGCGCCCGCTCCAGGAGGCGTTCCACGGGGTGCTGCGCGGCGACCTCGACGACCGCCCCAGCATCCCCCGGCCGCGGCCCGCCGCCGCCCCGTACCCGCGCCCCGGCCGCGCGGTGCCCGCCCAGCTCCCCGCCGCCCCGTCGCACTTCACGGGGCGGGCGGCCGAACTCGCCCTGCTCGACCGGCTGGCCGGCCCCGACGCGGCACCCGGGCGGGCGCTCATCAGCGGGCCGCCGGGGGCGGGCAGCACGGCGCTGGCCCTCCACTGGGCGCACCGGGTGGCGGGCGCCTTCCCCGACGGCCAGCTCTACGTCGACCTGCGCGGCGACTCGGGGCGCCCCCTGACGCCCGACGACGTGCTCCGCCGGTTCCTGCGCGCCCTGCGCGTGGGCGGGATGCTGCCCGCCGAGGTCGACGAGCGGGCGGCGCTGCTGCGGTCGGTCCTGGCCGACCGCAGGGTCCTGCTGCTGCTCGACAACGCCCGGTCGGCCGACCAGGTGCGCCCGCTGCTGCCGGGGGCGTCCGGGTGCGGCGCGGTCGTCACGAGCCGGTCCTGGCTGGCCGACCTCATCGTGCGCGAAGGGGTGCCCGCGATCCCCCTGGGAGAACTGCGGGGCGAGGAGGCCGCCGGGCTGCTGGCGGCGCTGGTGGGACCGGAGCGCGCGGCGGCCGAACCCGCCGCTCTGCGCCGCCTGGCCGACGCGGCCGAGCGGCTGCCGCTCCCGTTGCGGATGGCCGCCGCCTGGCTGGCCACCCACCCCGAGAGCACAGCGGCGGCCCTGGCGGACGCGGTGGCCCAGCGCCCCGAACCCACCGCGCCCGAGCGCATGGCGGCCGCACTCCACGGCGACCCCCGCTTCCTGATGGGCGCCCCCGGCTGCCGCGGCCAAGGCGGACACGCCCGGCGGGAGTGACGGAGCGACGCCCCCGTCAGACACGGCCACCCAACCACCCGACCCACCACACCCGGCCGCACTCCGCAGCGTCCCGCGCTCCCTGAAGAGAACACCCGGCGACCACGGACAAGGCGGACACGCCCGGCAGGTGTGATGAGGCGACGCACCGGCCGACGCGGACGGCCAACCATCGACCCCCCACACCCGAGCACACAGCGGCCACACTCCACAGCCACCTACAACTTCTGAAGAGGACACCCAGCGGCCACAGCCAAGGCGGACGCCCGGCAGGAATGGCACAGCGTCGGCCCCCACGGACACGGTCGCCCAACCACCCGGCCCACCACACCCGGGCACACAGCGGCCACACTCCACAGCGACCCGCGCGCCCTGACGAGAACAGCCGGCGACCACGGCAAAGGCGGACACGCCTGGCGAGAATGACACGGCGCCGACCCCGGCCGACGCGGTGGCCCAACGGCCCGAACCCATCGCATGCGAGCACACGGCGGCCGCACAGCACCGCGACCCGCGCTCCCTGACGGGAGCACGCGGCGACCACGGACAAGGCGGGCACGCCTGGCGGGAGTGATGGGTCCCCCCGTTCACCCCGCCAGGCGCGGGCGGCCCGCTACCGGACCGCCCATCTCCCCGGGAGCCGGCCGTCCTCCGGCCCCCGGAGCCCGAATCCCTCGGGCCCCGACCTGTTCGACGAGGCGGTGGCCGATCGCGGGGAAGCCGATCGGAACCGCCTGACGCCATGAAGACTGGCGGAAACGGCTTACAGCGCACTGGCGGTTCGCTTTCACGAAGCGAACGGCGTTCGGCGGGTGTCCCCGCCGGCGGCGGATCGCCGGGGCCCACCGCGCCCCCCGCGCCGCTCACGCCCCGGTTTCGGCGCGGCCGGGAGCCGCACGAGGGAAGATCCACCCCCATAACCGGCATGTGCCACAGAACCCCGGATACTCGGCATTCGGCGTACTTCGGGGGCGGCCGCCACGGCGGACGCGCCTCCCCCCACCGGCCGGGGCCGGGTTTCGGTTCAGCTGAAACGCCGCGGTTCCGCGAGGCGACGGCGCACGCGCGACCTGCGAGGTGGCCGTGTCCGGCCGCATCGGGCACCGGTGTGGCGGGCCGGACCGCGTTTCGGTCGGCGGGCTAGGCTGCACGGCATGAACCAGGACGCCGTGATCGGAGTCGACGCGGGCGGCACCTCCACCCGCTGCGCCGTGGCCGCCCTCGACGGCCGGATCCTCGGCTACGGCACCGCCGGGGGCGCCAACCAGTTCTCCAGCGCCGACCCCGCCGCCGCCTTCCGCACCGCCCTGCGCGCCGCCCTCGGCGGGGCCGCCGGGGCCGGCGGAGACAGCGGCGCCGGCGGCTACGGCACGGCCGGCAGGACCAACGGGCTCGACGGCCGCAGCGGGGTTCGCATCGTCGGCGCGGTGTTCGGGGTCGCGGGCGCGTCCTCGGCACCCGAGCGCGCCGAGGAACTCGCCGGGCGCGCGTGGGCCGACGTCGGCCTCCCGGGCGCGCCGCGCGTCATCGACGACATCGCCGTCGCCTTCGCGGCGGGCAGCGCCGCACCCGAGGGCGCCGTCCTCATCGCCGGCACCGGCGCGGTCGCCGCCCGGGTCCGCGACGGCGCGGTCGTCCGCCGCTGCGACGGCCACGGCTGGCTGCTCGGCGACGAAGGGTCGGCCGTCTGGCTGGGCGTGGCGGGACTGCGTGCCGCCCTCGCCGCCGCCGACGGGCGCGGCCCGGCGACCGTGCTCGGCGACCGGCTCGCCGCCGCCCTCGGTGTCGCCCCCGGCGACACCCGGCGTATCGTCCGAGCCGCCCACGAGCGCCCCCCCGCCGAACTCGGCCGCCTGGCCCCCGAGGTCACCGGGGCCGCGGCGGCGGGCGACGCGGTGGCGGGCGGACTGGTCGCCGACGCCGCCCACCGCCTGCTGGCGGCTCTGGACGCGGTCGCGCCCGCCGCCGGCGCGCCCGTCGTCGTCGCCGGGGCCCTGCTGGCGGACGGGCCGGTGGCCGAGGCCGTCCGCGGCGGTATCCGCGAGCGCCGGGGTGCCGACCCGCTCCCGGCCGCCGACGGCGCCCTCGGCGCGGCCGGCCTCGCCCTCCGCCGCACCGGGGCCCCGGCGTCCGCCCACGCCGCCCTCCTCCACCCCGGCACCCCGGCCTGACCGGACATCCCGACGCGCCGGTCTGACCCGACGTCCGGCGTGCCGCCCGCCCCGGTATCCCGACGCACTGGCGTGATCCGGCAGCCAGCGCGTCGGCCCGAACCGGCATTCCGGCGCCGACGCCCCTGCCCGATCCGGCAGCCGACGCGTCGGCCCGATCCGACATCCCGGCAGGACCGGCCGCCTCCCGAGATATGGCCCGCCGCCCTGGACCGCTCCGAGCGGGGCGCCGTCCGGAGCGATCCGGTTCCGCGCCACGGTCGCCCGCCGCGACGCACCCCGGGCCGGCAAGCCCCCAGAGCGCCTCGCGCCCGGAGCCCTCTTGCCTTCGACCACTTTGGGGCGCTCGTCACCCCTGTCGCGTTCCGGGCGGTTCACGGTGAATCTCGACGCGCGGACCGGGCGGACTCGCTACGCTCTCCCCATGCCCGAGAACAAGAATGAAGAGCAGAACGACCCCGCGGGGTCGACGATGATGTTCCGCCGGTTCGTGGCGGACAACAAGGAGACCGAGCCGGCTCCCCGCCGACCGATCACCCCGTACGTGCTGGCCGCCATCGGCGCGGTCGTCGCCATCGGCATCATCGTCACCGTGGTCGTCACCTGGTCCTGAGCCCGCACGGCTCGCGGCCCGCGCAGCGGCGCCCGCCCCGCCCATCCGCGGCGGGCGCCGCGCAATCCGTTCGCCCCGCCCCTCCGGGGCTGCTAATATCGATCCGTCGCCCGGCGGGATCGCCCCCGAGGCGGCCCACCACGCGCCATTAGCTCAATTGGCAGAGCAGCTGACTCTTAATCAGCGGGTTCGGGGTTCGAGTCCCTGATGGCGCACCACCCCACTGAAGCCCCGGCCTCCGGCCGGGGCTTCAGTGTTGAGCCCACCGTTCCGAGTCGCTGGAATCGCCCGGAACGCCATTCAGCCGGGCGTATTTCCGCTTTCCGCGCACATCCGCGAACGCGCCGCGCACCATTCCGCCGATCGAGGCGGGGGGCAAGAAGAAGAGAAGAAGAGCCGCTCCACCGCCCCCACGAGACCGGCACGCCCCCGCCGCCGACCGCTCTCAGGTGGGGGCGGTCGGCGGGGGTGTGGTCGGGGACGTCGGTCAGGAGCCGCCGAAGAGGCGGCCGAAGAGGCCGCCGCTCTGCGGGCGGGGCGTAGGTGCCGTGGTGGGGGCGGCGGGCTCCGGGGTGGCGTCGGGCTCGTCCTCGACCCCCGCGAAGGCGCGGAAGGAGTCGCGGTCGGTGGGCAGCCCCCACGCCTCCAGGGTCTCGGTGAGGCCGGGCTCCGACCACGCGGCCTCGGGGAGTTCGGCGATCGTCCACACCACGGTGAGCTGGTGCTCGGTGAGGTCGGCGGCGACGTCGACCGGTTCGGCCTCCGCGCGCGGCCCGAACACCTCCGCCAGCGCGGCGCCGGCCACCGCCGCGCGGGCGGCGCCCTCGGCGCGCGGCAGCACCCCGGGCAGCACGGCCATGCGCACCTCGGTGCCGCGCTCCCCCGCGCGGCCCAGCGCCAGGAACCCGAGTGCCTCGGGCGCGAACTCCCCGATGTGCGGCCAGGAGTCGCCGAAGAGGCCGGGGAAGCCGACGTTGGTGCGGCCGCCCGCGCGGATGCGGGTCAGGCACTCGTCGGGCACCCGCTCGCCGTGGATCACCGTGAGGGCCACGGCCGCCGCGAAGGAGTTGTACAGGTGCCCGGACGCCAGCTCGTGGGCGAGGGCGACCGTCGCCGACGGGTCGTCGGGCGCGGCCAGCATGCCCAGTGCGAACAGTTCGGCCGACAGCACCTCGTGCCGCGCCACCAGCCCCATGGCGCGGGGGTCGACCGGCGGGCCGGAGCGGGCCTCGGCGAGCGACCGCCGCAGCACGGCGCCGACCTCCTCGGCCGCCTCCGGGACGAACGCGAGGACGTAGCACGCCCACTCGGCGGGCGGGTCGATCCCGCGCCGGTTCTCCCGGCCCTCCAGCAGCCCGGTGAGCGCGCCGACGCGCTCGCGCACGGCGTCGTGGACGCCGAGGTGGGCCTGCAGCAGGCCGACCCCGCCCTCGCGGGCCACCGCGTCGACGCGGGTGCGCATGCGCCGGTACCGCTGCTCGTCCGATGCCTCGTCGCGCCAGGCGACGTACTGGTCCAGGGCCTTCTCGGCGCCGGCGCCCGCCGCCCAGGCGACCTCGTCGCGCCACAGGGCGTCGTCGGTCCGCTCGGGCAGCACGTCGCCGGCGGCGGGGACCAGCAGCTCCAGCAGCAGGCTGAGCGGGCGCGAGCGCCAGTCGGTGGGGGTCGCGGGGTGGCAGGCGATGTCGGCGAGGTGGCCGGCGACGCGCGGTGCCGCCGCGTATCCGGGTCCGGGGAAGCGGACGATGTCGAACAGCGCGGCCACGGCGTCGTCCAGGCTGCGGGTGGCGGACGGGCCGCCCGCGATGTCGCGCAGCAGTCCCGGGATGTCGGCGCCGCCGGGCGCCAGCGCCGCCCAGTCGGTGTCGTCGATGCCGTCCAGGGGCCCGTTGTGGGTCGTCGCGTCCATGGTGGGACCCTATCGCCGCCGCGCCGCTGCGCCCGCCTCGGCGGGCGCCTGGGGGCG
>NZ_BCRK01000062.1 GCF_001552555.1 Nocardiopsis trehalosi NBRC 14201 | reverse complement strand
ACCAGCCGCTCTGGCGGTGCGTCCACCGGCGGGCGTGCGCCCGGCCCGCCTCGTCGGCGAACGTGACCTCGCCCGGCTCCGGGTGCTCCACCTCGCCGGAGAACGCCTCGTAGACCTCGTCGCCGGCGGCCGGGCGCACCACCAGGCCGCCGTCGACCCGCGCGGTGTCGATCGCGGCCACGGGGACGGCGAACGCCAGCGACACCGCGTTGCACAGGTCGACCACCGGGTGCAGGCGGGGGAGCGCGCCCTCGCGGCGGAACCGGCGCAGCAGGGACTCGGCGGCGCACCGGTAGCGCGTGGGTTTGAGGCCGAGCCGGGCGAAGGCCCGGCGCCACGCCTGGATCTCGGCCAGCTCGGCCTCCGAACCGGCCTCGGCCAGCCGGGCCTTGGCGATGGCGGTATAGGCGTCGATCCGGTGCTCGACGTCGGCGCCGGGGGTGACGCCCTCGGCGGCGAGCACCCCCGCGGCGAGGCCGGGGAAGTCCCGCCGGATCGCGGGAGCGTGCTGGATGTACATGGTCGGCCTCGGTTCCTTCGGACGGGTGGTGCGGTGGTGCGGTGCTGCGGTTCGCCGGGTGACGCGGGCGGCGGGGCCGGGCCCGGGCGACCGCTCAGACGCCGGCGAGGGCCAGGCGGACGCCGAGCGCGGCGAACGCCCCGGCGAGGACGCGCCGGATCCAGGCCAGCAGCGAGGGGCGGGACAGGACGCGGTCGCGCAGGACCGCGGCCGCCGTGCCGTAGCAGGCGAACACCAGGAACGTCAGCAGCGTGAACACGGCGCCGAGCAGCGCCATCCGGGGGACCGCCCCGGGGGCGGACGGGTCGACGAACTGCGGAAGGAACGCCAGGAAGAAGATCGTCAACTTGGGGTTCAGCAGGTTCATCAGCACGGCGGAGGCGATCACCCGGCGGGTCGAGCGGGGCGCGGGGTCGCCGGGAGTGATGGCGAGCGACCCGCGGTCGCGCAGCGTCGCCCAGGCCATGTAGAGCAGGTACGCCGCCCCGGCCCAGGTCAGGGCCCGGAAGGCGGTGCCGCCCGCCTGGAGGAGGGCGGCCAGTCCGGTGAGCGCCAGCAGCGCGTGCGGCACGGTGCCGAGCGTGCAGCCGACCGTCGCGACCACCGCCGCCCGGGTGCCGCGCGCGAGCCCGGCGCCGAGCGTGTACAGCACCCCGGTCCCGGGGGTGGCGATGACGACGAGCGAGGTCAGCAGGAACTCCAGGGTCATGGCGGCCTTTCCGGTGCGGCACGTCGCGGGGCTCGGACCGCCCCTCCGTCCGCAAGCCTGCCGCCCCAATGGCCTCCCGAACAGGTCCAAACAGCGACCTCTCGACAGGTCCATAACCCCTCCCACCACGCTGCCCCTCCGCCGCCGCCCGCGCCCTCCGCGCTCCGGGCTGCCGCCGCGCCCCCGGGGCCTCGCCGCCGGGTCCGGGATCTCCAGCGCCCTGCGGCGGTCGGGCGGCGGCAGGGGGCGGCCGCGGCCGGTGACGGGAGGCGCGGCCCGACCGGGCGCCCGGCGCCGTCCGGCCGCCGGGTCCGGCCGACCGGGGCCGCAACCGGCCGGGCGGGGGCCGCAACCGGCCAGGGGGCGCGCTCCGTCGCGGTCCGCCACGTAGCGTGTCCGTGCGCGGCCCCTGCACCCGTCCGGGCCGCGACCGCCCGCGCGACCGTGCGTCGCCCTCCGGCGTCCCGACCGTGCCCACGTGCGCGGACGGCCCGCCCCGACCTCGACCCGGCGCGCCCCGCGCCGGCCCCCTGAGATCCGGCGAACCGATACGGAGATCCCGCATGCCCGTGAAGACGTCCCTGGCGGCCGCCGCCGCCCTCCCCCTCCTCGCCGGTGCGCTGATCGCGTCGGCCGCGCCCGCGAGCGCGGACGCCCCGATCCTGTTCGGGTCGGCGGCCGCCGAGGCGCAGGACTGCGTCGTCGGCACCCTCGGCAACGGGGGCGGCTACGCCACCTGCACCGGGGGCGGCAGCCACCGCGCCGTCGTCATCTGCGGAAACGGCGCCAACGTCAACTACGGCCCCTGGCGCACCTCCAACGGCACGCGCTCCTCCGCCTACTGCGACGTCCCCTACGTGGTCTCCCGCGTGGGCGTCCAAGTGGCCTGACCCCCGTCGGCCGGGGTGGGCGGCGGCCGGCCGCGCGGTGCGGGCCGACCCGCCGCCCACCGGTTCCGGACCGCCTTCGGTCCACCGGTTCCGGGCCGTCCGGAACCGGTGGACCGCCCCTTCCGGACCGGCCGCCCGGCGGTGGGCTCCGCCGGGGCACCCGCCCGCACCTCCGGTGGAGCGGCGGCGCACCTCCCGGCCCCGCCCTCGGCGGCGGTGGCCGCCCCGCGCGCCCGGTGCGGGGGCAACGGGCCTGGTCTGCGGTATTTGGTGTGAGATGTCGCGGTTGACATCGCACGTCACGCCACCTCACCATTGCGGACACCCGTTTCCGCCCGGTGTGTCGGGCCGGTCGGAAACGGTCGTCACCTGGCGCGAGAAGAGGGGCCGATGCGGATGCGCGAAATCCTGATCGTCGGAGGGGGCCAGTCGGGCCTGCAACTGGCACTGAGCCTGCAGGAGCACGGGTACGCGGTCACAGTGATGACGGTGCACAGCCCCGAGGAGCTGTACACGGGGCGGGCCGTGTCCATGGGGGTCATGTTCGGCACCGCGCGCGCCGCCGAGCGGGCGTACGGCCTGGACTTCTGGGAGGACGAGGTCCCCCCGCTCCACGGCATGCGCATCAGCGGGTACACCCCGGAGGGCGCCCCGGCCTTCACCTGCAACGGGCGGCTCGCCCGGCCCGCCCAGTCGATCGACGAGCGGGTCAAGATGGCGGTCTGGCTGGAGGTGTTCGCCGAGCGCGGCGGGCGGGTCGTGCTGCACGGCGCCACCGTCACCGACCTCGACCGGCTCGCCACGATGTACGACCTCACCATCGTCGCCACCGGGCACAGCGGGCTGTCCGACGTGTTCCCCGTCGACCGCTCGCGCCCGACGGCGCGCATGCCGCGCGTGGCCACCGCCATCGCCTACATCGAGGAGGACCCGCGCCACCCCGACCCCGACGCGGTGGGGGTCGACATCGTCCCCGGCCTCGGCCACGTCATCGGCTGGTCCGGGTTCTCGGTGAACGGGCGGTGCCGCATGCTCGCGGTGACGGGCGCGGCCGACGGCCCGCTGGCGCGCCTACCCCGCCGCGTCACGCCCGAGGGGCACCTGGACGTGCTGCTCGACATCATCCGCACCCACCTCCCGGAGCGCTACGAGGCCTACCGCGGGGCGCGGCTGGCCGACCCGCGCGCGGTCGCCGTCGACCACGCCAACCCGCAGGTCCGCCACCCCATCGCGCAACTGCCGTCGGGGCGGTCGGTGCTCGGCATGGGCGACACCGTCGTCGTCACCTCCCCGGCCCTCCAGCAGGACGCCAACAACGCGAGCACGGCCGCCAGGCTGTACCTGGAGGCGATCCTCGCGCACGGCGACCGGCCCTTCGACGAGGCCTTCATGCGCGCCGCCTTCGCCCCCTACCTGGACTACGCCGGCCCGTTCACCGGGCAGGTCGCGGCCCATCTGCACTTCAACCCGCCCTACGTGACCGACTACGTCGCGGCGGCCGAGCGGTACCCGGAGCTGGCGGACCGCTTCGTGAACGGGTTCGACGACCCGGCGGGGCTCGCCGCGTGGTTCACCGACGAGGCGGCCACGCGCGCCCTGGTGGCCGAGGCCGAGAACGCGGCGGCCGAACCCCCGCTCGCCCACGCCTGACCCCGCTCGCCCACGCCTGACCCCGCCGCCCGGCCGGCCCGCGCCGGTCAGGCGGCGGTGAGCGCGACAGCGGCCGCCCAGGCGATGTAGCCGAGGTTGGCCACCAGGCGGACATACCCGGCGAACGGGCGGTCCAGCCATCGCGGCCGGTCGGGGCGCGCCCGGCGCAGGGCGTCGAGGTGGGTCGGCAGGTAGGCGGTGATGAGCGCGGCGGCCGCCCATCCGCCGGCCGCCCGGGTCGGGGGCGCCAGCAGGAGCGCGCCCACCGCGATCTCCGCCGCGCCGCTGACGGCGACGATCGCCCCCGCCCGGCCGAGCCAGGGGGGTACCAGGGAGCGGAAGTAGGCGGGGAAGGCGAAGTGGGCGGCACCCGCCGCCAGCAGGAAGGCCGCCAGGGCGGCGGTCGCGATAGCGTGCATGGCGTGATGGTGACCGCAACGCGGGCATGGGCGCTTGAACGGAACGATCGCCGGCTCGCCTTCGTCTCCGGTCCCGGCGCGACCATGTTCGCCGAGTCCGGCGCGTCCGGGGTGACCGCCCATCGGCACCCGGCGTGGAAGGTGGTCCTGCCGCTCGGCGGCCGCGTCGAGGTCCGGCCGGACGGGGGCCGCGCGTTCGCGGCGGCCGGGGTGGTCGTGCCGCCCGAGTTCGCCCACGCCTGCGCCGCGTCGTCGGCCTATGTCGCCCTCTTCATCGATCCGTGGGACCTGCCGCCCGGGCCGGGATGCCGCCGCCTCGACGCCTCCGTGGTCCGGCGGCTGCACGCGGCCCTGGGGGACACCGGTACCGGGGCCGACCTCGGCGCCGCCCGCGCCGAACTCGCCGCCCTCGTCGGCGGAGGACGCCCGTTGGACCCGCGGGTGGTCCACGCGATCCGGGAGAGCACCCGCGTGGACCCCCGCGACCGCATCCAGGACATCGCCGCCGACGTCGGGCTCTCGCCGCCCCGGCTGCGCGCCCTGGTGCGGGAGTCCGTCGGCATCCCGCTGGTACGGCTGCGGCGATGGGCGCGGCTGCGCGCCGCCGTCGCCGGCCTCTCCGCCGGGTCGGTGGCCGCGGCGGCGGCCACCGCGGGCTTCGCCGACCAGGCGCATTTGGCGCGCACGGCGCGCGGTCTCCTCGGGCGTCCGCCCGGCTCCATCGCCGGGGCGTCTACCTGAGTGGAGCGGGGCGGCCATCGGGCCCGGCCCGCTGCCGATGCCGGGGCGGGCGCCGCTGTTCCGGGGCGCGGCGGGAGGATGGCGGCATGACCCCCGACACGCACCCGCCCTCGGCGGTCGACGCCGACGCCCTGCCGGCCCTGGCCGGCGGCCACCACGCCCGCACCGCCCGCCCGGAGGGCACCCGCGAGGTGGCCGGGCACCTGGTGAAGACCTACGCCCTGGAGGCGCCCGGCCGGACGGTCGCCGCGTCCGGCGCGGCCGCCGCCCTGGACCTGGCGGCGGGCCACCTGGCGCTGGGCCGGGCCCGCGGCTCGCTCGGCCTGGCCGTGCTCATCGTCCACGCGGGCGGGGACGGCGACTACGTCCTGGTGTCCACCTGGATCGAGGGCCACATGTCGGACCTGGCGGTCTTCTCCGGACCGGCGGACCGGCCCGACCTGCTCCGGCCGGGCCGGGCGGGGCTGGCGCCGTGCGTGTGGGAGGCGGCCGTGCTCGCCCACGAGCGCGACGCGTTCTCCCGCCACGTGCTGTCCGGCTCCGCCCCGACCGCCCGCCCCGGCCGCCCGCCGGGGCGGGCCGGTCACGCGCGGACCGCGATCGCGCCCGAGGGGCAGAGCCGTACCGCCTCCCGCGCGGCGGCGCCGTCCGCCGGCCGGGCGTCCAGCAGGACCACCCGGCCCTCGTCGTCGTCCTGGCCGAACACCGCGGGCGCGACGAGCGCGCACATGCCCGCGCCGACGCAGACCGCGCGGTCGGCCTCGGCCCTCACGCCGGGCCTCCCCAGGCGACCGGCAGCCGCCGCGGTCCGTGGATCGCGGAGCCCTCCCGCATCGGCACCTCCTCGGCCGGGACCGCCAGGCGCAGGTCGGGGAACCGGGCCATCAGGGCGGGGAGCGCGATGCGCAGTTCGACGCGCGCGAGCTGCTGGCCCAGGCACTGGTGGATTCCGTGGCCGAGCGCGAGGTGGTGGCGGGCGTTGTCGCGGTCGAGGCGCAGCGCGCCGGGATCGGGGAAGACGCCGGGGTCGCGGTTGGCGGCGGGCAGGGAGACCACCACCGTCTCGCCCGCGCGGACCCGGTACCCCGCGAGTTCGACGTCCTCCAGCGCGGCCCGGCTCGGCGCGCCGGCGCTCAGGATCGACAGGTAGCGCAGCAGCTCCTCGACCGCGCCCCCGGCCGGCCCGGGGTCGGCGCGCAGGGCGGCGAGCTGGTCGGGGTGCCGGAGCAGGGCGAAGGCGCCCAGCGCGAGCATGTGCGCGGTCGTCTCGTGCCCGGCGACGAGCAGCAGCAGCGAGATGTTGGTGATCTCCTCATCGGTCAGCCCGGGTTCGGCGGCCAGCGCGTCGATGAGGCCGCCGCCGGGTTCCGTGCGCCGGCGCCGCACCTGGCCGCCCACGTAGGCGGCGAGCCCGTCGGCGGCGGCCTGCGCCCGCGCGGCGGTGCCGTCCGGGGAGAGCATGGCGGCGGTCAGCTCCTGGAAGTGCGCGTGGTCGGCGTAGGGCACCCCCAGCAGTTCGCAGATCACCAGGGAGGGGATGGGCAGCGCGAAGTCCGGCACGAGGTCGCGGGGCGCGCCGTCCCGGGCCATGGTGTCCAGCCGCTCCTCGGTGATGCGGGCGATCCGCGGTTCGAGCCGCCGCATGCGCTGCACGGTGAAGTGGCGGGTGAGCAGCCGCCGGTAGCGGGTGTGCTCGGGGGCGTCCATGTCGCCGAAGAAGCCGGGCGGCGCCGAGGCGACCGGGGCGCCGGGGCGGATCGAGCGCAGGACGCCGTGCTTGAGCTCGCGGCGGATGCTGAACCGGGGGTCGCCCAGGACCGCGCGGGCCGCCGCGTGTCCGGTGACCAGCCAGCCGACGTGGCCGTCGGGGAAGGCGAGGCGGGTGAGCGGGCCGCGGGCACGGAGTCCGGCGAGTTCCGGCGGGGGGTCGAAGGGGTGGTGCGGGTCGCGGCGCACGGGCAGGACGACCGGTTCGGCGGTGGTGGCGCCGGTCGCGGCGCCGGGGGGTGTGGACATGGGTCCCCTCGCGAGTGGAGCGGGTGGATGTTCGCGTCGATGCTCCAACTTTGAGAGTCGACTGTCAATATCGGAGTCAACTCTCGTTGTGCGACCGCTCTCCCTTTCGGGGACGGGGGCGCACTATGCTGGGGTCCGCGGTGCGCCGGCGTCCGGCGGACGGGCGCGCCGCGCCGTCCCGCCGAGCGGCCGGATGGGGCCGGTACCGGTGACCGGAGGTCGAGAGAGCTGTCCACCAACGTCCGCGCCCCCTCCGGCGTGTGGGAGCGCAAACGCGCCAAGGCAAGGAACGCCATCCAGCGCGAGGCGCTGCGGCTCTTCGCCGACCGCGGCTTCGCCGCCACGACGGTGGAGCAGGTGGCCGAGGCCGCCGACGTCGCCCCCAGCACCGTCTTCCGGCACTTCCCCACCAAGCAGGACCTGCTCGTCCTCGACGGCTACCACCCGCTGCTGGTCCCCCTCCGCGAGGCCTTCGCGGCCCAGCCGGCGGAGCGCACGGCCCTCCAGGCGCTGCGCGGCGCCCTGGCGGCGGTCTTCGCCGCGATGCCGGACGCCGAACGCGCCGCGCGCTACGAGCGGGACGTGGCCATGGTGACGATCCCCGAACTCTGGTCGGCCAACCTCGGGCTGGTCGCCAAGGGGATGGACGCCATCGCCGACCTGGTCGCGGAGCGGTCGGGCCGCGCGCCCGACGACGCCCGCGTGCGCGGCCTGGCCCGCGTCGTCTCCGGCGCCTGCTTCGCGGCCCTCCTCGACTGGTCGCGCAACCCCGAGGGCGACCCCGCCCAGGCGATCGACGAGGCCCTATCCCACATCACCGACCCCCCACCCCTCTAGCCCCCGCCCTACACCCAGGCTCACCCCCCACGAATCCCCACGCTCGCCCCATGCGACATATGCGCACGTCATTCCCAACTATTTGCTCGCTCTGGCAGAAAAATGCTGGCCGGGGCTAACATCGGCTCATGAGAGCGAACAGTACGGCGGGTGGGCGGTCCTCGGTCGTCGGTGAGGTGCGGCGGCGGCAGATCGTCGACGCCGCGGCCGTGGCCCTGGCCCGCGACGGGGTCGAGGGCGCGTCGCTGGCGCGCATCGCCGCCGTCGCCGGGCTGTCGAGCACCGGCATGATCAGCTACCACTTCCCCGGCAAGGAGGCGGTCTTCGCCTCCCTCACCGAGCGGCTACTGCGGGCGTGCGCCGCCGACCTGCGGGCCGCGGTCGACGCCGCCCCCGACGCCCCCGCCGCGCTGAACGCCTACATCGCGGCGTTCGTCGCCTTCCAGGACGCCCACCGCGACGGGGTGAGCGCCCTGCGCCGGCTGCTGGCGCGGGGCCCCACTCCCGCTGACGCGGCGGGCCCGGCCGCCGGGAGCGTCGCGGCGGTCCTGCTGCGTGAGGCCCCGGCACTGGCCGAACCGCTGGTCACCCTGCTCGAACGCGGGTGCGCCGAGGGAGACTTCCGCCCCGTCAACGTCCGCTGGACGGCGCGCGGCATCCAGTGCGCGGTCGAGGGCTTCCACGACCTGTTCCACGCCGACCCCGGTATCGACGCCGCCGCCTTCACCGCCGAGGTGCAGGCCCTGTACGCCAACGGGCTGCGGGCCGACGCCCCGCGCGGTGGCCCGGTGCCCGCGACCACCGAGAGGCCGATGCCATGACCGACCCCGCCACCCCGCCCGCGCCCTCGTCCCGCCCGCGCCGCTGGGCCGGCGTCCTGCTGTGGATCGGCCAGGCCGTCCTCGCCCTGGTGCTGGTCGGCGCCGCCTTCGCCAAGTTCGGCGCCGATCCCACGGCCACCGCCTCGTTCGAGGCCATCGGCGCCGGGGTCCTGGTCCGCAACCTCACCGGCGTCACCGAGATCGCCGCCGCCGTCGGTCTGCTGGTACCGCTGCTCGCGGGTGCGGCCGCCATCGGCACGACCGTACTGCTCACGGCGGCCGTCGCCGTCGAGGCGCTGCGCGACGGCGGCGCACCGGTGGTCCCGCTCGTCCCCCTGGTGCTCGCCGTGATCGTCGTGATCGGCCGCCGCGCGAGCACCGTCCGCCTGTGGCGCGCCGTAACGGGGCGGGCCCGGGGGACCGGAACGGGGCGGCGTGCGCCCCGCTGACGGCCCCGCCGACCCCGGCACCCGGCCGACCCCCACCGACCGCCCGACGCCCGGCGCCGATGGCGACCGGACGTCGCCCCAGTCCGTCCCCGGCATGCCGGAGGGCATGTTCCCCGACTCGGCCGCCGGCACCGCGAACGGTCCGGCCGCCGTCGCCGATCCGGGTGTCGGCGGCGGCCACGTGCCGCCCACCACCGGCGGCCCCACGCCCGGTGTCGACGGCGGTCGCGCGTCGGCGTCCACCGGGGGCACCCCCGCGGGTGGCGGACCCTACTACGCGCTGCGTACGTTCCGTCGCGATGGCTCCGGCGTGACCACCCCCATCTGGCTCGCCCCCGCCGGTGGCCGCTGGTACGCCTATACGCCCGCCCGCTCCGGGAAGGTGCGGCGCGTCCGGCGCGACCCCCGCGTCGAGGCCGCACGGTCGACCTTCTCCGGTGAACCGGTCGGTCCGTGGCGGCGCGGGCGCGCCCGCGTCCTCCCCCGCGCCGAGGCCCGGACGGCGCGCGCGGCCCTGCGGGCCGCCTACGGCCGCCGCTTCACCTGGTTCCGCCTCGTCACCCTGCTCGGCCGCGCCCGCCGGGCCGGAGGCCCGCCCGCCACTCTGGAGATCACGCTCGACGCCCCGCCCTGACCGCCCGGCCCCCGCCCGCGCCCGCCGGGGCGCGGCCCACCCCGCCCGCGCCCGCCCGCCGCCGGAGCGGCCGGCCCACGAGGGCGAGACCGTCCGACCCGGTGCCCACGTCGGCGGCGGCGCCGACCGTCGCGCCGGCGCCGGCGCCGGCGGCGGCGGTGGCGGTGGCGGTGGCCGTGGCCGTGATCGCGGTGTGGGGGGTGCGGAATCTGGCCGGGCCGCGGTGGCGGCGCGCCCGTTGAGCCGTCAGTCCAGCGGCAGCCGGCACCGCAGGCGGAACCCGCCCCCGGCGGGTCCGTGCTCCAGCGTGCCGCCCGCCCGGGCGACGCGCCCGGCCAGGCCCGCCGTCCCCTCTGCCGTACCCGGCGCGGCGGCGGGGGAGGGGCCCGCTGGCGCCCCGTGGGCGACCTCGATCGCCAGCCCGCCCGCCGGGTGGGCCCCGATGACCACCCGCACCGGGGCGCCGGGCGCGCGCGTGCGCGCGTCGGCCAGCGCCTCCCGCACGATGCCGTAGGCGGTGCGGCCCACCGCGTCGGGCACCCCGGTGGGCGGGTCGGAGCGCAGGTCGACCCGCACCCCCTCCGCGCGCGCCTCGGCGACGAGGGCGGGCAGGTCGGCCAGTGTCGGCGGCGGGGCCTCCCCGACCGGGGCGCGCAGCACCCCGACCACCTCCCGCAGGTCCTGCAGGGCCTGGTGGGCGCTCTTCCGGATCACCCCGGCGGCCGCCGCCACCTCCTCGGGGCGGGCGTCGCGCCGGTACTCCAGCGCCCCGGCGTGCACGCTCAGCAGCGACAGCCGGTGCCCCAGGACGTCGTGCATCTCCTGGGCGATCTGCTCGCGGGCGCGCCGCTGCGCCTGCTCGGCGCGGAGCCCCGCCTCGGCCTCGGCGCGGACGGCCCGCTCCCGCAGCGACTCCAGCAACTGGCGCCGGTGCCGCACGTACACCCCCCACCCGGTCACCGCCAGCGCGGTGGCGGTGGAGTACCCCAGCAGCAGGCCGGTCGGCACCTCCGCCGCCCGCACGGTGACCACGGCGACGAACGCGCAGCGGCAGGCCAGCGCCCACAGCAGCGCGGTCAGCGCGACGCGCGGCGGCCGGTGCACCGCCACCGTGAACAGCGCCACCAGCAGCGCGCCGGCGGCCAGGTCGGCGACCGCGGCGACCGGCCCCAGCACGAGGGCGAGCCCGGTGGGCCACCTCCGCCGCAGCCACAGCGCCGCGCACGCGGCAGCGGCCACGACCTGGTTGACGGCCGCCGCGCCGTCGGCGGCGTCCAGCGACCACGCCAGGCCGTACACCGCGGCGAGCAGGAACAGGCACGCGTCGACCGCCCACCCGCGCGGGCCGCGCCGGCGCGCGGGCGCCTCCGTTCCGCTCATGCTGCGACGGTAGCCGCCCCGACGCGGCGGACGCGCCGCCCGGGGGTGCCCGGCGACCGAAGTCGCGCCGGTCGATACCTTCGGACGCCCCCGCGCCGCGGACGCGCACCCTCCGTCGCCCACGTCGCGCCCGGTGGCCGACGCGGTTCCGCCCCGTCCGCCCGTAGCGTCGGTGGCGGCCCCCCGGGGCGCCGCCGCGCGGCGGTGGAACCGCCCCGGCCGGCCGCCCCGTCCGCGCCCGTCACGAGGAGGTCCGCCATGCGGTCCGGTACGTCCACGCCCCCCGCCGCCGAGGTCTGCCGGCCCCGCGCCGGGCACTTCCTGCTGCTGTGGGGGGTGTTCCCGGTGGGCGGCGCCGCGCTCGGCGCCGGGCTCGCCTGGGGGGCGACGGCGGCCGCGCGGTGGCTGCTCACCCTGCCGTGGTCCCCGTTCGACCAACCGGCGTCGCTGCTCGTGACCCTGCCCGTGGGGCCCGCGGTCGCCGTCATGGCCGGGGTCGGCGTGCTCGCCGGGCTGGTCCTCGCCCTGCTCGGGCAGGACGAGCTGATCCGGGTCACCGTGGACGACAGGGGGCTGAAGGTCGCGCGCGGCGACAACCGGCGGGAGGTCGCACGGGACGAGGTCGGCGCCGTCTTCCTCGACGGCAAGGCCGTCGTCGTGCTCGGCCACGGCACCGAGCAGCTCGTCCGGTTCACGGGGGAGCCGCCCGCCGCCGGCCGGCTCGGCGACGCCCTGCGCCGCCGCGGCTACCCGTGGCTGCCCGACGGCGACCCGCACGCCGCCGCGTTCCGCCGCTGGGTCAAGGGCCACCCGGACCTGCCCGCCGCCGCCGACGCCTACCTCGTGGCGCGCGAACGGGCCCTCAAGCACGGCGACGCCAAGGACGCCGACGAGCTCCGCGCCGAGCTGACCGCCATCGGCGTCGCCGTCCGCGAGGAGGGGCGGCGCCAGTACTGGCGCCGCTCCGACACCGCCTGACCCGCCGCTCCGCACCTCCCCGCGCGCGCCCGCCCGCGCGGGGACGGCCCCGCGGCGCCCCGTCGGCATGAGCGCGACCCGCTCGGGTAGCGGCACCGACCGAGGTGAAGAAAGGCAGGTGAGCGTGGTGAGCACCTCCGCACACACGGGAGGGCCGAGCGCCGACCAGGAATCGGTCTCGGCGCTGGTCACCCAGGCGTCGCAGCAGCTGTCGGAGCTGGTCCGGGCGGAACTGCGCCTGGCGCAGACGGAGATGACGGAGAAGGGCAAGCGGTTCGGTATCGGCGGCGGCCTGTTCGGCGGCGCGGGGGTGGTGGCGTTCGTCGCGCTCCAGGCCCTCGCGGCGACCGCGATCGCCGCCCTGGCGCTGGTGCTGCCGGTGTGGGCGTCCGCCCTCATCGTCACCGTCGTGCTGATGGTGGTCGCCGGTGTCCTGGCCCTGGTGGGCCGCAAGCAGGTCACCCGGGCGACCCCGCCGATGCCCCGCGAGACCATCGAGAACGTCAAGGCCGATGTGGCCGAGATCAAGGAGAAGGCGCACCGATGAGCGGCACGTCCCCCGATGGCGGCACCGCACCCACGGCCGCCGAACTGCGCGAACACATCGATGAGACCCGCGAGGAGCTGGGCCGCACCGTCGAAGCCCTCGCCGCGAAGACCGACGTCAAGGCGCGCGCCCAGGCGGGCGCCGCCGACGCCCGGCGGCGCGTGCGCGCCGGAGCGGGGCAGGCCGCCCGCGCGGCGCGGCGCAACCGCGTCCGGCTGCTGGCGGTCGCCGCCGCGGCCGGGACCGCGTCCCTGGTCGCCGGGCTCGTCCTCGGCCGGACCGGGAGGCGCCGATGAAGGCCGCGAAGATCGCCTACAAGCCGGTCGGCATGCTGCTGGGCGCGCTCAGCGGCGCGCTGGCCGGGGCCGCCTTCAAGCAGGCGTGGAAGATGCTGGGGCACGACGACGACGCCCCGGACGCCACCGACGAGGAGCGCGCCTGGCGGGAGATCCTGATCGCCGCCGCGCTCCAGGGCGCCATCTTCGCGGTGGTCAAGGCCGCCGTCGACCGCGGCGGCGCCACCGCCATCCGGCGCCTGACCGGCACCTGGCCGGGCTGACACCCACCGGCACCGGGGGACCGCGGCCCGTGCGGGCCGCGGTCCCCCGGTGTTGTGCGCCGCGGCCCACGCCGGAAGGGACGGGACCGTACGGCGGCGGGTGACGGCCGAAACGCGTCACGGTGAGTGGTCTTCGGTGACACAAGGTGATAGTGGTTGTCTTCGCCAGCGGACACGAGGAGTGAGGCCCATGCCCATCGGCACCGCCCCCCGGCGGGACGCCCCCGCCACGCGCGACGACCTCACCCGCCTGCTGAGAGGGGTGTGCGCCGCGGTCCTCGCCGTCGACCGTGCGGACGTCACCGACGCCGCGCTGCTCGCCGAGGACCTGGAGGCCGACAGCCTCGACACCGCCGAGATCGCGGGCGTCCTGCGCTCCCACGGCGTCCCGATCACCGCCCGCGAGGCGGCGGCGGCGCGCACCTTCGCCGACCTCGTCGCCCTCGCCCACGCCCGCGCCGCCGGGGGCGCCTGATGGCGGGGCGCCCCCGGGCGGTCGTCACCGGCCTGGGCGTGAAGACCCCGTGCGGGACCGACCCCGAGCAGATGTGGACCCTCCTCCTCGCCGGGCGGTCGGTGGCCCGGCGCGTCACCGGGTTCGACCCCTCCGGGCTGCCCGTCGACTTCGGCTGCGAGGTCCCCCCGTTCGACCTCGACTGCTACCTGACCGCGAAGGAGGACCGGCGGGCCGACCGCGCCACCCGGCTCGGGGTCAGCGCCGCCCAGGACGCGGTCGTCGACGCCGGGGGCTTCGACGCCGCCCCCGAGCGCCGGGCCGTCGTCGTCGGCACCACCGGCGGCCCCGGCCCGGCGAGCGCCGCCCGCCGGGCGGGCGGCCCGCCCGCGCCCGCCACCCTGCCCAACGCGGCGGCGGCCGCCCTCGCCATCCGGCACGACGTGCGCGGCGCCTCGCTGTGCGTGGCGACGGTCGGCGCGTCGGGCGGCCACGCCGTGGGCGAGGCGCTGCGGCTCGTCCGCGAAGGCGCCGCCGACGTGGTGCTGGCGGGTGGGACCGACGCCCCGCTCGGCCCCGCCGCGCTGCGCGCCTACCACGATCTGGGGGTGCTGTCCGGGCGCACCGGCGACCCCGGGCGGGCCTCCCGGCCGTTCGACGCCACCCGCGACGGGTTCGTCCTCGGCGAGGGCGCCGCCTTCGTGGTGGTGGAGTCCGCCGAGCACGCCGCCCGGCGCGGGGCGCGCGTCTACGCCGAACTCGCCGGGTTCGGGCGCACCACCGACGCCTACCACGCCACCGCCCCCGAACCCGACGGCGAAGGGGTGGCCCGGGCGGTCGCGGCCGCCCTGCACGACGCCCGCCTGACCACCCGCGACGTCGTCCACGTCAGCGCGCACGCCTGCTCCACCCCGGCGGGCGACCTCGCCGAGGCGCGCGCCCTCGCGGCCGTGTTCGGCCCGGGCGGGGTCCCGGTCAGCGCGCCCAAGGGCGCCATGGGGCACCTCATGGGCGCGGCCGGAGCGGTCGAGGCGGTCCTGGCCGTGCTCGCGGTCCGCGACGGCCTCGCCCCGCCGACCGCCAACCTGGTCGACCTCGATCCCCGCTGCGAGATCGACGCGGTCACGGCCGTCCCCCGCAAGACCGGCGACGGCGCGGTCGTCACGGTCTCATCGGGCTTCGGCGGCCACAACGCGGCCCTCGTCCTCCACCCGGCCCCATGAATCCGCCCGGCGCCGCCCGGGCCCCGGGCGCGCCCGGTCCCGTGCGTGCGGGCGGTACGGCGAAGGGGCGAGCCCCGGCGTCCGGCGCAACGGCGTGCGGGGCGGGCCGCCGCCATCGGGCGTCCGTGGGGCCCCTGGTCAGGCCGACGGGTCGGCCGTGACCCCGGCGGCGGTGAGGGCCGCGCGCAGCTCCGCGTACGTGGGGGCGAGCCGGAGCAGGCCGGCGGCGAGGGCCGCGTCGTCGCCGGTGACCAGCGGGTACTGGAGGGCGCCGACGAGCCGGGCCTGCGCGGCGGCCACGGAAGCGGGACCCGCCAGCCCCACCCGGCCGAGGCAGGCGGCGGCATCGGCGAGGCGGCGGGCGCCGACCCGGATGCCGAACACGCCCAGCAGGACGCGCACGGCCGGGTCCAGCCCGGCGCGCACCTGCGCCGCCAGGTGCTCGACGGCGGCCGCGCCGCCCAGCGACCCCGGCGGCATCGGCAGGTCGGCGCGGCCGCCCAGCCACGCCACGGCCCGTGGCAGCGACCGCTCCAGCGCCGCGTCGACCGCGACGTCGGCCACCCGGGCGAACCCGCTGCGCAGCACATAGGGGGTGTCGGTGTAGGCCACCGCATCCGCCGCCCACGCCGCCAGGAGGTCGGCGGTCGGCAGGGTGGCGTAGGGGTGGCCGTGCGGGTCGTGCAGCAGTGCGGTGCCACCGTCCACGGCGAGGACCACCACGTAGTGGTCGGCCGCGTCGATGACCGGTGCCGGGGCGGCGTCCGGGCGCTCCCCGGCGTCCGGGGGCGGCGTACCGCCGGCGTCGGCGTCCCCGGCGGGCGCGGCCTCCCGCCGCGCCGCCGCGCCGGTCCGGTACGTCAGCAGGTCCATGTCGACCGGCCCGACGAGGACCGGGCCGTCGGCGCAGGCGGCGCGCAACCGGCCGAGGGCGTCCTCCGGCGGTCCGCCCGCGCTCCGCTCGCAGCGCAGGCCGAGCAGGTCGATCGCCGCGTCCAGTCCGATCTCGGGGTCCCAGCCGTACGGGTCGAACAGCGGGAGGACGCCGCCGACCGACTGGACGCCGAAGGGCGACCCGGTCAGGGTCTCGACCACGGGGAGCGGGGGAGCGGCGGGTCCGAGCACCATGGCCAGGGCGTTGGTGTAGCAGTAGGGGCCGGAGCCGACGTAGGGGGTCATGCGGGGCCTTCCGGTCGAACACGTGCGGTGGGCACGGCCGCGCGCGGCGGCCGCGCCCCCACTCCACCCCCTGACACGGTGAGAGGGTCAACCGGAACGGCGCCACTCCGGTCCGTCGCGGCCCCCGGCCCGCCACCCGGGTTCACGCGCCGAGCCGACCGCCCGCCCGTCGTGTTCCGGGACGGTTGGGCCTGTCCGGAGTCCGGTCTTTCCGGGTGTCGGCGGTGTGCCTGGATCGCGTGGCACGTGCGCCCGAAGCGCATCCTGGACCGGCCGAAGCCGCCCGGCCACTGGCCGACCCCGCGTATCGCGGTGTGCGCGCCGGGGGTGCGCGTGCCCGCTGTGCCCCAGACCTGGCCGGGGCCGCCGGTGCGCCGCCGCGACTCCATCGGCGGTGCGCGCCGAGTGGGCCATGCACCCGCCGGCTTCCGGCGTCGGTCGGGCCGGACGCCGGAGGGCCGTGCGCCTTTCAGCGGGCGGTCGGTTCCGGGGCGAACCGGCGGCGGTAGGCCGACGGGGTGAGCCCGGTCGTCCGCCGCATCAGGGTGCGCAGGTGGGCCGCCGTTCCCAGGCCCGCGCTGCGGGCCACCACGTCGACGCGCGACTCGCCCCGCTCGAACAGCCGGCACGCCAGCGCCACCCGCTCCCCGGTGAGCCACGCCAGCGGCGTGGTGCCGAGCTCGGCGCGGAACCGCCGGTGCAGCGTTGCCGGGCTGACCGCCGCCCGGGCCGCCAGGTCGGCCACCGTGAGACCGGTGTCCAACCGCTCCTGCGCCCACGCCAGCACCGGTGCCAGCGAGGTGTCGGGCGGGTCCGGCACCGGGCGCTCGACGAACTGGCGCTGCCCGCCGTCGCGGTGCGCGGCGAAGACCAGCCGCCGGCTCACCGCGTTGGCGACCTCCGCGCCGTGGTCGCGGCGCACCACGTGCAGGCCGAGGTCGAGCGCCGCCGCGCTGCCCGCCGCCGTCAGGATGTCGCCGTCGTCCACGAACAGCACGTCCGGCTCCAACCGCACGGCCGGGAAGCGCGCGCGGAACAGGTCCGCCCACTGCCAGTGGGCGGTGGCCCGGCGGCCGTCGAGCACCCCCGCCTCCGCCAGCGTGAACGCCCCGCTGCAGAACCCCAGCAGCCGCGCGCCGCGCGCGTGCGCGCGGCGCACCGCGTCGAGCACGGCCGGGCGGCGCGGCACCTCGGTGTCGGGGCGGTTCGGCACGATCAGGGTGTCCGCCGTGTCGGCGGCCGCCAGGTCGGCGACCCCGGTCAGCGTGTAGAAGCCGTCGCGCATCAGGGTCCGCGGCTCGGGCGCGCACAGCCGGAAGTCGTAGAGGTCGCGGCCGAGCTCGGGGCGGCGCAGCCCGAACACCTCGGTGGCGCACCCCAGCTCGAAGGGGTTGGAGTTCTCGTCCACGATCACGACGACGCGGTGCGGGCCGCCGCCCGCCCGTTGCGAGGATTCTTGCGTCATGTGCGATTTCTAGCACTTCCGCCGACCGGGCGGGGCCGTGAGGATGCTCTCCATGACCGAGGAACCCATCACCATCAGCGCCGCCCTGGCGACCTTCGACGCCCTGTGGAGCCCCCGCGTGGCGGCGCGCGTCAACGACCACGACGTCCGGCTCGCCAAGGTCCACGGCGACCACGTCTGGCACGCCCACGCCGACACCGACGAGTTCTTCCTCGTCCTCGAAGGCGAGCTCCTCATCGGCCTGCGCGGCCCCGAGGGCGAGCGCACCGTCCGGCTGACCGCCGGGGGCATGTTCACCGTGCCGCGCGACACCGAGCACCGGCCGTCCGCGCCCGACGGCGCGGTGCTGCTCCTCGTCGAGACGTCCGGCACCCTCTCGGTGGGCGACCGGCACGAGGAGGTCCCGGACCACGTCGACGCGACGACGGGGCACCCCCTGACCGGCTGAGGGCGGCGGGCCCGACTTCCGGGCGCCGGGGGGCGGGGCCGCAGGCCGGGTCGTACCCCCGGTGGGCGGTGGGACGCCGGTCGCCGCGCCGGACATCGCGGCCATCATGTGGCCGCAACGGTGTCTAGCGTGCACGGCATGTCCATCACCGAACCTGAGACCGTCCTCGTCACCGGCGCCACCGGGAACGTCGGCCGCCCGCTCGTGCGGGAGCTGCTGGCCGCCGGGCACCGCGTCCGCGCCCTCACCCGGAACCCCGCTGCGGCGGACCTGCCGCCCGGCGCCGAGGCCGTCGCCGGCGACCTCACCGACCCCGACTCCCTGGCGGCCGCCTTCGACGGCGTGACGGCCGTCCACCTGATCACCTTCGACGGCGCCACCTACGCCCCGCTCGACACCGGCCCCCGCATCGTCGACCTGGCCGACCGGGCGGGGGTGCGGCGCGTCACCGTCCTGGCCGGCGCCGTCGAGAAGGGCCCGCTGGAGCACGCGGTCGAGGCCGGCTCGGCGGCGTGGACGCGGCTCGCCCCGGTGGAGTTCATGTCCAACACCCTGGCGTGGGCCGCCTCCATCCGGGAGGAGGGCGCCGTCCGCGAGCCCTTCCCGGAGATCCGCAGCGCGCTGGTCCACGACGCGGACATCGCCGCCGTCGCCGCGATCGCGCTCACCACGGACGGCCACGGGGGCCGGGAATACGCGCTGACCGGCCCGGAGGCGCTCACCATGCCGGAGCGCGTGGCGATCCTCGCCGCCGCCATCGGCCGCGAGGTCCGCTACGTCGAGCGCACCCGCGAGGAGGCCGTCGCCCTCTGGGAGGCCGAGGGGTACTCCGCCGACGACATCGCCTTCTTCCTCGCCATGCGGACCGACCCGCCCGAGGCGGGGTACACGGTGCTGCCGACCGTCGAGCGGGTCACCGGCCGCCCGGCGCGCACCTTCGCCCAGTGGGCGCGGGAGAACGCCGCCGCGTTCGCCGCCTGACCCGCCCGCCGCGCCCGGCCGCCCCGGTGGGGGCGCCGGCCGGGCGCGGCGTGTTAGCCCCGAGCCCCGGCGGCCGCGCACCCGCGCGGCCCCGGGGTCAGGCCGAGAAGCGTTCCACCAGACGGGGGCGAGCACCTCGCGGCGGTGCCGGTGCCCGGGGTCGCGGGCCTCGTCCAGGACCAGACCCGCCGCGGTGCGGCCGAGTTCGTAGCCCCCGACGTGCACCGTGGTCAGCGGGACGCGCGCTGCCCGGCATCCCCACCGGCGACTACGAGCTGGACCCGGCCCTCGCCTCCGCCCAGGAGTTCCAGGACGAGGGCCGGACCGTGCCGTTCATGGACCAGCGCTGGCCCAACCCCGAGGTGCAGTCGGCGCACTTCACCGGGGTGCAGGAGCTGTGCACCGGCCAGACCGACGTCGGCGCCCTGCTCGGCGAGATGGACGCCGCCTACCGCGAGGAGTGAGAACGGCCGCGGCGGCGCCCCCGATGTGCGGGGACGCCGCCGCGGCGCGCGGGGTGGGCGGGGGTCAGGCCGAGGCCGTCTCCACACCGGTCAGCTCGTTGGTGGCCTCGGGAAGCTCGGTCTCGGCGGTGACCTCACCGGTCGCCACGTCCACCGCGTACAGCGCCTTCGCGCCCGGGTCGGTCACGTAGGCGGTGCCGCCGCGCACGAACAGGGTGGGGCGGGCCTCCTGCCACTCCAGCGGCTCGGTCCACTCGCCGACCACCGGGAAGGAGTCGGTGACCTCGCCCGCCTCCATGTCGATCACGTGCAGCGCGCCGTCGGTGCCCAGGACCAGGCCCTGGCCGTCGGGGCCGCGGCCCAGCGACCGGAAGCTGTAGCTGGCGCCCAGGTCGACCAGCTTCAGGTCGCCGCTCGCGGTGTCGATCACCGAGACGCGCTCGGGGCGCTCCAGCTCGGCGTCGGGGTCGGTCTTGTAGTCGCCCAGCACGTAGGGGGACTCCTCGTGCCCGGCCTGGTTGCCGATGCGCCCGTAGTCGTCGGGGCTGTCGGTCTTGGTGATCTCACCGTCGCGGTAGATCAGCACGCCGTCCTCGCAGCCGATGACCACGGCCTCGTCCTGGGCGGTGGCCTCACCGTGGACGCCGGGGCACTCCTCGTTGCGGGCGACCTCCTCCTCGCGGTCGGGGCCGAGCACCTGGATGCCGGGGCGCTCCTCCTCGTCGCCCAGCGTCACCAGCAGCTCCCCGTTCTCCAGCTCCACGGCGACGCCGTGGTGGGGGTGCTCGGTGGTGTGGGTGTCGGTCTCGGGGGCGCCGTCGCCCAGGGCGTCGGAGTCGAACGCGGTGACCTCGCCGGTCCCGTCCGAGAACAGCACCGTGCGGCCGGCGTGGCGGACCACGTGGCCCGGCTCGGGGGCCTCGAACGCGACGTCGGTCAGCTCGCCCGCGGCGGTGTCGAGCACCCGGAACTCCGACGCGGTCGACACCATGACGTGCTGGTCGTCGCCGGCCGGGTTGACCCGGTTGAACCCGTCGAGGGGGATGTCGGCCACCACGTCGAGCGATTCGGCGTCGATGACGTACAGGCCGCCGTCGTAGGTGGCCACCAGGGGGTCGGCGGCCTGCGGGGCGGCACTGGCGGAACCGTCGTCGGCGGGCTCGGCGGCGCCGCCGCCCTGGCCGCAGGCCGCGGTCAGGCCGAGGATGAGCAGGCCGGGCAGGAGGGCGGCGCGGACGGAGTGCCCGGGCCGTTCGGGGGTGTGCATGTCGTTCACCTTCGTTGCGGAGGATGGCGGGGCGGACGCCCCAGGACGCGGGGGGTGGGGGGAGCGGGGAAGTGGGGGATCGGGGTCAGTCGGCGGACAGGGCGCCCGCGATGGCCTCGGTGTTGGCGGCGGTCATCTCCAGGTAGGTGGCGGCGCCCTCGCCCTCGGCGGTCAGCGACTCCGTGAACAGCGGCACCACCTCGATGTCCACGCCCGCCTCCTCGGCCATGACCTGCGCGAGCCGGTCGGGCTGGGAGGAGTCGGCGAACACGGCGGGCACCCCCGAGTCGGCGACCGCCGACGCCAGCGACTCCAGGTCGGCGCTGCTGGGGGAGGCCAGCGTGGTGCCGCTGGGGATCACCGCGCCGACCACCTCGAAGTCGTAGCGCTGGGCGAGGTAGCCGAACACGTGGTGGTTGGTGACCAGGCGCCGCCGGTCGTCGGGCAGCGCGCCGAACGCCTCCTCGGCGTCGGTGTGCAGCGCCTCCACCTCGGCCCGGTAGGCGTCGGCGTTGTCGCGGACCCGGTCGGCGTCGACCCCGGAGACCCGCTCCACGACCTCGTCGGCCACCAGGTCGACGGCGTCGGCCATGCGCACCGGGTCGGTCCAGAAGTGCGGGTCGGGGGTGCCGGCGGTGTCGCCGTCCGTGTAGTCGATGGGGTCGACCCCGGCCCCGACCTCCAGCACGGGGGTGCCGGCCTCGGCGGCGGCCTCGACGTTGCGCAGCACGCCCTCCTCCAGGCCGAGCCCGTTGTAGACGACGAGTTCGGCGGACTCCAGGGCGGCGGCCTGCGGGGCGGAGATGCCGAACGAGTGCGGGTCGGCGTTCGGGCCCATGAGCACCGTCACCTCGGCCTCGTCGCCCACGATGGCGCGGGTGGCGTCACCCAGGATGTTGGTGGTGACGACGATGCCGGAGCGGTCGCCGCCGAACGCGGCGCAGCCGGTGGCGGCGGTGGTCAGGGCCAGGGCGACCGCCGCCGCGGCGGCGACCCGGGCGGCGCGGGGGCCGGGGGTCGGCGTGGACATCGCGGTCACCATCCCGTCTCGACCATGTGGTCGGGGCTGAACTCCAGGTCGAACGTGCGGGCGACGCGCAGGTCGTCGTTGTAGTCGATCTCGTGTACCGCGTCGGCGGCCGGGTCGTTGACGTAGGCGCGGCCGGTGTCGATCCACACCGACGGCGCGGGGCCGTCCTCGGCCGGCTCGACCAGGTCGGTCGACGCGGTCTCCTCGCCCGTCGCGGGGTCGAACGCGCGCAGCGTGCCGTCGTCGCCGAGCACGAGCACGGGCAGGCCCTCGCCCGCTGCGGACGCGGCGACGGCGGGACCCGTGTCGATCGGGGTCCACTCGGCCGCGCCGACGTCGAGCACCGCCACCCCGCCGTCCTCGGTCAGCCCGGCGAGCACGGGGGTGCCCGCCCGGTGGTGGAAGCCGGCGACCGGGTCGACGCCGTCGGGGTAAGGGACCTTCTCGGCGTGCAGGGCGCCGTCGTCGTCCTCGGTGAGGAGCAGGGCGCCGTCGGCGCAGCCCAGCACGGCGCCGCGCCGGGTGACGGCCTGGCCGCGCGGGTCGGGGCAGTCGGCGGCGAGGTCGTGGTCGGCGGGGGCGCCCTCGCGGTCGAGGGCGGCCACCGTCCCGTCCCCGGCGGCGGTGACCAGGTGCCCGGCGAACGGGACGGCGGCCACCGCCTCGGGCGCGGCCGTCTCGGTGACCTCGCCCTCCTCCAGGGCGGCGCGGTCGAGGACCTGGACGCCGTCGGGGGTGGTGAGGACGGTGACGGCGACGTCGCCCGTGGCGGCGGTGCCGGTGGGGGCGGGCACCTCGCCGACCGTCCCGGAGGGGGCGCGGTAGTAGTGGACGTGGTCGCCGTGGTCGACCGTCCACGTGCCGCTGTCGAGCACGGCCGCGCCGTCGTCGGTGGTGAGGTAGGCGAACCGGCCGTCGGTGGTCGCCCCGGTCACGCCGGGGACCTCCCCGGCGCCGGCGGCCTCCTCGGTAGCGGGGTCGAACAGGTGGACGGCGCCGGTGGCGGCGTCGGCCAGGACCAGCCGCCACTGCGGTTCGGCGGTCTCCTCGGCCCCCTCGACGTAGCCGTGCGGGGTGGCCTCCTCCTCGGGCGGCGCCTCCTCGGGGGCGCCGCACCCGGCGGCCAGCAGCAGCCCGGCCGCGCACACCAGCGCGGCGGGGGCGGTGCGGGGGATCGTCATCGTGCGTCCTCGTACTCGTCGTCTGCGGAAGGAACGGCGGCACCGGGGATACCGGCCGCCGCCCCTGGGGTCCGGGGGGTACCGGCGGAGGCATCCCCGCCACCAGAGACGGCGGGCGAGCCGGGTGCGCCGGAAGCGGGGGTGGCACCGGAGCCGGCGGAAGCGGGGGAGCCGCCTGGCGTGCCGGAAGTGGGGGCGGCGCCGGAGTCGGCGGGAGCGGGGGTGGAGCCGGGATCGGCGGAAGTGGGGGAACCGCCGGAGGTGCCGGAAGCGGGGATGGACCCGGGGCCGGCGGTGGAGAAGCCGACGGGATCGGCACCGGCCGCGACACCGGAGTCCTCCCGGAGGCCGGAGTCCTCTCGGAGGCCGGAGTCCTCCCGGAGGTCGGGGCTGGAGGCCCCACCGGCGGCGGGGACGGCCGCGCCCCTGGCGTCGGCGGGCACGCGTGCGGCCGCCGGTCGGCGGTCGCGCAGGTGCGCCCCCGCCGCGGACAGGAAGAAGAAGCCGACCGCCGTCGCCGCGATGGTCGCACCGGCGGCCGTCTGGGCGTGCCAGGACACCAGCAGGCCGACCGCCGTCGCCAGCCCGCCCAGGACCGCCGCCCCGGCCATGACCACCGGGATGCGCCGCGCCCACAGCGCCATCGCCGCGGGCGGGGCGATGAGCAGGCCGAACACCAGCAGGGTGCCCACGACGTGGAACGACGCCGTGATGGCGAGCGTCATCAGGCCGAGCATCGCCGCATGGGCGAGGCGGGGACGCAGGCCCAGGGTCGCGGCGACGCGCGGGTCGAACGCCAGGGCGACGAACGCCCGGTGGCCCGCTGCGGCGACCACCGCCGCCACGGCGAGCGCGCCCGCCAGGACGGCGAGGTCGCCCGGCCGCACGGCCAGCACGTCGCCGAACAGGAACCCGGTCAGGTCGACGGCGAAGGACTGGGAGCGGGACACGATGATCACCCCGGCCGCGAGCATCCCGACGAACAGCAGGCCGATGCCGGTGTCCTGCGAGATGCGCCGCGACCGCGTCAGCGCCGTGACGCCGAGGGCCATCGCCACCGCGCTCAGCGCCGCCCCGAGCAGCAGGCTGCCGCCGAACAGCGACGCCAGCGCCACCCCGGGCAGCATGCCGTGCGACATGGCGTCCCCGAGGAAAGCCGTGCCGCGCAGCACCACCCAGGTGCCGGCCAGCGCGCAGATCCCCGAGACGAGCAGCCCGCCGACCAGGGCACGGGCGACGAACCCCACTTCGAACGGGGCGATGAACCAGTCCATGACGAGCACCGTACAATGAAAACCATTATCACTTGCAATAGGGAGGCAACGTGGACCACGCCACACCCCGCCCCACACCCGCGACTTCCACCCCCACCCCCGGAACCACCCCCACCCCGGCCGCCACCAGCGAAGACGGCCCCGCGCCGGCAGCGTCCGCCGCCACCGATCGCGGCGTCACAGCGGGCCTTCCGGTCACGGGCGGCGCCACCCCGGAGCCCCCGGCCGACGCGGACCGGTCCGCCGCAGCGCGCCTTCCGGTCGCGGGCGGCGCCGCTTCGGAGCCCTCGACCACCACTGGTGGGGAAGCCCTCGACTCGGGAGGTCCGACCGCCGCAGTGGGACTCCCGGTCGCGGGCGGCACCGCCTCGGAACTTTCGGCCGCTACGGACGGAACCGCTACAGCGGGGCTCCCGGCTGCGGGCGTCACCGCCCCGGAACGCTCGGCCGGCATGGTGGGGGAGGCCACCACACCGGGAGGTCCGGCCGCTGAGGCTCGCGGCGTATCGGTAGTAGGTGGCCGCGCGTCCGTCGCAGATCTCGGCGGACCGGTGACGGACGACCGCCCGGCCGCCGTCACCCTGCGCGGGGTCGAGGCACGCTACGGCCGGACCCCCGCCCTGCACGGCATCGACGCCGAACTGCCCGCCGGACGCGTCACCGCCCTCGTCGGCGCCAACGGGTCGGGGAAGTCCACGCTCCTCGGCATCGTGGCGGGGGTGCACGCGGTCGCGTCGGGGACGGTCGAGCGCCGCCACGCGCGGCGGCCCGCCCTCGTCGTGCAGCGCAGCGCCGCGCCCGACACCCTGCCCGTCACCGTGCGGGACACCGTCACCATGGGGCGGTGGGCGCACACCGGACCGTGGCGGCGCCTCACCGCCCACGACCGCGCCGTGGTCGACGCCTGCATGGAGCGGCTGGGCATCGCCCACCTGGCGCGGCGACCCCTCGGGGCGCTTTCCGGGGGTCAGCGACAGCGGGCGCTCCTCGCTCAAGGGCTCGCCCAGGAGTCCGACCTGCTCCTGCTCGACGAGCCCGCCACCGGTCTCGACGCGACCGCCCGCGACGCCGTCCTCGCCCTCCTCGCCGACCTGCGCGCCGAAGGGGTCACGGTCGTCCACGCCACCCACGACCTCGCGGCGGCGTCCCACGCGGACCACCGCATCCACCTCGCCGAGGGCCGCGTGGTCACCTCCGCGACCCCACCCCACACAGGCACCCCCATCGCCTGCACCCGCCCAGAGACGCCGGCAACCGTCATCGGGGCGTGAGTCACATGACCGCCGCCGGGCAGAAGTCAGGAGGCGATGCCCGTCAGGCGCCTGCCTCCGTCCCCCGGCGAGGAGGAGCACCACCCAATGGGCCGCCTCACCGCCGCCGACCACCCACGCTCATCCCAACGCAGCCGCCACACCTCGCCCCGTCCCACCGGCCACAGAAGCGGTCTCTCAAAACGGTATTGCGTCATTGTGAATCCGCAGGTCAGTCAGTGTGCTCTCCACGCCTGTGGAGGTGGACCGCCGTCGTACTTGGGCCCCAGGCGCACGGCCGGGTGCTCTTCACGCCCGTGGAGGTGCATCTTCCCTGGGTCACCTTGCGCGCGAGCTACCCGCCACGCGAGTGATGGAGCGCTGGGCCGTCTGCGTCGCCTCGCGCGGGTGCCGGACGGGCCGGATGATGGGCGGGTCTAGCGCGGAATTCCGGTCCGCCGGAAGTCGGTGGGCCCCTCACTCGCGTCACGAAAAAAGTGGCGCAAACCTCGCAAATGCCGACGTCACAGGCGTTCGCGTGTCGCTGGGGAACACGAATCGTGCCCGGTGCGTTGAGCCCAATAAGCCGCATCCGCCTGGCATCCGCCGGCGGTCGGTGCGCCCCTGAACCCCCGGCGGGGCGCCCGACACCGCGAAGCGGCGCCACCATCGGAGGTGACCCCCATCACCGCTGCCGCCGACGTCCTGACGGTCTGGGACGCCGATCGCGTCATCGTGACCGCGCCGCGCGAGATCGACCTCGCCGAGCGCGAAGGCTTCACTCGTGCCCTCACCGACGCGGCCCGGGTCCGCCCGGCGTACCTCGTCATCGACATGGGCGCGACCGTGTTCTGCGACGCCTCGGGCGTTCACGCCATCATGGAGCTGCTCCGCAACCTGGAGTCCGGTGACGCCGCGCCCGTCCTGGTCGCCCCGCACCCGCAGGTCCGGAAACTCTTCGCCCTCACGGGCGTCGACCTCCTCATCCCGGTCCACTCGGACATCTCCACGGCCCTCGCCGCCGTCGGAGCCTGACGAGTCGGTGAACTCCCTGCTGCGCCCGCCCTACTCTGCGACTCGATGCGACCATGCCGCAGACGCCTACGGCGCCCGCCGCATCGCCTCTCGAAACGGTATTGCGCCATTGTGAGACCGCAGGCCAGTTAGTGCCCTCTCCACGCCTGTGAAGGTGAACCGAGGGGGCGAGCAGGTGGTTGATCTGCGTGGGCGCGATGCATCAGCCGGTGGAGCGGCCCTCGATCCAGTAGAACTGGGTGAACTGGTGGGCGCGGTCGAGGCCGAGCCGGTCGCGCAGAACCGGGCGTACCGCCTGGACCAGGCTTTTCTCGCCCGCCGCCCACGCGTAGCGTCCGGGAGCCGGCGCGGTCGCGGCGACGGCCTCGGCCAGGGCGGCGCCGCGCGGACCCTCGCGCTCGACCCACGTCCACGCCGTGCCCGCGCGGTCGGTGCGCGGGAGGCCGTCGCGGCCCTCGTGGTCGTCCTCCACCCAGACGGCGGCCTCCACCTCCGGCGGGATCGCCTCCAGCCACGTGTTGATGGCCGGCAGCGCGGTGACGTCCCCGGCGAGGAGGACCGACGCCGTACCCTCCGGCAGACCGATGTGCGCGGGGGTCAGCGCGACCTCCAGTTCCTCCCCTGGGTGAGCCTGCCGCGCCCAGTCGCCGGCCGGGCCGCTGACGTCGTGCAGGACGAAGTCGAGCGCGAACGTCCCCGCGTCGGGGCGGACGTCGACCAGGGTGTAGCCGCGCTGGCTGACGTAGCCGTCGCCCTTGGCGGGGTGGGGCACCCAGAGGCGGAGCCACAGGGTGGGGAACACGTCGAGGTCCTTCACCAGGTCGGGCGCCGAGAAGGTGACGCGCCGGTACCAAGGGGTGAAGTCGTGGACGGCGGTGACGGTCACGGGGTGGTTCGGGATGCGCATGACCCGCATGACGCCCCGCTGCCAGTTGCGCGGCATCAGTGGCCACAACCGTTCGAGGGAGCGGTGATGGGGAGTCGCCGGTCGGAGGACGGCGGCGGGGTGGCGTGTCGTCCGTGTGCGGCGAGTGCGAGGCATCCGCGATGTCCTCGCACGGGCAGCGCGGGGGAGGGGAGCGTGGTCATGGGGAGTCCTCGGTCGTGTGGGATCGTCCCCCGCTGCGCGGTGCGGGTGAAGGCGCGCGCCATCGAGGCCGTCGATCGACGTCCGCCAGAGCCGCGCGCCAGTGAAAGAAAGGCTAGCCTAACCTTATTGTGAGCTCAATGGGGGTGGTCTATTCGACCTCGACGCTCCAGTCCTACAGGCGTAGGGCCGTGGCTACCCGCCCCGGGTGCAGCACGGCTCCTACGCGACGACCGTGCACCGATTCGCCTGCCAGGCCGTCATCTGCCGACGCTCGTCCTCTCCCTGTCCTACTGTTTGCGATCCCAGGTGTCAGAGGATGGAGGCAGGCATGCTCTCCGGCCATCCCCTCGCGGACGCAAGAAACGGTATTGCGCCTTAGTGAAACCGCAGGTCATCTGGTGTCCTCTTCACGCCCGTGGAGGTGAAGCGCTGCAAGCGGAGTGCCAGGCATCGTGGAGGGCTGGTCAGGGACGGCGCCAGGTGCGCTCGGTGAAGCGGTGACCGTCCTCGGCGTGGTGGTGGTTCCACCAGTGTTCGTAGGCGCCCGCTCTGCCGAGCAGGATGCCGAAGTGCCACTCCGGGTCCGCGAAGACGGTGTGGCGTCCGTTGAAGGTGAACTCGGCGCATCTGACGATGCCTTCGGCCGGGTCCGATTCCGCGTCGGTCACGTAGCGGACCCGGCCGCACGCGTACGCGCTCGACGCGTCGAACAGGAATTGGTCGCCCTGGGACGCCACCGCGAACTCCAATCCCTCCTCGCGGATGGGGTCGGGCACGGTGAGTTCGGCGGCGACACCGACCCGGAGTCGGCCGTGGGAGTCGACCGAGTCGAGCCGGAGGTACCCCTCGTCGGCGGCGAGCGCCACGGTGTCGCCCCACGGCCGGAACTCCGGCGGAGCGCAGTCGCGCTCGATGTACCCGGGCGCGACCACATCCCGGAATCGCGCGGCACCCACCCACGCGAACACGTCGTCCACGGTTCACTTCCGCTCATTCCAGGTCCGGAAACGACGCCGCCGCCGGCTCACACCCCACCACGGTCCGCCTCCCACCACCACTCCGAGAACGGTCTCAGAGCGGCGATATCCGGCGCCACAATGAGCAGCGAACGCGCGAAGGCGCCCCGCACCCCGACCAGCAGGTCGACCAACCGCCGACGCTCCATGATCTCGATGTCCGGGACAGGGGTCCAAGGCACACGAGACGCACAGCGGACGGAGACCACGAGCCCCAAAGGCTCGAACGTCAACCTCCGTTCGATCCCCTGGCCGTAGAAGGCGACCGCGCTCGGCCTGCCCGCCCGCACGTTCTGCTCCAGGTTGGGCAGCTGTTCGACGAACGTGGACAGGTCATAGGCGACGTCGACAGGCCACGGACTCTGGCCGAAGCCGTGCACGTGGAACTCCGCGTCCGTCTCACCGAGCGCGTCGCAGGACACCATGACGAGCGAGTCGTGGTCGCGGTCATCGGGGACCCCGAGTAGGCGCGGCGGGCCCGGCGAGGGCGGGACCACGCGGAAGTGGAAAGCCATGACGACGAGTGTCGCCGCCCTCCGGCCGAGGGTGTCAAGAGCCATCACTGCGAGAAGACGGCGCACGTACGACAGCAGAGAGAGTTCCGATCGAATCCAGTGGCCGCCGAACGACCGTGCCGAGACGTCTGGATCTAGCGCTCACTCATCATCGTCGTCCGTATACATGGACTGATCGATGTCGAAGGACGCTTCAGCGGCCGCCGCCCAATTGACCAGTTCGGGGGAGATGGCGATGCCCTTCTGTATGGGGTCATCGGGTTCGTCGATGACCTGAACGATGGAGATGACGGTACGTCCAGCGGACTCCCGGCTCGACCTCGCGAGGCGTCGAGCGAAACCGTCGCCAAGCCGAACGACCATCTCCAAAAGCGGTTCCGGTCGGGGGTTCGAACCAATGTCGATCTTGACGAATCCGCCCCTAGGGCCCTTTCTGACTTTGAGGTGCCCTTCGGGGCCGAATGATTCGAGCGCATTCTCGATGTAGCGCAGATCGTCCTCCGAAAGGGTGCAACCGATTCGGAGGAAAACCCGAAACGCCGAATCAATCACCTCCACGTCTATTCGTTAAGCTCCACAGGGTGAGGCTGGGGCCCTTGGGGGCGGTGCCTTGCTCGTCGAGGTCGACGGAGACGCGGACGTCGTGTTCCGGGTACCGCCGGCGCAGGATGCCGTACCAGCATTCGCCCAGGGCCGACACCAGGG
>NZ_BCRK01000061.1 GCF_001552555.1 Nocardiopsis trehalosi NBRC 14201 | reverse complement strand
AAATCGCAACCGCACGGCGTGCGGCGTGTCCCGATTCCGGGACTCGTCCACGTTCCATACAACTACTCGGACGGCCGTCCGTGTCCCGAATACGCCGCAAGCGAACGGACTTCCGCCCCGGCGCCGCGGCTCACCCGGCGTCCGCCACGGCGGCGAGCAGGGTGTCGGCCGCGGCGTAGGGGTCGGTGCCGCCGGCGGCCACCCGGTCGGCGAGCGCGTCCAGCGCCGCGTGCCCGTGCACGTCGGCCAGGCGCTCGCGCAGCGCCCCCACGGCGATCGCCTCGACCTCCTCGCGGGCGCGGGCCCGCCGCCGCCGCTCCAGCTCCCCGGTGCGCCGCAGGTGGGCGTCGTGGGCGTCGATCCGGTCGAGCAGCTCGGCCACCCCCGTGCCGTCGGCGGCGACGGTGCTGACGATCGGCGGCCGCCACTCCCCCTCGGCGCGGTCGGCCTGGCCCACCATCTGCCGCAGCTCGCGCACGGTGGCGTGCGCGCCGTCGCGATCGGCCTTGTTGACGGCGAACACGTCGGCGATCTCCAGCACGCCGGCCTTGGCCGCCTGCACGCCGTCGCCCATCCCGGGGGCGCACAGCACCACGGTGGTGTCGGCGTGCCGGGCGATGTCGACCTCGGCCTGGCCCACGCCCACCGTCTCCACCAGGACGACCGCGAACCCGGCGGCGTCGAGAACCCGCAGCGCGTGCGGGGTGGCCCAGGACAGCCCGCCCAGGTGCCCCCGGCTGGCCATCGACCGGATGAACACCCCGCCGTCGGCGGCGTGCCGCTGCATGCGCACCCGGTCGCCGAGCAGCGCCCCGCCGGTGAACGGCGAGGACGGGTCGACCGCGAGGACGGCGGTCCCGGCGCCGCGCGCCCGCAGCTCCGCGACGAGGGCCGCGGTCGTGGTGGACTTGCCGACCCCGGGCGGCCCGGTGAGCCCGACGACCCGGGCCCGCCCGGTGTGCGGCGCCAGGCCGGCCATGATCGCGCGCAGCTCCGGTGCCCCGTTCTCCACCAGCGAGATGGCGCGCGCGATGGCGCGGTGGTCGCCCCGCACGGTGCGGTCGACGAGTTCGCTGACGTCCATGTGGCTCCTCGGCGCCGAAGGTCCCGGTCCGCCCGAGTATCGCAAGTACCGGCCGGGGAGCGCCGCACGCCCCCGCGCTGGCCCGGCCGGGCGGGTACGGCCCGGCCCGCCCGGCCGGCCCCGCCCGAGGGCGGTCCCGGACCGCCCGGTCAGCCGCCCGGGACGTGGCCGCGCGCCGGGTCGCGCCCAGCGGTGCCGTGGTGGCGCTCGGCGCCGTCGTCCTGCGCGGCGCGCACCACCAGGTCCACGTACGCCGGCTCGCCGGCGCGTCCCTCGGCGCCCACGGCGACGACGGCCCCGGCGACGACGAGGCAGACGGCGGCGGCGGTGGTGGCGGCCGCCAGGGCGAGGCGGCCGCGGCTGGGCGGGACGGCCATGGGGGGTCTCCTTCGCTGGGGGTGCCCCTCGGGGTCCGGGAGGGGCGGCCCAAGGACACCAGGTGGGGCCGAAAACGCCGTGAAACAGCACCGAAAATCCACCGAAAGCCCCACGCCACCGGGCTTCCCGGCGCGGTTAGGGTAAGGCCGTGCGACTACTGGTGGTGGAGGACGAAGAGGGTCTGGTCAGCGCGCTGCGCAGCGGCCTGGGCCGGGCCGGGTACGCGGTCGACGCGGCGGCGACGGCCGCCGAGGCGGCCGAGAAGCTCGCCGTCACCGAGTACGACCTGATGATCCTCGACATCACGCTGCCCGACTCCGACGGCTTCGCGGTCTGCCGGGCGGTGCGCCGGGGCGAGGTCGCCGCGGCGTCGGGCACCGAGCTGCGCATCCTGATGCTGACCGCGCGGGCCGGTCTGGCCGACCGCGTGCGCGGCCTCGACGAGGGCGCCGACGACTACATCACCAAGCCGTTCGCGCTGGCCGAGCTGCTGGCGCGGGTGCGGGCGCTGCTGCGCCGCGACGTCACGGGCGGATCGGCGGTGCTGGAGGTGGGCGGGCTCCGGCTCGACAGCGCCCGGCACCTGGTGACCCGGGGCGGCCGGGAGCTGTCGCTGACGCTGAAGGAGTTCGGGGTGCTCCGCTACCTGATGTCGCGCCCCGGGCACGTGGTCTCGGCCGAGGAGCTGCTGGAGCACGTGTGGGACGAGAACACCGACCCGTTCACGCAGAGCGTGCGGGTCACGGTCGGCACGCTGCGGCGCAAGCTGGCCGCCGACGGGCAGGGGCCGGCGCTGGAGACGGTGATCGGCCGGGGCTACCGGTTGCGGGCGGAGGCGGGCGCATGACGCGGACGGACGGGGGGCGGCGTGGGCGGGGCCCGCTGTGGGCGCAGTCGATCCGGTTCCGGCTCACGGTGGCGTACTCGGCGGTGCTGTTCGGGTTCGCGGCGGTGGTGCTCGGCGGCATCTACCTCGCCCTGTCGGCGACCCTCGACGCCGAGCCGCTGCGGCCGGTGACGGTCAGCAAGGTGTACCAGGACGCCGACGGCGCCTGGCAGGTCAAGGAGGGGCACGAGTTCGCGGCCGCCGACATCCGCAGCGTCGAGGCGGCGGTCAACTACCAGCTCCTGGAGAACCTGCGCGACTACTCGGTGGTGGCGCTCGCCGGCCTGCTCGCCGCCGGCCTGGCCACCGGGTGGTGGCTGTCGGGGCGGGCGCTGCGGCCGATCCGGGACATCACGGCGGCCGCGCGGGACATCTCGGCCACCGACCTGTCGCGGCGTATCGGCCTGGCGGGGCCGCAGGACGAGCTGCGGGCGCTGTCGGCCACCATCGACGACATGCTCACCCGGTTGGAGGGCGCCTTCACCGCGCAGCGGCGCATGGTGGACGACGCGTCGCACGAGCTGCGCAACCCGCTGGCGGTGATCCAGGCCAACGTCGACGCGGTGCTCGCCCACGACGACTCCTCGCCCGAGGCGCGCGCCCAGGCCGGCATGGTGGTGACCCGGGCGATCTCGCGGATGACCAGCCTGGTGGAGGACCTGCTGGCGTCGGCCCGGCGCACCTCGCCGGCGTTCGCCGACGTCGACGTGGACCTGGCGGCGGTGGCCGGGGAGGCGGCCGAGGAGTACACCGTGCTCGCCGCCGAGCGGGGCCTGACGCTCTCCCGCCGCCTGGCGCCGGGGCCGGTGGTGGCGGGCGACCCGCAGGCGCTGCGCCGCGCGGTCGACAACCTGCTGTCCAACGCGGTGCGGCTGGCCCCGGACGGCTCCGCGCTGGAGCTGGCGACGGGCAGCCGCGGCGGGTGGGGCTGGCTGGCGCTGCGCGACGAGGGGCCGGGGATCGCCGCCGGCGACCAGGACCGCATCTTCGACCGCTTCGGCCGGCCGCGGTCGGCCCCGGCCGGGCCGCCGTCGCAGGAGCGCCGGGTGGGGCTGGGGCTGGCCATCGTCCGCCAGATCGCCGAGAGCCACGGCGGGGCGGCGGCGGTCCACTCGGAGCTGGGGGTGGGCAGCACGTTCGTGCTGTGGCTGCCCGACCGGGGCTCGGCCGACGCGGACCGCCGCACCGCGGTGCCGCCCGCGGCCGATCCGCTGGGGCCGCGGGCCGCACCGGCCGGCGCGGTCACTCGCCGGTGACGCCGTCGATCCGCTCGCGGAGGATGTCGGCGTGCCCGGCGTGCCGCCCGGTCTCCTCGACCATGTGCACGAGGATCCACCGCAGCGACGTGGGGCCGAGCTCCTCGTGGACGGCGGTGGCGTCGAGCGCGTAGCCGGCGGCGATGGCCCGCGACTCCGCGCACACCCGCTCGTACTCGGCGAGCACGCCGTCGACGGTGGCGTCCTCGGGCACCGTCCACGTGGCCTCGGGGTCGGACAGGTCGAGCCCGACCTCCTCGCAGGTGCGCCCGGGCAGCACGCGGTGGAACCAGTTGCGTTCGACCAGCGTGAGGTGGACGGCGATCCCGGCGAGGCTGGTGGCGGACCCGAGGGGGCGGTGCCGCGCGTCGGATTCGGGTACGCCGCGGATCTTGCGGACGACGGCGTAGCGGAGGTAGTCGAGGAAGGTCTCCAGGATCTCCCGTTCGCCGCCGGCGGCGACGGCGACGGCGCGCCGCTGGAGGTCGGCCAGGCGGCCGTCGGAGGCGGAGACGAGCCCGGGGGGCGGGGTGTCGCTCATGTCCCCGACCCTAGACAGGACCGGGCCGGGGCGGCAGCCCCTTCCGCGCCGAGCGGAACGGGCCGCCGCCGGGCGGGTGTCAGGCCCCGGGGACGGTGAGCAGCAGGGCGTCGCCCTGGCCGCCGCCGCCGCACAGCGCCGCCGCGCCGAGCCCGCCGCCGCGGCGGCGCAGCTCGTGGACGAGGTGCAGGGCGATGCGGGCGCCGGAGGCGCCGATCGGGTGGCCCAGCGCGATGGCGCCGCCGTCGACGTTGACGATGTCCTCGGAGACGCCGAGGTCGCGGACGGACTGCACGGCGACGCTGGCGAACGCCTCGTTGATCTCGATGAGGTCGAGGTCGGCGACGTCGGCGCCGGCCTTGCGCAGGGCGTGCCGGATGGCGTTGGAGGGCTGCGACTGGAGGCTGTTGTCGGGTCCGGCGACGTTGCCGTGCGCGCCGATCTCGGCGAGGACCTCGCAGCCGAGTTCGGCGGCCTTGGCGCGGCTCATGACCACGACCGCGCAGGCGCCGTCGGAGATCTGCGAGGACGAGCCGGCGGTGATGGTGCCGTCGGCGTCGAAGGCGGGGCGCAGCCGGGCCAGGCTGTCGGCGGTGGTCTCGGGGCGCACGCCCTCGTCCTCGGTGAACAGGCGGGGCTCGCCCTTGCGCTGGGGGACGGCGACGGGCACGATCTCGGCGTCGAACCGGCCGTCCTTGATGGCGGCGGCGGCCCGCTGGTGGGAGCGCGCCGCGAACGCGTCCTGCTCGGCGCGGCCGATGCCCAGGCGCGCGTTGTGGCGCTCGGTGGAGGCGCCCATGGAGTCGCCGTCGAAGGCGTCGGTGAGGCCGTCGTGGGCGGTGGCGTCGAGGACCTCGATGGAGCCGTACTTGTAGCCGTGGCGCGACTTGGGCAGCAGGTGCGGCGCGTTGGTCATGGACTCCATGCCGCCCGCGACGACGACGTCGAACTCGCCGGCGGAGATGAGCTGGTCGGCCAGCGCGATGGCGTCGAGCCCGGACAGGCACACCTTGTTGATGGTCAGCGAGGGCACGTGCATGGGGATGCCGGCCTTGACGGCGGCCTGCCGGGACGGGATCTGGCCCTGGCCGGCCTGGAGGACCTGGCCCATGATGACGTAGTCGACCCGGTCGCCGCCGATGCCGGCGCGTTCGAGGGCGGCCCGGATGGCCGCGGCACCCAGGTCGACGGCGCCGAACCCGGCGAGGGAGCCGAGCAGCCGGCCGATGGGGGTCCGGGCACCGCTGACGATGACGGAACCGGGCATTGGGGGGCCTCCACGTGTTGTCGTCGGTCCTGCTCTGCCACGATACATACACGCCGGTAACCTGGGAGGTCCGACCACCGTGCTGACCCGAATCGACCACATCGGTATCGCCTGCGCCGACCTGGACGCGAGCGTGGCGTTCTACCGCGACACCTACGGCTTCGAGGTGGCCCACGAGGAGGTCAACGAGGAGCAGGGGGTGCGCGAGGCCATGCTCCGGGTCAACGGCACCGACGACGGCGGGGCCACCTACCTGCAGCTGCTGGAGCCCGTCCGCGACGACTCCCCGGTGGCGCGGTTCCTCGCCCGGCACGGCGAGGGGGTGCACCACATCGCCTTCGGGACGGGCGACGTGGCCGGCGCGGCGGCGGCCGTCGGCGGGCGGGGGGTGCGGGTGCTCGACGCCGCGCCGCGGCCCGGGACGATGGGGTCGAGCATCGTGTTCCTGCACCCGAAGGACTGCGGCGGGGTGCTGACGGAACTCGTGCAGGCCGCGGCGCACGGCGGGGCCGGAGGTGAGCCGGACCTGACTCAGGAGTAATGCAACCGTCACCTTGGGCGTCGGCGCACGTCCGACCGCCCGCGTCGGCGCCGAACAGACGGTGAAATGCCCGGAACCCTCTTCCCCGGGGGGTTGAGCTTGATAAAGTCTGCTAGCTGCCAGGTTTTCTGGCTATTGCCCCTGTCCCCGCCCGTACAGGACCCCAGTCGGGTCGGGCGCGTACGGTGTCCCCGTGTCCGCTGACCACGGCTCCGCATCAATGGAGCGAACTCCCCTGCGCAGCCGGTCCCCGCGGAGTAGCCTCCCCGGAGGACCACCCCGCCGGATCCGGCCGCCGGCGGCCGCGGACCCCGATACCGCACCCCGCGCCCACTCTCGACACCTACACCCGTAATGCAGCCGTCTCGTCACCCGTTCAGGATTCCGCCACATGTCGCCGAATAATATTGAAACCCAGCTCACCAACTTCTTCGAGGAAGGCAGCCAGGCCACCGAGTTCGACGTGGTGCTGCGCGGCTTCGACCGGGACCAGGTCACCAGCTACATCAGCCAGAAGCACGCGGAGCTGCACCACGCGCGCCAGGAGGTCGAGCAGAGCCGCAACGAGCTCACCGAGGCCAAGCGGCTGCTCCAGGAGCAGGACCGGCCCACCTACTCGGGGCTGGGCGCGCGCATCGAGCAGCTCCTGCGCCTCGCCGAGGAGCAGGCCACCGAGCTCGTCCAGGGTGCCCGCGCCGAGGCCAACGACATCAAGGCCGCCGCGAAGATCGAGGCCGCCGACATGCGCGCGGCGGCCGAGAACGAGGCCACCGACCTCCGCACCACCGCGCAGCGCGAGGCCGACGAGATGCGGCAGAGCGCCGAGAGCGAGGCGGACGACATCCGCACCGCCGCCCGGCGCGAGTCCGACGAGCTCACCTCCACCACCGAGCGCGAGGTGCAGAAGAAGCGCTCCGCGGTCGACCACGAGATCGCCGAGAAGCGCGCCACCTTCGAGGGCGAGATCGCCAAGCTGCGCACCACCACCGAGCGCGAGTGCGCGCAGGCGCGCGCCTCGGCAAAGCGCGAGCGGGACGAGACCCTCCAGACCGCCAAGCGCCAGGCCGACGAGATGCGGGCCCAGGCGCAGCGCACGCTGGAGGAGAGCGAGGCCAAGCGCGCGCAGGAGGAGGCCGAGTTCGAGATCCAGCTCGCCGGCCGGCGCGAGGAGGCCGAGCGCCAGGACGCCGAGCGGCTGGCCGCGGCTCAGGCCGCCACCCAGAAGCTCGTCTCCGAGGCCGAGGAGCGGGCCGCCAGCGCCGAGCAGCGGGCCACCAAGGCCAGCGCGCAGGCCGAGCAGACCCGCCGCGACGCCGAGCAGCACGCCAAGCAGGTGGTCGGCAACGCCAAGAAGAACGCCGAGCAGATCACCACCGAGGCGAAGTCGAAGGCCGAGCACCTGGTCGGCGACGCCAAGTCCGAGGCCGACCGCATCATGACCGCGGCCCGGCAGCAGGTCGACGAGCTCACCCGCCAGCGCGACAGCATCCAGTCGCACCTGCAGCAGCTGCGCCAGCTGCTGGGCGGCGGCGACACCATGGCCGCCCCGGCGGCCCCCGCCCCGGCCCCGGTCGCCGCTCCCAAGGAGCAGCCGGCGGCCCTGGAGTCCACCCGTCAGCCCGTCGCCGCGAAGTCCGGCAAGGGCTCCGACGACGAGGACTGGTGGCAGGAGTGACCCGTTCGGCCCCGCACGGCTGAACACGACGGCCCCGGTCCGCTGCTGCGGACCGGGGCCGTCGCCGTTCGGCGGCCGTCCCGGGCGGCCGGGGCCGGCCGCCGGGGTCGACCGCCGGGTCAGACGGTGTCGCGTTCGGCGGGGCCGTCCCAGGTGGTGGGCAGGGGGTGGGCGGCCGGGGCCACCCGCGCCGTGACCTCGTCCAGGACCCGGCGCACGTAGGGCTCGCCGACCCACAGGTGCTTGGCGTCGTCGACGCCGATCACCTCGGCCTGCGGGACGCGCGCGAACCGCTCCCGCGCCGCGTCGGGCCGCAGGTAGTCGTCGAACTCGGGGACCAGCGCCACCAGCGGCTTGCCGGAGGCGGCCCAGGTGTCGAGGTCGGCGTCGCCCGCCCGGTGCAGCGGGGGCGACAGCAGGATGGCGCCGACCACCTCGGGGTCGCACCCCCACTTGAGGGCGAGTTCGGTGCCGAACGACCAGCCGAGCAGCCACGGCGCGGGCAGCTCTTCGAACTCGGTGAACTCGATGGCGGCGGCGACGTCGAACCGCTCGGTCTCGCCCTCGCCGAACTCCCCCTGGCTGGTGCCGTGGCGCGACGTGGTGCCGCGCGTGTTGAACCGCAGGACCGCCACCCCGGCCAGCGCGGGCAGCCGGAACGACGCCTTGCGCAGCACGTGGCTGTCCATCATGCCCTCGGCCGTGGGCAGCGGGTGCAGGCACACCAGGGTGGCGACGGGCGGGCGGTCCTGGGGCAGCGCGAGTTCGCCGACGAGTTCCAGCCCGTCGGCGGTGTGCAGGGTGATGGGGCGGCGGTCGGCGGGCAGGATCGTGCTGGCGCGGATCTCCATGGCTCCTCGGTGGGGTCGCGGTGGCGGCGGGTCGGCAGGGGTCAGCGGCGGGGCGGGCGCACGCCGCGCCGCAGCCGGTTGTCCCAGCACGACGAGTGCCAGTGCCGCCGGTCCTCGCCGTCGCCGAACGGACGCCAGGCGACGACGTGCGGCGTGTGCGGCGGGATGTCCTGCGCGCACCCGGGGCACCGGTAGGTCTTGGCGGCGGCGGCGCCGCTGATGCGCCGCACCACCCAGTCGCCGTCGGGGCCGGTCTCGCGCCGCTCACCGCCGGTGATGCGCAGGACGAGCGCGTCGCCGTCGGGCGGCGGCGGGGTGCGGCCCCCCTGCTTGCGGCGGGGGCTGTTGCGGCGCGGGCTCACCCGTCCAGGGTAGGAGCGGCCGGGTGGTGGGCGGGCCGCGGCCCCGCGCCCGGCGGGCGCGGGGCGGCGGGTCAGGCGGGGTCGCGCAGGGTGGTGCGGCCCTCGCTGAGCAGCAGGGCCAGCAGCGGGGCGGGCGCGTAGGGCGCCAGGTGGGCGTTGGCGAGGGCACCGAGGGCGTCGGCGACCGCGTCGGCGCCGCGGGCGTCGAGCAGTTCGATCGGCCCCTGGGGGTAGCCGCACCCGAACCGCATGGCGGCGTCGACGTCGTCGGCGGTGGCGTAGCCGTCGCCGACCATGCGCACGGCGTCGTCGATGTGCCGGGCGAGGAGGAGGTCGGCCAGGTCGGCGCCGAGGACGCCGCCGCGGACGGCGGCGGCCAGCGGTCCGGCGGGCGGCTCCTCGGCGGGGGCGTCCTCGCGCGTGTGGTCGTAGAACCCGCGCCCGGTCTTGCGGCCGAGGCGGCCCGAGGCGACCATGCGCCGCAGCAGCGGGGCGGCGGCGTAGCGGGGCTCGCGGAACTCGTCCCACAGCACGTCCATGACGGCCAGGCAGACGTCCAGGCCGACGAGGTCGGCGAGGGTGAGCGGGCCCATGGGCAGACCGGCCGCCGCGGTGACGGCGCCGTCGATCTCCTCGCGGGAGGCGATCCGCCGCTCGTAGAGGCCCACGGCGTCGTTGATGTAGGGGACGAGCAGCGCGTTGGCGACGAACCCGGCGCGGTCCCCGACGGTGACGGGGGTCTTGCCGATGCGCTTGGCCACCTCCGCCGCGACGGCGAGCGTGGCGGCGTCGGTGGCGACCGTGCCGACCACCTCGACCAGCCGCATGACCGGCGCGGGGTTGAAGAAGTGCAGGCCGACGACCTTATCGGGGCGGCCGGTGAGAGCCGCGATCTCGGTCACCGACAGCGAGGAGGTGTTGGTGGCGAGGATGGTCCCGGGCGGGCAGATGCGGTCGAGGTCGGTGAAGACGTCGCGCTTGACGTCCATGCGCTCGGGGACGGCCTCGACGGCGAAGTCGGCGTCGCCCAGGTCGTCCCGGTCGGCCGAGAGGGTGATGCGGTCGCGGACCGCCCCCCGCTCGTCCTCGGTCAGCTTGCCCTTGGCGACGGCCCGTTCCAGTGACCGCTCGATGTGCGCGCGGCCGCGGTCGACGGCGTCGCCGTCGATCTCCACGCCGGTGACGTGGAACCCGGCGCGCGCGAACACCTCGACGATGCCGGCGCCCATCGTGCCGAGCCCGACCACTCCGACCCTGTTGAATTCCTGCACCATGGCCCCACCCTAGACCGTCGTCCCCCTCGCGTTACCGCCGGGTAGCCGCGGTCGGCGCGCTCCGCCGGGGCGGTGCGCCGGAGCGATTCCGCGGTTTCCCCGGCGCGCGGGGATCTGCCCGGAAACAATGTCGGCATGCGTATCGGAGCGTTCCTGCCCGCCGCCGGATTCCCCGGCCGGGACCACACGTCGGTACTGGAGTCGTCGGTGGAGGCCGCGGTCGCCGCGGAGGCGGCCGGGTTCGACGACGTCTGGTTCGCCGAGCACCACTTCATGAGCTACGGCCGCTGCCCCTCGGCGGTCGCCCTGGCCGGGTTCGTCCTGGGCCGCACCCGGCGGATCGGCGTGGGCACCGCGGTCAGCGTGCTCAGCACCCGCCACCCCGTGGCCCTGGCCGAGGAGGCCAACCTGCTCGACCAGGTGTCGGGCGGCCGGTTCCGGCTGGGGGTCGGCCGGGGCGGGCCGTGGGTGGAGCTGGAGGTGTTCGGCACCGGGCTCGACCGCCACGAGCGCGGGTTCCCGGAAGGGCTGGAGCTGCTGCTCAGGGCGCTGGGCGGCGGCCGGGTGCGGGCCGACGGCGCCACGTTCGGGTTCCGCGAGGTGGAGATCGTGCCCGAGCCGCGCACGCGGCCGCGCCCGCCGGTGTGGGTGGCGGCCACCTCGGAGGCGACCGCGGAGCTGGCCGCCCGGCTGGGCCTGCCGCTCCAGATCGGGATGCACCTCACCCCCGAGGGGCAGGCCGAGCTGGTGGCCGCCCACGACCGCGCCGCTCGGGCGGCGGGGACCGCGCCGGGCGGGCACGTGGTGGCGGGCGTGGCGCACGTGGCCGACACCGACGACCAGGCCCGCAAGGTGCTGCTGGAGGCGCTGCCGCGCTGGCTGGAGCCGGGCCTGGCGGGGTACGTGCGGGTCGACGGCCGGGCGCGGGAGCCGCGCGACGCCCGCGCCTACGCGGAGTTCCTCTGCGCCACCCACGCGGTGGGGTCGCCGGCGCTGTGCGTGGAGCGGCTGGTGCACCAGGCGCGGACCACCGGCGCGGCCGGGGTCATGCTGCTGGTCGAGGGCGCCGGCGAGCCGGCCGCCGTCCGCGGCAACATCGCCCGGCTGGGCCGCGAGGTCCTCCCCGAGGTGCGGGCGGCCCTGGCCTGATCGGCGGTGGCCGGGCCGCGCCCGGTCACCGCCGTGGGAGCACACCACGCATAGCGGATGACTCCGGTGAAACCTCGTCCAATCGCGCTAAGGTCGCGGAAGCAGCGAGCGTGGCGTACAGGGGGCGAGAGCCGTGTCCGAAGCCGAACACTCCGCCGAGGGCCGGCCCAGGTACCATCGGGAGTTCTCCGCGGCGGTGGCGCACCTGAAGGACAGGTTGGGGCGGACCGCGAGGTTCTACAAGGCGGTCGAGAGAGAACTCGAAAACCGCGTGAGCACCGCGGCGGCGATGTTCGTCCACGGCCGGGACCTCGCCTCCGTGCAGGACGGCGACGAAGCGCGCGCGTTGTTCGAAGACGTCAGGGACTGGGCCGGCGCGTTCGGCGTGGGCGAGCCGGCGCGGCAGCGCAGTGCGTGGGAGGACGCCCCGGAGGAGCAGCGGACGCGCCTGAACACCCTTTTCCTGGAAGGCGTCCTCCTCGAGGCGCGGAGCCAGCGCGAACTCGACGACCCCCATGGGGAGTTGCAGGTCCTGAAGGCGGCACGCGAGCACGCCATCGCGACGCTGCCGCCCGATGACGCCTTCCTCCTGGTGACCGGGGCGATCGACGCCGACCTGCGCGCGCTGCGGGAGCGGACCCTGGAGCGCGTGCCCGACGCGCCCGTGGCCCGGCGGACCGTCCTGCTGGCCATGGCGGTGGACATCGAGCGGCTGGTGTCCGGCCCGGCGGCCACGCAGCGGCTGGACGACCTGCGCATGCGGCTGCTCGGCAGCCAGTTGGCGTGCTTGGAGTCTCCCGGCTTCCAGGAGGAGGGCCGCCGGGTCGGTATGCGCCGCTTGGCCATGACCACGGCCCTGGACCTTCTTATGAGCCATTCCCCGCTGGACCCTACCGACCCCCGGTTGCGTCCGGCCGCCTCCACCTATGCCCGGTTCGTCCGGGAGGAGCTGGCCACCGGCCGCAGGCAGGACGCGGAGGTGATGCAGCGGTGCGCTGCGGCCGTGGACGCGATCACGCGCTATCTCGAAGGCGGCGACCCGGATCCGCAGGACGATCCGAGCCCGGAGACTCAGGAAGCCCGGCTCGCGTTGCACGACGCCACCGCCGTCCGGGACTTCGAGGCGTTCGCGCGGCTGGCACACGACGGCCCTTCGCGCTGGCCTGAGTTCCTGGAGCGCTACGCGGACCTGCCCGAGCGCCTCGCCGAAGCGCTCAACACCGACCGGCGGGTGGGGGCGGTCGCGGAGTCCCTGGCGGCCGTGGAGGCCGCCCAAGCGCAGGAGATGCTGGCCGAGGGGCGGGTACGGGACGCGGTGCCGCTGTTCCGGCGCGCGGCCCGCCATCAGCGTCTAGCCGTGAAGTGCCTCCGGTCCCTCCACGAGGACGTGCGGGAGGCCGAGGAGACGCTGGCGGGCATCCGGGAGGAATGGGGGCGCGCGTTCTCCGCCAACGCCGCCGTCATCGACGGCGCCGGTGCGCGCGGGGAGCGTTCCCTGGTCGAGGCGGTGCGGGAGAAGCAGCGCGCCGCCTGGGTGCGGCCGGGCGCCGCGCCGGCCGGCGCCCGCGATGCGCGGCAGGGGCCCGTCCTCCGCTCCGACACGGCGTCGCAGCGGGCGAGGAGGGTCATCGGCCGGACCATGCCCAAGGCCTGACCGGGTGGTCGCCGTCCGCCACCGGGCATGGGGCCGGGGCCGAGGGCCGGACCCCCGGCGGGCGCGGTGCCGAGTCCGCCGACCCGCCCGCCGGGGGCCTGGTTCACGCGCGGCGTGCCGCGCCCGCCGCTAGCAGTCGACGAGTTCCGGCGACTGGTTGAGCAGCTGCGCGCGCGGGGTGGTGAACTCCGCGTACGCGGTGTCGGCGCCGGGTGCGAACAGGGCGACCCGGTGGCAGTTCTGGAACGCCAGCCGCATGCCGAAGTGGCGCTCGACCGCGTCCCGCATGGCGTCGCTGGCCAGCATGCGCAGGAGCTGGCCGCGCTCGGCCTCGCCGGGCGGGGGGACCTCGTTGGCCTCGAAGTCGGCGCCCGTGGCGGCGGCGCGCTCGGCGAGCCCGCTCACGACGCCCCAGGCGTAGGGCAGGGACTCGCGGATGCAGGCGATGAAGTCGGCGTCCTCGATCGGGCCCTGCTGCGCCTTGTCGAGGAGTTCGGGGGAAACCGTCAGCGACATGTATGTCCCTCTCGTTGTGGCAGGCGGCGACGGGGCCTCGGGCGCCGGTCGGTCCCCGGGTCCCGCGCACCTGCAGCGACGTTAGTCGCCGTGCGTCGACACGTCACGGCACGCCGGGGTCACAGATCGCTACCCCCGGCGCTATATGAAAATAGTTATCATTCCCGTTCCGCGCCACCCGAACGGCCGAACCCGTCGCGTCCGATCTTCGCGGGCTCCCCGGACCGGCCTCCCCGGGGGCGCGGCGCGGCTAGGATCGGGCGCGTGAGACTCGTGATCGCCCGGTGCAGCGTCGACTACGTCGGCCGCCTCACCGCCCACCTGCCCATGGCCCCGCGGCTCATCCTGCAGAAGGCCGACGGCTCGGTGTCCATCCACGCCGACGACCGCGCCTTCAAGCCGCTGAACTGGATGAACCCGCCGTGCACCGTGCGCGAGGCGGTCGACGACGACGGCACGGTCTGGACCGTCACACACGGCAAGTCGGGCGAGAAGCTCGTGCTGCGCATCGCCGAGGTCATGCACGACAGCTCGCACGAGCTGGGCCCCGACCCCGGCCTGCAGAAGGACGGCGTCGAGGCGCACCTCCAGGAGCTGCTGGCCGAGCACATCACGACGCTCGGCGACGGCTACACGCTGATCCGCCGCGAGTACCCCACCGCCATCGGCCCGGTCGACATCCTGTGCCGCGACGGCTCGGGCGCGACCGTCGCCGTGGAGCTGAAGCGGCGCGGCGACATCGACGGCGTCGAGCAGCTCACCCGCTACCTGGAACTGCTCAACCGCGACCCCGCTCTCAAGCCGGTGCGGGGTGTCTTCGCCGCCCAGGAGATCAAGCCGCAGGCGCGCGTCCTGGCCGCCGACCGCGGGATCGGCTGCGTCACCCTCGACTACGACGCGCTGCGCGGCATCGAGCCCGACACCCCGCGGCTGTTCTGACCCGCACCCCGTTCGGCCCCGAGCTCCGGCCGGTCCGGGCCGCCCCGCACCGCGCGGAGGCGGCCCGCCGCGCGCTCCCACCAGCGCGGATACGGGCGTGCGGAGGGGTGAACCGTTTATAACACCATGAATCATGGTGTTGTGGAAGGTATCTGGCTGGATGTGGCAATGACCCGGAACGCGGCTTGATACCCGGCTCCGGTGCTGACAGGCTGCACCGTACCTCGCACCCATCGCACCCATCACGTCACCCCAGGTCGGTGGGTGCACGCACAGGAGGACGATCCGTGTCCAGCAGACGAACCGGGCGGTCCCCCGGCACCCCCGCCGGACGCCGGCTGCTCGCCGGCGGCGCCGCCGCCGCGCTGGTGTTCGGCCTCGGCCTGGCCCCCGGCACCGCCCACGCCGCCGAGTCGCAGCTCCCCACCCTGGTGACCACGGAGAACATCCGGTCCCACATGGAGAACCTGCAGACCATCGCCGACTACAACGGCGGCAACCGGGCCAGCGCCACCCCCGGCTACGACGTCGCCGCGAAGTACGTCATCGACCAGCTCCGCCGCGCCGGCTACAAGCCGGTCAAGCACACCTTCGAGTACGACAGCTGGGCGCAGAACTCCCCCGCCGTCCTCGCCCAGACCGCGCCCGAGGAGCGCGAGTTCACCGTCGGCGAGGACTTCGACGCCATGTCCTACTCCACCGGGGGCGACGTCACGGCCCCCGGCGTGGCGGTCAACGCCGACAGCGCCGAGAGCGGCTGCTCGGCCGACGACTTCGCCGGGTTCCCCGAGGGGGCCGTCGCGGTCGTGCGGCGCGGCACCTGCCCGTTCTCGGAGAAGACGCAGAACGCGGCCGACGCGGGCGCGGGCGCCATCGTCATCTTCAACAACGAGGCCGGGCCGATCAACGGCACCGTCGGCACCGAGTCGGCCATCCCGGCCGTCGGCGCGACCCAGGAGGCGGGCGCCGAACTGCTCGCGGCGGGCGAGGCGCTGGAGCTGCGCGTCGCGGTCGACGCCCAGGTCACCACCCGCTCCTCCTACAACATCACCGCCGACACCAAGGGCGGAGCCCGCGACAACGTCGTGGTCGTCGGCGCCCACCTCGACGGCGTCGCCGAGGGCCCGGGCATCAACGACAACGGCAGCGGCACGGCCGCCGTGCTGGAGACCGCGAAGCAGCTCGCCAAGCTCGACACCCCCAACAACAAGGTGCGCTTCGCGTTCTGGGGCACCGAGGAGGAGGGCCTGATCGGCTCGACCGAGTACGTCGAGGGGCTGAGCGAGCGCGACCGGTCGCGCATCGCGCTCTACCTGAACTTCGACATGATCGGCTCGCCGAACTACGCCCGCTTCGTCTACGACGGGCGGGGCGAACTGCCCGGCTCGCAGGTCCCGCCGTCGGGCTCGGCCGCGATCCAGAAGACGTTCGAGGACTACTTCGACGCCCGCGGCCTGGTCAGCGAGCCGACCGAGTTCAACGGCCGCTCCGACTACAGCGCCTTCATCGCCGCCGGCATCCCCGCGGGCGGGCTGTTCAGCGGCGGCGACGGCATCAAGACCGAGGAGCAGGTGGAGTACTACGGCGGCACCGCCGGCGAGCAGTACGACCCCTACTACCACACCGCCGACGACACGATCGAGCACATCAATTGGGACTCGGTCGAGGAGCTGTCCGACGGCATCGCCTTCGCGGTGGAGACCTTCGCCGACAGCACCCTTCCGGTGAACGGGGTGCTGCGCACCCACCAGGACCAGGAGTTCTCCCCCGAACGCCTGGGTGACCACTGGCTGCGGTAACCGTCCGACCGCACCAGGGCGCCCGTGGACGAGGAGGAACCTCCTCGTCCACGGGCGTTTCCGCCGCCCCGGATGCCCGGGGCGCCGCCGCGGGCGGGGCGTGCGCCCGCTGCCCGCGTGCCCCGCGGGGGCGGTTGACGTGGCCCCCCGACCCGTGCCAACCGCCCCGCGCGGCTCCGGCCGCGTCCGGCGGAGGACGCCTCCCGAGCGTGGTCCCCCCCTTCGGCCGGCCCCCGCCATCGCATCCGAAGAAGAAGGGCGCACCGGAACCTCGGCGCCCACGGGAATCACCCTCGGTAGTCGTCCCACCGCACACGGTATCAGCGGCGCGCGCCGTGCGCGGCCGCCGATGCCGAACGGTTATCCGCCCGGTGCGGGCCGCACCCGGCTCCGTAGGGTGGGGCCATGACGAAGCGCAACAGCGACACCCCGGTCGTGCTGTCCACGATCTACACGCGGGCGGGCGACGCCGGCTCCACCCACCTCGGCGACATGAGCCGGACCGCCAAGACCGACACCCGGCTGGCGGCCTACGCCGACGTCGAGGAGGCCAACGCCGCCATCGGCACGGCCCTCGCCCTGGGCGAGGTCCCCGACGGCCTGCGGGCCGTCCTCGGCCGCGTGCAGAACGAGCTGTTCGACGTGGGCGCCGACCTGTCGCGGCCCGTCACCCCCGACGAGGACGCCGCGGAGTTCCCGCCGCTGCGGGTCACCGCCGACTATGTCGCGCGGCTGGAGGAGGAGTGCGACGCCCACAACGCCGACCTGCCGGTGCTGCGCAGCTTCCTGCTGCCCGGCGGGACGCCCGCCGTGGCGCTGACGCACACGGCACGGGTGGTGGTGCGCCGGGCCGAGCGCGCCGCGTGGGCGGCGGTCGAGGAGCACGGCGCGACGGTCAACCCGCTCACCGCGCGCTACCTCAACCGGCTCTCGGACCTGCTGTTCGTGTTCTGCCGGGTGCTGGGCCGCGACGGCGGCGAGGTCCTGTGGAAGCCGGGCGGCGAGCGCTGAGGCGCCCTCCGGCGCCGCTGCGCCCGTCCGCCGCCCGCCCCTGGGCGCCCGGTCCCCCGGGCGGCCAGGGGCGCGCCGGCGGCGCCTCAGGAGCCGGCCGACAGCTCCCGCTCCACGGACTCGACCTTGCTCGTGAGGCCGTCGGTGACGCCCTCGCGGATGTCGGCCTTGAGGACGAGGGACACCCGCCCCGCGCCCTCGCCGGCCGCCGCGACGGCCCGCTTGACGACGTCCATCACCTCGTCCCACTCGCCCTCGACGCTGGTGAACATCGCGTCGGTGCGGTTGGGCAGCCCGCTCTCGCGGACGACGCGCACGGCCCGCGCCACGGCCGGGGCGACGGAGTCGCCCGTTCCCATCGGACTCACGGAGAATGCCACGATCATGCCCCCACCCTAAGATCCGGGGGGCCGCGTGTCGCGTCCGGGCCCGGCCCGGCGCGCTACCAGTGGGCGGGGCGGTCCAGCGCCGGGGGTATGCGGGTGGCGGCGTCGCCCCGGGCCGCGTTGAGCTGGGCCTGGGTGAGGAACACCGCCCCGGTGAGGTCGGCGCCGCTCAGGTCCGCCCCGCGCAGGTCGGCCCCGATGAGGTCGGCCCACCGCAGGTCGGCGCCGCGCAGGTCCGCGGCGACCAGCAGCGCGCCCCGCAGGCTCGCCCCGCGCAGGTCGGCGCCGCGCAGCCGGGCGCCGACGAGGTCGGCGCCCCGGTGGTCGGGGCCGGGTTCGGGGGCGGCCGCGCGCACCAGGTCGCCCACGCGCCGCAGCACGGTGTTGACCTCGGCGCGCACCGCGGGCACGTCGGTCGCGGCGACGGCCGCGGCGTCGGCCCGGGCGCGCCGGTCGACGTCGGCGCGGGCGCGGCGCAGCTCCGCGTGCACCGGCCGGGCGGCGGGCAGCTCCAGCGCCTCCTCGACGTACCAGAGCAGCTCGTGGAGCTGGCGCATGACGGGGAACACCGCGAACATGTCCCGGGCGGTCTCCGGGGCGGACCGCCAGTCGCGGCCGCCGAAGGTGACCTGGGCGGTCCGCTGCCCCGCGCCGAAGCAGTCGTAGACGGTGCAGCCGGGGTAGCCGGACTCGCGCAGCCGGGAGTGGATGCCGCAGGAGAAGTCGCCGCGCAGGTTGCCGCACGGCCGGCCGGCCTCCTTGTCGACCGCGAAGTCGGCGGACGCGGCGAACGGCAGCGCGACGCAGCACAGGCCGAAGCAGGACGAGCAGTCGGCGCGCAGGGCGGCGCGCCCGGGCACGGACGACGGGGCGGGGCTGGTCACGGTGGGCGTGGCTCCCGGAGGGTGGGCGGTGCGGTGGAGGCGGCGGCGGCGCTCGGCGGCACTTGCGCGGCGGCACTGCGCGGCGGAACCGCGCGCCGACCCTCCATTGTCACCCACCCGGGGCGGTGCCCCGGACCCCGCGGGGCCGCTCAGGACTGCCAGATGGTGCCCGGGGGCATGGACTCCAGCCAGGACAGGAACCCGGTGAGGGCGCTCTCGGTCATGGCCAGCTCGTAGACCGGTTCCTCGGGATCGGAGCCGTCGGGGGCGGCCCAGCCGACCGCCACCACGACGAGGTCGGGGGTCAGCTCGGCCAGGTCGGCGGCGGTGGGCTCCCGACGCCCCACGACGACGAGACCGCGGCGCGACAGCTCTGCTGTCGGCCGCGGCCGGAGGGAGAAGATGCGGTACCAGCGGAGTTCGCCGGACCCGTACCGGGCGCACCCGATCCGCCAGGGCGCGGACGCCCGCCCGGCGGGGCGCAGGTAGCACTCGACGGCGCCGCCCCCGCGCTCCAGGACGAACCGGCGCGCGGTCACGGCGACCAGACCGAGCAGGGCGGCGAGCAGCAGGGCGAGGAACAGCCACTCGGCGATCCGGAACACCACCGTGCTGATCAGCTCTTCCACCCCGGCCTCCGCCTCGTCGGTCGTCCTAGACCTTCTCGCCGGCGGCCTGAAGGCGGCTGCGGGCGCGTGCGGCGCGGGCCAGGCCCTCGGCGTCGTCGGGCGAGATCTGCCCGGCCTCGGCCTCGCTCAGCGCGGTGCGCGCGCGCTCCACGTCGATGTCCTCGGCCAGCTCGGCGGTCTCGGCCAGGATCGACACCCGGTCGCCGCCGGCGACCGACATGAACCCGCCGTGGGCGGCCACCCGCACCTCGCCGTTCTCGCGCCCGCCGACGACCCGGACCACCGCGCCCGGCGCCAGCAGCGCCAGCACCGGCACGTGCCCCGGCTGCACGCCCATCTCACCGTCGATCGTCTTGGCGATGACCATGTCGCCCTCGCCCGCCCACAGCTCGCGCTCGGGCGAGACGATCTCGACGAAAAGCTTCTTCGACACTGCCATGAACTCCTCTGCTCGTGGGCGGTGTGGCGGGGGAGCGGGCGGCCGCGGCCGCCCGCTCCCCCGCGGGAACGCTAGCCCTGCAGCGTCTTGGCCTTCTCGACGGCCATCTCGATGTTGCCGACGTCGAGGAACGCCTGCTCCGGGAGGTGGTCGTACTCGCCCTCGCAGACCGCCTTGAACGAGGCGATGGTCTCCTCCAGCGGCACGAACACGCCCGGGTTGCCGGTGAACTTCTCGGCGACGAACATGTTCTGGGACAGGAACCGCTCCAGGCGCCGGGCCCGGTTGACGATGATCTTGTCCTCTTCGGCCAGCTCGTCCATACCGAGGATGGCGATCTGGTCCTGCAGGTCGTTGTTGCGCTGCAGGATACCGATCACGCGCTGGGCGACCTCGTAGTGCTCCTTGCCCACGTACTGCGGGTCGAGGATGCGCGAGGTCGACGCCAGCGGGTCCACCGCCGGGTAGATGCCCTTCTGCGAGATCGGCCGGGACAGCTCCGTCGTCGCGTCGAGGTGGGCGAAGGTGGTGGCCGGCGCCGGGTCGGTGTAGTCGTCCGCGGGCACGTAGATCGCCTGCATCGAGGTGATCGAGTTGCCGCGGGTGGAGGTGATGCGCTCCTGCAGCAGACCCATCTCGTCCGCCAGGTTCGGCTGGTAGCCCACCGCGGAGGGCATGCGCCCGAGCAGGGTGGAGACCTCCGAGCCGGCCTGGGTGAACCGGAAGATGTTGTCGATGAAGAGCAGCACGTCCTGGTTCTGCACATCGCGGAAGTACTCCGCCATGGTCAGCGCGGACAGCGCGACCCGCAGACGGGTGCCCGGAGGCTCGTCCATCTGGCCGAACACCAGGGCGGTGTCCGGGAGGACCTCCATCTCGCCCATCTCCAGGAAGAGGTCCGTCCCCTCACGGGTGCGCTCGCCGACACCGGCGAACACGGACACACCACCGAAGTTGCGGGCGATACGGGTGATCATCTCCTGGATGAGGACGGTCTTGCCCACACCAGCGCCACCGAACAGGCCGATCTTGCCGCCCCGGACGTAGGGGGTCAGCAGGTCGATGACCTTGATGCCGGTGACCATCATCTCGGTCTTGGACTCGAGCTGGTCGAAGGCCGGGGCCTTGCGGTGGATCGGCCACCGCTCCTGCACGTTCAGCTCCGCGATCGGCACGTCCATGGACTCGCCGAGCGTGTTGAAGACGTGGCCCTTGACGACGTCGCCGACGGGGACGCTGATCGGCTTCCCGGTGTCGCGGACCTCGGCGCCGCGGACCATGCCGTCCTGCGGCGCGAGGCTGATCGTGCGGACCAGGTTGTCGCCGAGGTGCTGGGCGACCTCCAGGGTCAGCGTCTTGGTCTCGCCGCCCAGCGTCACGTCGGTGTGCAGGGCGTTGTAGATGCCGGGAAGGGAGCCGACGGGGAACTCCACGTCGACGACCGGCCCGGTGACCCGGGCGATGCGCCCGGTGGCGGTACCGGCGGTGCCGGGCGCGGCGGTCCCTTCAACTGTCGTGGTCACTTGCTTACTCACTCCCCGCGCTGGCAGCAGCGAGGGCGTCGGCGCCGCCGACGATCTCGCTGATCTCGTTGGTGATCTCCGCCTGGCGGGCCTGGTTGGCCTGGCGGGTCAGGGTCTTCACTAGTTCCTCGGCGTTGTCCGTGGCCGCCTTCATCGCGTTGCGCCGCGAGGCCCACTGCGACGCCGCCGATTCCAGGAGGGCGAAGTAGATCCGGTTCGTCACGTACTGCGGGAGGAGCTGGTCCAGGGCCTCCTCGGCCGACGGCTCGAAGTCGTAGAGGGGCAGGGGGCCGCCCTGCTCCTTCTCCAGCTCGGCCTTGTCGACCTCCTCGACCTCCAGCGGCAGGGCCCGGTGGGACTCGGCGCGCTGGGTGAGCATGGAGACGAACTCGGTCGCGACGATGTGGATCTCGTCCACGCCGCCCTCGGTGGCGCTGTCCTGGGCGAAGCGGCCCATGAGCGCCTCACCGATCGCCTTGGCGTCGGCGTAGGACGGGCGCTCGGTGATGCCCTCCCAGGTCTGCTCCATGGCGCGGTCGCGGAACCGGAAGTAGCCCACGCCCTTGCGACCGACCACGTAGAGGAGGACCTCCTTGCCCTGCTCGCGCAGCAGCGCGGCCAGGGACTCGGCCTCCTTGACGGCGTTGGCGGTGTAGGCGCCGGCCTGGCCCTTGTCGCTGGTGATGACGAGGATCGCGGCCCGCACCGGGTTCTCCGCCTCGGTGAGCAGCGGGTGCTCGGACACCCGCTGCGCCACGGCGGAGACGGCCCGGGTGATCTCCCGCGCGTACGGGCCCGCAGCCTCGGCCGCCCGCTGCGCCTTGGTGATGCGGGTGGTGGCGATGAGCTCCATCGCGCGGGTGATCTTCGCCATCGACTTCGTCGAGCGGATCCTCCGGCGGTAGACGCGAAGCTGTGCTCCCATGGGCTACTTCCCGGCGCTCTTGGCGACCTTGATGGTCTCCTGGCCGACCTCGTCCTCCTCCAGCGCCTCGGTCTCCTCGTTGCCGAGGATGCCGCCCGCGCTGGTCTGGAAGGTCTGCTTGAAGGTGGTGTAGGCGTCCTTCAGCGTGGCCGCGGTCTCGTCCTCGAACTTGCCGCTCTCGCGGATGTTGTCGAGGATCTTGGGCTGCTCGCGCTCCAGGTACTCCAGGAACTCCGCCTCGAAGCGGCGGACGTCCTCGACCGGCACGTCGTCGAACTGCCCGCTGGTGCCGCCCCAGATGGAGACGACCTCCTTCTCGACGGGGAACGGCGCGTACTGGGCCTGCTTGAACAGCTCCATGAGGCGGGCGCCCCGCTCCAGCTGCGCCTTGGACACCGCGTCCAGGTCGGAGCCGAAGGCGGCGAACGCCTCCAGCTCGCGGTACTGGGCGAGGCTGGTGCGCAGCGGGCCGGTCACCTTGCGGATGGCCTTGGTCTGAGCGGCGCCACCGACACGGGACACCGACACACCGACGTTGATGGCCGGACGCTGGCCCTGGTTGAACAGGTCCGCCTCCAGGAACACCTGGCCGTCGGTGATGGAGATGACGTTGGTCGGGATGTAGGCGGAGACGTCGCCGGCCTTGGTCTCGATGATCGGCAGACCCGTCATGGAGCCGGCGCCCATGTCGTCGGACAGCTTGGCGCAGCGCTCCAGCAGCCGGGAGTGCAGGTAGAACACGTCACCCGGGTAGGCCTCGCGGCCCGGCGGGCGGCGCAGCAGCAGGGACACGGCGCGGTACGCCTCGGCCTGCTTGGTCAGGTCGTCGAAGACGATCAGCACGTGCTTGCCCTGGTACATCCAGTGCTGGCCGATGGCCGAACCGGTGTAGGGGGCGAGGTACTTGAAGCCCGCGGGGTCCGAGGCGGGGGCGGCGACGATGGTGGTGTACTCCATCGCGCCGGCCTCCTCCAGGGCGCCGCGCACGCTCGCGATCGTCGAGCCCTTCTGGCCGATGGCGACGTACACGCAGCGGACCTGCTTGGTGGGGTCGCCGGACTCCCAGTTGGACTTCTGGTTGATGATGGTGTCGATGCAGATGGCGGTCTTGCCGGTCTGCCGGTCACCGATGATGAGCTGGCGCTGGCCGCGACCGATGGGGGTCATCGAGTCGATGGCCTTGATGCCGGTCTGCATGGGCTCGCCGACGGGCTGCCGCTGCATGACCGTGGGGGCCTGCAGCTCCAGCTCGCGGCGCTCGGTGGTCTCGATCTCGCCCTGGCCGTCGATCGGCCGACCCAGGGGGTCGACCACGCGGCCGAGGTAGTTGTCGCCGACGGGCACGGAGAGGACCCGGCCGGTGCGGCGCACCGGCTGGCCCTCCTCGATGCCGGTGAAGTCACCGAGGACGACGACGCCGATCTCGCCGATCTCCAGGTTCTGGGCCAGGCCCAGGGTGCCGTCCTCGAATTCCAGCAGCTCGTTCGCCATCGCCGAGGGAAGGCCACCGACACGGGCGATCCCGTCACCGGAGTAGGTGACGGTACCGATCTCCTCGCGTGCGGCGGCGTCGGGCTCGTACGACTGGACGAAGCGCTGCAGCGCGTCCCGGATCTCCTCCGGCCGGATGGTCAGCTCCGCCATCTCACGTATGTCCTTGCTCTCGAATGGCGCCGCTTTGCCCGGCGCCGTGCGTACGTTGCGTTGGCCGTTGCGTCGCGTCAGCCGGCCAGCCGGCGGCGGACCTCGGCGAGGCGACCGGCGACCGTACCGTCGATGACCTCGTCGCCCACGCGGATGGAGAGTCCACCCACGATCTCGGGGTCGACGTCGATGTTGAGGTGGATGGGACGGTCGTAGACCCGGGCCAGCGCGGCCTGCAGCCGCTCCTGCCGATCCTGGCTGAGGGGGACGGCCGTGCGCACCACCGCGATGTAGCGCTTGGCGCGCTCGGCGACGAGCTGCCCGTAGTGGTCCAGGCCCTGCTCCAGGGTACGGCCCCGGGGCCGGGTGACCACCTCGGTGATCAGCGCGAGCGTCGCCGGGTCGGTCTTCCCGTCGAGGAGGCCCGCGACGAGCGCGCGCTTGTGGTCGGCGGCCACGCCCTCGTCGGTGAGCGCCGCGCGCAGCGCGGGCTCGGCGACGACGATCCGGCCGAACCGGAAGAGCTCGTCCTCCAGTTCGCCCAGCCGCTGCTCGCCCTCCGCCGCGGCGACCGTCGCGAAGACGGCCGTCCGCTCGACGGTGTCGACCAGGTCGCGGGGGGCGGACCAGTTCGCGCGGGCGACGTCGGAGACGACGAGGACGGTGGCCGGGGAGACCTTGTCCTCCAGCAGCGCACCCACCAGGTTCGACCGGGCGTCGGCCGGGTTGGCGGGGTCGGCCAGCCACCGCCGCAGGGAGTGCTCCCGCTGGAGCAGCGCCACGACCTCGAAGAGCTCGCGGCCCAGGGCTGCGGTGTCGGCCGACGCCAGCACGCCGTCGAGCCGCCCGGCGACCTCGGCCAGGGAGGTGCGGCTGATACCTCGCATCAGCGCACCTCGGCCTGGGCCGGGTCCCCGGTCTGCTCCAGCTCCGCCAGGAACCGGTCGATGACGCGGTTCTGGGCGGCGCTGTCGCTCAGCGTCTCACCGACGATGCGGGTGGCGAGGTCGGTGGAGAGGGCGCCGATCTCGGTCCGGAGCTGCGCCAGCGTGTGCTGGCGGTCGGCCTCGATCTGGGCGTGCGCCGCGTCGATGATGCGGCGGGCCTCGACCTGGGCCTCCTCGCGCGCCTCCGCGATGATGGCGGCGCGCTGCTCGCGGGCCTTGTCGATCTCCTGGGCGTACTGGCGGTGCGCCTCTTCGAGCTTCTCGCGGTACTGCTGGCGGATCTCCTCCGCCTCCGCCTCGGCCTTCTTCGCACGCTCGATGCCACCCTCGATCTGGTTGGCACGCTCGTCCAGGGCCGACGTCATCCGCGGCCACATCTTGAGGACCACCGCGAAGATGACGGCGAACGCGATGAGGCCGAAGGTGAACTCATCCCAGTGAATGCGCAGGATGTTCTCCTGCTCGGCAGCCACGATCACGGCTGGCATCCCTTCGTGCTCGATCTACTTGTTGCCGAACCGAGGGTCAGCCGGCCGGGTTGGCCTGGATGAAGGCGAGCACGAAACCGAGGATCGCGAGCGCCTCGATGACCGCCATGCCCAGGATCATCTGGCCCTGGAGCACGCCGCGGGCCTCGGGCTGGCGGGCGATGGCCTGCACGCCGTTGCCGAAGATGAGACCGACGCCGATGCCGGGGCCGATGCAGGAGAGGCCGTAGCCGATGGTGGCGAGAGTTCCGACCATGGTGATCGTTTCCTTTTCTTCTTGGAGCACGCCGACGAGCAGGGTGTGCCGTCGAACTGACGTGGGGATTACCGGACTGGGGTCAGGGGGGTGCTAGTGCGCACCCTCGATGGCCTCACCGATGTAGAAGGAGGCCAGTAGGACGAACACATAGGCCTGGAGGCCCATGATGAACAGCTCGAACGCGGTGAAGACGAGGAACCCGACCAGCGCCATGCCCGAGTAGCCCACGGAGACCACGCTGAGGATGCCGCCGGCGTCGGGGTTGAACAGGTAGAACCCCGCCGCGGCGAACACCGCGAGCAGCATGTGCCCCGCGAACATCGTGGCGAAGAGTCGGACCGCGTGGGTGACCGGGCGGAAGACGAAGTTGGAGATGAACTCGATGGGGACCAGCACCGGCATGATCCACATCGGCGCGCCGCTGGGGACCAGCTTGGCCTTGACGTGGCCGCCGAACCCGTGCTCGCGGATGCCGACGACGTTCCACAGCACGTAGACGATCAGCGACAGCACGGCGGGGAACGCCAGGTTGCTGGTGACCGGGAGCTGGAGGCCCGGGATGATGCCCATGACGTTCATCGCCAGGATGAACGTGAACAGGGTGAGCATCAGCGGCATGTAGCGGTCGCCGTGCTTGCCCATGCCCGGGCGGACCATCTGGTCGCGCACGAAGGCGATGGTCAGCTCGCCGATGCTCTGCCAGCGCCGCGGGACGACCTTCGCGTTGCGCGAGGTCACCAGCCAGAACGCGCTGACCAGCAGGACCACGATGAGCAGCAGGAGGGTGTACTTGGTGATGCCGGACGTGAGGGGAATGCCGAAGTCCAGCCACGGGGTGGGGAAGAACAGGCTCGTCCCAGGGGCCTCGAACCCGCACCCGTGATCGTTGAAGATGTGCGGGTCCTGGCAGCCTTCTCCGCTCGCGGCGACAATCGCGCGCACGTCAGCACTCACGGCGAACCCTTTCGTCGTGACGCAACTCAAACCTCGATGTATAGGGCGGTCTCGCACAGCGGGAGGTTCGCTGGACGCTACCGGGCGTGGCGGTCAAGACCGGACGTACTGGGTGATGATCAGATAGATCGAGCCGACCAGCCCCAGGACCAGGCCGATGGGCAGGAACAGGACCTCGAACCCGAGCATCCGATCCGCCAACCAGCCCACACCGCCCCAGACGGCCAGACCTCCCAGCAGATACGAGACGATCGTCATTCCATCGGGGCTCGGCGTGTCGTCGCCGCCGCCCGGACGACCGTTCATCTCGCTCCGGAAGATAGCAGTTGGTGAACAGCGTTCGCACATCACCCCGGGACAACCGGGTCACGGCTTCGCCTCGGTGGACGCGGCCTCCTCGGCGGGCTCCGCGGACGGGGGGTCCGCGGGCTCGACGTAGAGGCGGCGCACCCGCATGCTGGCGACGGAGTGCCCGGTGATCCAGACCACGGCGCACGCGGCCGCGGTGAGCGCGAACGCGTTGAGGTGGAAGGCGTCCGTTCCCCCGAAGAGGACCAGGACGACCGCGAGCACGGCGACCTTGATGGTGTAGGTGGCGAGGGCGGCCATCATGACGAGCTGCGGCTGCACCTTGGCGACCCATGCGACGACCGTCGCGGAGATCGCGAAGAACGCGAGGACGAGCAGCGTCCCGACGAGCGCCCCGACCAGCCCGTGCGCGCCCGCCATGACGTAGGCGACGGCCATGCCGACCAGACCTGCGACGGCGGTGGGAATCGCGGCGCCCAGGAGGATCCGGGCGTCGTGTTCCTGCATGAGGAAGCTCCGTGGCTGTTCAGTGGGGTGCTTGCTCGTGAAAGCTATCACAAGGATTTCGGCACCCGATCCGGGGTGACCTTTACGCCCAGCTTACCCGCGCCCGGAGTGCCCTCGTCACCGGATGTTCGGGGGATGTGTCGGCTATGTCACCGTGCTGTTCGCCACGGATTCCCCGCGGATAGGGGCTTTCGGCCGCGCCCTCCACCCCGGAACCCCGTGTCCGGATCACCCCGTCGAGGACGCGTGCCGGTCGTCGGCCGGGCCGTCCGGGCCGGGGGCGGGGGCCGACGCGCGCACCGCGGCGGAGCGCCGGCGGCGCAGCCGCGGCAGCGTGATGAGGCCGACGGCGCACATCGCGACGAGCACGGTCACGGTCAGCACCATGTACGGGGAGTCGAACACCGACAGCGACACCGACGCGAACGCGATGATCGCCGCCCACAGGTACATCAGCAGGACGGCGCGCGCGTGCGAGTGGCCCAGCTCCAGCAGCCGGTGGTGCAGGTGCTTCTTGTCGGGCGCGAACGGCGACTTCCCGGCGAGCGTCCGCCGCACCACCGCGAGGACCAGGTCGGCCAGCGGCAGCGCGAGCACCAGCAGCGGCAGCAGCACCGGCAGGAACAGCGCCAGCCCGTGCACGCTGGTGCGGCCGTCGGGGTAGAACTGGCCGGTCACCGTGATGGTGATGGAGGTCAGCAGCAGCCCCAGCAGCATGGACCCGGTGTCGCCCATGAACACCCGCGCCGGGTTGAAGTTGTGCAGCAGGAACCCGAGGCAGACCCCGACCAGGATGATGGCGATCATCGCCGGGTAGGACTGGCGCTCGAACCCCTGGTCGACGGCCGCCACGTAGTAGTAGGCGAAGAACGCCGCCGCGGAGATGGCGACGATCCCGGCCGCCAGGCCGTCGAGGCCGTCCGCGAAGTTGACCGCGTTGATGGTCACCACGATCAGCAGCACCGACACCACCGCGCCCAGCCACGGGCCCAGCGACAGCTGGGTGCCCGGCAGCGGCAGCCAGAGCATCTGCACACCCGACCACACCATGATCCCGGCCGCCGCGGTCTGCCCGGCCAGCTTCGGGATGGGCCCCATGCCCCACCGGTCGTCGACGATGCCGATGATCGTGATGAGGCCGCCGGCGAGGAGCAGGCCCCGCCAGGTGGTGTAGACGAAGACCTCCTGCAGGTGCGGCAGCCGGTAGGAGATGAGCAGCGCCGCCGCGAACCCCCCGTAGATGGCGATGCCGCCCAGGCGCGGGATGGGCTCGGTGTGCACGTCGCGGTCGCGCACCGGCGGGACCGCGCCGAACGTGATGGCCGCACGCCGGACGAAGGGGGTCAGCAGGTAGGTGACCGCCACGGCGATGACGAAGGTGAGCGCGTACTCACGCACGGGGAGTCCAGCAGCCTTTCGTGGAGCCCACGCGCCGGCCGGGCCGGCATGCGCGGCTGTGGTTCGGGTCGCCCCTGAACCTAGCACTCTTGGCGGCCCGTTTCTCATCCTCCGTGATCTTCGCGTCCCGCCCCGGAGCGGGGCGCGAGCGCATTCCCCGGCCCCGCGCGTCGCGGTGCTCGCGGCGGCCCCGGCACCCGGCCTCGGCGGTTCCATTACCTCCGAGGTCGTTGCGGGGGTATGGCCGCCCGCCCAGAATCCGTTGTGACCCGAGCGGCGGACCGCCCCGGAGGGCCGGACCACCGTCCGGCCCCGGTGCGGCCGCACGCTCCATGAACGAAAGGGACACCGACATGGCCACCACCCCCTCCCCCCCGGACCACGGCTGCCGCACGGGCCCGCGCGGCGGTGGCGCCGCTGGCCGCCGCGGGCCTGCTGGCCACGCTGGTGGCGGCCGTCCCCGCGGCGCCCGCCGCGGCCGCGGAGCACGACGTGTGCGCCGAGGCGTACGCCGCCGTGGACGCGATCCACGGCACCCCCTCCCCCGCCGCGTGCACGTTCATCGCCGCCCAGGAGCGGTTCGGCACCATGCCCACGTCGCCCGAGCGCGTCGACGCCTACGGGCGGCTGTTCGCCGAGGACGCGACCCTGTGGGAGCCCGGGCCGCCAGGGCGGCTGATCCGGGGGCGGGAGGCGATCACCGCCGCCATCTCCGGCACGCTGGCGCTCGTCCCCGACTTCGCCTTCCACGGCGAGCGCGTCGCCGTGGAGGGCGACGCGGTGATGTTCGAGGCCGACAACACGTTCACGCTGGGCAACGGGGCCGACGTCCGCTACCCGGCCGTCTACCGGGTCCAGGTCGACGACGACGGCGAGGTCGTCCAGGGCCGCCGCTACTACGACCGCGCCACCTGGTTCACCTCGGTGGCGCCCGAGCTTCCCGCCCCCTTCGCCGATGTGGCCGACCGGGGCGCCCCGGAGCGCGGCGCGGTCCGCGCCCCCGACCGCGACGCGCTGGCGGAGCGGGGCCGGGCGTGGAACGGCGAGGACGTGCGGGCCCTGCTCGCCGCCTCGCGCGGCGCGCCCCTCACCGGGCCCGGGATCGACGGCGAGCTGCGCACCGAGCACGGCAAGCGCGCCTACCTGCGGGCGTTGTTCGCCGAGGTGGAGGACGTCGACCTCGACCTCGGGCAGGTCATCGAGGTCGACGGCGCGACCTACGCCGAGTGGCACGGGACCGTCACCGCCGAGGGCGAGCAGAGCACGTTCGGCATCATCGAGCGCCTCGGCGACACCGGTGGGCGGCGGCCCGAACTCGACACCTGGACGCTGGCGTTCGACACCCTGCCCCTGGTCGCCGACCAGGAGACCACGCGCGACCTCTACGCGCGGATCAGCGGCCTCTAGTCGCCCCGGGGCCGGGCCCGGAGCCGGGTCCGGCGCCGGTGGCGCCCGCCGCGTCCGGCTCCGGACGCGGCGG
>NZ_BCRK01000060.1 GCF_001552555.1 Nocardiopsis trehalosi NBRC 14201 | reverse complement strand
GGCGGACCTGGCGCGCGCCCTCGTGAACTCCGGTGGAACGTTCGCTTCTGTCAATTCCGCATGAACATTCCCCGGAAAGGGCGCACTTCTTCCGCTCATAGCGAGATCCTCATGGCTAGAGCCCGTTTCCGCCGCCCATCGTCCTGGAGGGTCGCATGACGCTCACGCTCAAGCCCGGAACCGCGTGGTCCACCGTCTACGAACGCTGCCGCTCCGTCGCCCCCGAGGCGTTCGGCGTCGCCCGGGTGCACAACCACTGGGGCGGCGCCTGGCACGCCGACGGCGTCCCGCGCGCCGCCTTCTCCCCGGTCGACGGCACCGAGATCGCCAGCCCGCCCATGGTCGGCCCCGAGACCGCCGAGGCGGCGGTGCGCGCGGCCGCCGACGAGCACCACCGCTGGCGGGCCGTCCCCCTGGCCGAGCGCCGCGACCGGGTGCGCGCCGCCCTCGCCGCGTGGGGCGAGCACCGCGACCTGCTCGCCCTCGCCCTGGTCTGGGAGATCGGCAAGCCGTGGCGGCTCGCCCGGCAGGACGTGGACCGCGCGATCTCCGGCGTCGAGTGGTACCTCGAACAGATCGACGGCATGCTCGACGGCCGCGCCCCGCTCGACGGCCCCGTCAGCAACATCGCCAGCTGGAACTACCCGATGAGCGTCCTGGCGCACGCCATGTGCGTCCAGGCGCTCGCCGGCAACGCCGCCATCGCCAAGACCCCCACCGACGGCGGCCTGGTCTGCCTCACCCTCGCCGTGGCGCTCGCGGCGCGCGAAGGGCTGCCCTTCACCCTGCTCAGCGGCGGCGGCCGGGACCTGTCCCCGGTGCTCGTCCGCGCCCCCGAGATCGGCTGCGTGTCCTTCGTCGGCGGCCGCGACACCGGCGGCCAGGTCGCCACCGCGCTCGCCGACCTCGGCAAGCCGCACATCCTGGAGCAGGAGGGCCTCAACACCTGGGGCGTGTGGGAGTTCAGCGACTGGGAGACCTTCTCCGGCCAGGTCCGCAAGACCTTCGACTACGCCAAGCAGCGCTGCACCGCCTACCCCCGGTTCATCGTGCAGCGGACGCTGTTCGACCGGTTCCTCGGCGCCTATCTGCCCGCGGTCTCGGCGGTGCGCTTCGGCCACCCCCTGGCCGTGGCCGACCCGGGCGACGACCTGCCCGAGCTCGACTTCGGCCCGCTCATCAACGCCGCCAAGGCCAAGGACCTCACCCAGCAGGTGGCCGACGCGGTCTCCCGGGGCGCCGTGCCCATCTACCGGGGTTCGCTCGACGCCGCGCACCTGCTCCCCGGGCAGAACACCGACGCCTACGTGGCGCCGGTCGCCCTGCTGGAGCCGCCGCGCTCCTCCCCGCTGTTCCACGCCGAGCCCTTCGGCCCGGTCGACTCCATCGTCCTGGTGGACACCGAGGCGGAGCTGCTCGCCGCCATGAACGCCAGCAACGGCGCCCTGGTGTCCACGGTCTCCTGCGACGACCCCGACACCGCCGAGCGGCTGGCGGGCAGCGTGCGCGCCTTCAAGGTGGGCGTCAACCGGCCCCGCTCGCGCGGCGACCGCGACGAACTGTTCGGCGGCTGGGGCGACTCCTGGCGCGGCGCGTTCGTCGGCGGCCGCCTCCTCGTCCACGCCGTCACCCGCGGCCCGGCCGGGGAGCGCCTCCCCGGCAACTTCCCCACCTACACCCTCCGCCCCGAGGCCGGCTGACCCCGCCCTCCCCACCCCCCGCACCGCCGGGGCCGCCCGAGCCGCCACGGGCAGCCCCGGCACCCCCGCGTCACCCGGCCGGCGACGCGCCGAACCGGTAACCGAACTGTTCGAGCCGCGTGCGCGCCCTGGCCAGTTCCTCATCGGTGAAGATGGCCGCGAACCGCGGTTCCAGTGCGAGTGCTTCGACCGTGAGGTCGAGGCGGCCGCGCTCCCACAGTTCCGCGAAGCCGTCGGACACCGCGGGGGAGTTCAGCAGCTTGCGCGCCGTCTCCCGCGGCCCGAGATCGGCGAGCATGCCGAGGAAGTACGTCGCCGTGTACCCGGCCTCCTCGCGCGCACGGTCGTAGATCCCGCGCATCGCGCGCGCGAAGTCGGGGTCGGTGGCGCCGCCGGAAACGGCCGAGGGCTCCGGCTCGGCGGGTGCGCCTGCCGCCTCCTCGTTCTGCCGGTTGACGAAGCCCAGGAGGGCGTCCACCGAGGTGAAGACCTCGTAACCCAGCTCCCGCAGGCGCTGGAGGTCGGCCCGGTCGGGATCGAGTTCCACCACGACCGGCGCACCTTGTCCCGGTTGGAGGCCGTCCGGCCAGTACGCCTCCGCGACCGCCAGCTCCCGCCCGGTCTCCGGGTCCCCGATCGCGGTGTCGGTCTCCGGCTCGGCGCAGCCCGCCCGCACGAGTTCCTCGATGAGCTCGCGCACCTGGACGGTCCGGGCGTCGTCGGCCTCCGCGGTGACCACGGTGAGGGGGCGGAGCCGCTCCGAGGTGGAGCGGTCGCCGGACCGCAGCTCCGTCAGGAAGGATTGTGCCGCTTGGGCGAGCAGTTCCCTGCGGGCCGCGAGGAAGTCGAGGTAGCGGTCGACACGCCAGAGCCGGGGGTCGTCGGGGATCCACTGCGACGCGAGAACGCCCGGATGGCGCTCCTCGACCTCGCGGAAGTAATCCTCGGGTGCCCGGTGCCCGATCTCCAGGTTCGTCTTCTGGGTGAGGAAGCAGAAGTTGGCGAGGGCGTTGACCTGCCCGCGCTCGTAGCCTTCGCGGAGCAGCGACTTCGGGAAGATGTGGTGCACCTGGAGGGAGGAGAGCCGGCCCAGGAGCTCCGCCTTCAACTCCAGCCCACTGCCGAAGTCGCGGGCACCCAGCACCCGGGTCAGCATGTACAGCAGCGGGTAGAAGCGCGAGCCGCGCGTCGAGCCCTCGAAGTCGTGCGCGTGGACGTCGAGGTTGCCGCCCCTCACGCGCTCCAGGTTGGCGATGAGCGCGTCGACACCGCCCCGGTGCAGCGCGTCGTAGTCCTGCTGGAGGTAGGTCTCGGTCGATCCGCTGAACCTGCCCCACAGCGCCGACTGGACATACCAGTAGAGCACCTTGTCCCGTTGGGCCGCGTCGCGGAACGCGCCGCCCTCGAGTGCGAGCAGGCGGGAGACCACCGGGACGGCGTAGCGGCCCATGAGCACCCGGTCGTGGTCCAGCCCCAGGCGACCGGACGCCGCATCGAGGAACGTACCGACATGGTGCACGGAGTCGCGCAGGGCGGTTTGGAACTCCTCGGCGGTGACGGTGTCCAGCGAGCTGAACAGGGCACGGCCGGTCGCCACGGCCGTGGTGTTGCGCAGGAGCCAGTCCAGGGAGAACGAGAAATCGGCCTCCTTCCAGCGGTCCAGGTCGGCGCGCATCGACGCGCGGGCTTCGGGCCACTGCGCGCACACCTTGGCGAGCGCCAGGTCGCCCTTCGACAGCTTGGTCCCCCCGGAGTTCACCCGGTTGAAGATGTCGACGACGTCCTCCACGGTGCGGTCGGCGCCCGTGATCGTCTCCTGCCAGAAGTTCTTCTCGGTGATCTGGTACAGCCGGTTGAGCCGTTCGAGGTAGACGGTGGCACACTCTGGCTGGTCGGCGAAGGCCGGGAAGAACGACACCGGGCCGGAGGCGAACAGCTCGGTGACGTCCACCCACCGGGGGTCCCCGCTCATACGGGTGGGGGCGAAGAACTCGAACGCCTCCGATTCCACGTTGAAGCGCAGCCCGGTGAACGCGCGCTCGTCACCTTCGAAGAACGCCGGCGGCTTCCCCCGGACGATTCCGTACAGGGACGTCACCCGCTGCTGGCCGTCCAGCAGCAGCAGGTGGGTTCCGCTGCCCGCAACGCCGCCGCGCACCGAGATCTCGGTTGCGGCGGTCTCCCACAGCAGCAGCCCACCGACCGGGTGGTCCTGGTACAGCGAGCGCATCAGTCCGCGCACCTGGTCCCGGTTCCACACGTATCCGCGCTGGAACTCGGGGAGCAGCACGGTTCCGGCGTCGATCTGGTCGAGCAGCGTCGACAGCTTCGCCATCGCGAACCTTCCTTGGTCTCTTAGGGGGTCGTCGGTCGTCGTGGCCACCGGAGCGTCGCGGTCGGTCAGTCTCCGATGGAGGGGAGGAACGGGCTCGGTTGTCCTTGCCAGCTCACATTGAGCAGTTCGCGTGCCCGGGTGCAGGCGACGAAGAGGAGGCAGCGTTCCCGCTGGAGGTCGTGGGCGTGGGCGGTCGCGTCCTCGGACGCGGGGGTGACGGCACGCGCGGCGGGAACCTGGTCGGCGTCGACTCCGATCACCGCGAGGCAGCGGAACTCCAAACCCTTCATGCGGTGCATCGTGGCGACGGAGACGGCGTCCTGCTCCGCGGCCCCTCCCGACAGCACGTGGGCCGCGACACCCGCATCGATGAGGGCGTCGGCGGCCTCCTGGGCGAGGCGGTTGGAACGGGCGGCAACGCCGATCTCGCCGGGCAGGATGTCCGAGTCGAGCCACTCCCGCACCGTGTCGACGAGGTGGCGGAGCTCGGAGCTGCGGTTGGCGCACCCCTTGAGCACAGGCGGGAGTCCGCGCACGTCCGAACGGCACCCGGCGACCGTCTCCAGGCCGCCGTCCATGTCGTCGATGCGCTGCCCGTGCAGCAGCTCCAGGCTCCATCCGAGGATCTGGGCGGTGGTGCGGTAGTTGACCCGCAGCCGTGTCGAGCGACCGGCGACGTTGACACCGACGTCGCGGAGGCTGATGCGGTGCTGGTAGATGCGCTGGTGGGTGTCGCCGGCGAGGAACAGGTCGTCTTCGGCCTCGGGAACGGCGGCGCGGAGCAGCCGCCACTTCTCGGCGGAGAGGTCCTGCGCCTCGTCGACCACGATGTGCCGGTACGGCTTTTCCTCGCGCTCGCCGAGGATGCGCGCCGCCTCCGCGCACACCGTCTCGTGCGTCCACAGGCCGCGCCTCCGCAGTTCATCCTCGAACGCGCAGACCGCCTGCCACACGCGGGCCTTCTGCGCGGCTCCGAGACGCCGCCCCCGGCCCGTGCGCTTGGCCTTCAAGTAGGCGTCGGCCGACCGCACCTCCTGAGCCACCACCACCTGGCGCCACTCCTCGGCGAGGAAGGCCGCGCCGACGGGGGTGTCGGTGTCCGCCGCGATCGACGTCCACAGCCGGCGCTCCTCATCGCCGCCGAGGATTCGCGGCTGGCCGTGGACGTCGCGGAAGACGCGGTGGGCCAAACGGTCGACGTGTTCGACGGTGACCGCCCGCAGAACCTCGGTGTCCCGGGGGGTGTCCGCCATCAGCTTCATCCCGGCTCTCAGCGAATCGGCCAGGGTGGAGGTGAAGGTGGTGACCAGGACGGGCCCGGCTCCCCGCTCGGCCAGGACGCGTGCCCGGTGCAGCGCGACAACGGTCTTGCCGGTTCCGGGACCGCCGGTGACGCGGGCAGGCCCGCGGTGGCGGGCCTCTGCCGCCGCGCGCTGGAGCGGGTGCAGGTAGACGCGCCACAGGTCGAAGGGGCGAGCGAACACCGCCATCAGCTCCTCCGGGCCGTCGACCAGCACGACGCGGTCGGGGCTCCGCCGAATGGCGGCGTCCAGATCGTCCGGGTCGAAGCGCTCCTCGGTGATGTCGGCGCCCAGCTCGTCCCAGACCTCCTCGGGGGTCATCCCCATGGCGAGGCCGTAGAGCACCTCCCACTGGATGGGTGGCAGCAGGGACTTCGCCACCTCCAACTGGATCGGCTCGGTGAGTGCGCGCGCGAACGCCAGCGTCTGCGCATCGATTCCGAGCCGCTCCATGTCGGCGTCGCCGACTTCTGAGAAGAGGCGCCGCGGTACGGTCTGCGCCATTCTCGCGAGCTGGGGGAGGGAGGTCTCGATGGCCTCCCCATCGCGAATCTCGATCCCGCCGGTCGCGGAGTTGACCGACGCGCTCCTGCGGCGAGCCCACCGGTAGGCGTCATCGTGCGGGAGCACCTTGAGCAGGGTGTAGCTGTCGCCGGAATCCGGAGCGAGGACCACGCCCCGCCAGAACTGGTCGATGCGGATGCTGCGGATACGGTCGTCCCGAGCGCCGCTGACCTTCTCAAGGTGCAGACCGGCATAGGTGGCGTGCCGGAACTTGGCGAACACTTCGCTCACCCGCTCCTGCACGCTCTTCTCCAGGCCGCCGAACTCCCGGAGGAGGTCGCGGTGGATGGCGAGGCTGGCCACAGAGGACTCGCTTTCTTCTCGGAGGGGGTGCTGTGCTGCCGCACAGCCGGAGAGGGGCGGGAGGCCGGTGGTGAGGTCAGGTGGGGCCGGTGCCGGCCGGTCCGGCCAGCACTTCGTCGATCTGCGCCAGCGTCGGATGGCCGGGACCGTACACGCGGCGCACGTCGTCGGCCAGGGCCCGCAGGGTGCGCTCGGCCCGGTCGCGCCGTCCGGCACCGAGCTCCAGCAGTCCGATCTGCCGACGCAGTTCAAGGGGGCGGTGGTCGTCGCGGCCGTACACCCGCTCCTCATCGGCCAGCAGTCGGGCCAGCGTCTCCAGCGCCCTCGGACTGTCACCGGTGAGGGCGAGGCACGTGGCGTTCTGCAACCGCGAGCGGAAGGCGAGGGAGTCGTCGGGACCGCTCTCCCGGGCGAGGTCGGCGGCCAGCTCGCCGTACACCGGGGCCGCTGCCAGGAAGTCGCCGCCCTCGAAGAGCACGTTGGCCCAGTCCATGCGGAGGCGCACCACATCGGTATCGGTGTCACCGAAAGCGGCGCGTGCGGCACGGACGGCGGCCGCCAGGACATCGGCCGCCTGCCGGTAGCGGGAGGCGGTCGCGAGCGCGGCGGCCTCGGAGCGGGCGTTCTCGACGTCGGACCGCCGGATGTACACGGCATCGGACGGGGTGCGGGACGAAGGCGACGGGGTATCGGCGGTGGCGGGGTCGGGTGCGGCCGCGGCGGACGGGGCCGGGACCCCGCGCGCGGCTCCACCGAACACCCGGGCGAGCACGGCCGCCTGCATGCGGGCGGGACTGGGGATCGACGGCGGATCCAGCACCCCGTGGATGTGGCCCAGGTCCATGGCGAACGGCATCAGGGCGCCGTACACCTCCTCCGCGTGCGCCGGGCGGTCCGCGGGGCTCTTGGCCAGCAGCCGGGACACGATCCGGCACAGGCCCGACGGGACCTCCGGCCGCAGCGCCTCCACGTCCGACGGCTCCTCCCCGACCTGCTTGGTCATGACGGCGAAGGGGGTGGAGCCGGAGAACACCTTCGCCCCGGTCAGCATCTCGTGCAGTGTGCAGCCCAGTGCGTAGAGGTCGCTCTGGGGCGTGCTGAGCCCGGTGAGCAACTGCTCCGGGGCCATGTAGGCCGGGGTCCCGGGTGTCATACCGGTCCGGGTGATCCGGGAGGCGTCGGATTGCTCCAGGGCCACGGCGAGCCCGAAGTCGAGGACCTTCACGGTCCCGTCCGGCTCCAGCATCAGGTTCGTCGGCTTGAGGTCGCGGTGCACCAGGGACGCACGGTGAGCGGCGGTCAGCACCGAGCACACCTGGGCGGCGATCGCCGCGGCCCACCCGACCGGCAGCCGGTCCTGCTCGGCGACCAGGTCGGCGACGCTCATCCCGTGAATCCGCTGCATGACCAGGTACGGGCGGCCGCCGGACGTACCGGCGTCGAACACCGCGGGAACCCCGGGGTGCTGCAGGCGCGCGGTGATGCGGGACTCCCGGACGAAGCGCCGCACCATCTCCTCGTCGTGCTCCCCATCCGGAAAGCGGATGAACTTGACCGCGACCTCGCGGTCCAGGCGGACGTCGTGACCTTCCCACACCTCGCCCATACCGCCGCGCGCCAGTGGAAGGTGCTTCAGCTCGTAGCGGTCGGCCAGCAGTGTCGTCCCGGACCCGGGCGGGCGGTCGGCGGTCATCAGGGGGCCTCCTCTGTGGTCCGGGGGAGTAGGGTCCCGGTCGACAATCCGAGTCGGCCGAGTTCCGCCAACCGCCGACCGAGATCAGCGAGCGCGGCGACCCGGTCCTCGGTCGCGTCGAGGCGCCGCCGCGCGGCGGCCCGGGCTCGCTGGAGCTCCGGGGTGATCATCGGGACCCTGGTCCTGCGGAGGTCGAAGCGCAGGGTGCCCGACGCACCGGTGCGTTCGGCGGATGCGGCCGCGCCTTCCAGCACCCCGGCCAGGTAACCGGGGTCGAGCCGGTCGGGGTCGGTGCGGATCAGCACCAGCCGCGGGCCCAGCACCGCGCCGGCATCGTCGGTACCCGCCACGCGCGGGTGCAGGGGGTGTCCTCCGGAGGCCGCGACGACATCACCGGGACGGACGACCACACCCCCCGGCACGTTCCTGGTACGGCCGCCGGGAGGGCGCCGATCCCGGAGGTCCCGGTGGGTCAGCAGGGGGAGCGGGCCATGGCCGGCGGGCGTTCCCAGCGGTGCCTGGTGGATCTCCACGATCCCGGAGGCGGCCAGTTCCGTGATGGTCGGCGCACTGCTGTCCGGCTCCGCCTCGGCGGCGTCGGAAGGGGCGTGCAGCTCCGGGGGCAGATCGGCGAGCGCCGTCAGCGCGGCGACCAGCTCGGCGCGCAGCGCCGGGTACCCCTCGGCGCGATCCCGCGCCCGGGGAGCGACGTGCACAGCCGGGCGCAGGTCCACAGCGGCGTCCATCAACTCGGCGGGGGCCACCGCGGCGGCGCCGCCGACGGCCGGATCCATCCAGGCATGGACGATCTGGTCAGGGGCCTTCACTCCGTGCACGAAGACGATCCGGTCGGCCGCGCCCCCTTGGTTCCGCGGTCGTCGCAGCACCCACAAGTGCGCCGTCGACGGGCCATCGCCGCCCGGCAGTTCGGCCACCATGCGCAGCGCCCCGCCGGCCAGGAGCGCGGCGCGCACCCGCCGACCCGACGCGCGGCCGGCCGCCGCGGCCGGCATCCGTACCACCACTGTGCCGCCACGGCGGACCCGCGCAAGGCAGTGCTGCACCCACGCGAGTTCACCCTCTCCGCGAGGCGGGTGACCGTAGGACCATCGGCCATCGCCTTCGAGCTCGTCGTGCCCCCAGTCCCGGTCACGGAACGGAGGATCACACAGCACCGCGTCGGCCTCGCGATCGGCGAAACCGTCCTCCCGCAGCGCGTCACCCGCGGCGGCCTCGCAGGCCGTCCCCGCCAGCAGGAGACGGGAGCGGCAGACGACCGTGAGCGCGGGGTCGAGGTCCTGTGCCCACAGCACCTCGGCCCCCCGCTCGGCGGCGGCACGCAGCAGCGGGCCGCTACCGCACGCCGGGTCGAGAACGCGCATGCCCGGTCCGATCCCGGCGATCTCCGCCACCGCCGCGGCGGTCGCCGCGTCGACCGCCGCCGAGCGTCCCTGCGCCGAGGCGAGCCGGTCGCACAGCCGCGCGTACAAGCCGCCGGCGCCGTCCGGGTCGGCCTCGGCCGCCTCCACCGTCGCGCACAGCAGCTTCGCCCAGTGCGCGTCCGGCCCCGGCACCCGCGGGCCTACCCCGTCGTACCGGGTGAGGAGCAGCCCGGCGTGGGCGAGGAACTCGGCGGTGCGCACCCCGTCCACCGTTGCCCGGATGCGCTGCCAGAGCCGTTCGGCGGGATCGGCCCGGAACGGCTTGCCGTTCCGCAGGCACCACTGCTCCACCTCCGCCATGGAGAACATCGGGTTGGCGGAGCTGCCCGACATCGGCCGGGGGAAGTCGGAGTACCGGCGGCGCCAGTTGCTCACCGCCGGGCGCCGCACGCCCGACAACCGCGCGATGTCGGCCGCACCGAGCACCGCTTCGCCCCCGCCGGTCAGCGGTCCGGTGGTGGTGCCGCCGGTGTCCGGGGCGGCCCCGGTGGCGCTCACCGGTCCCCTCGACTGCGCAGCGGTTCGAGTACCCCGCGTGCGCGCAGCTCCGCGACGTGCTCGGCGATCCGCCGAGGGGCCTCACCGCCGCGCACCAGGAGCCCGGCCTCGATGTTGTCGGACACCCCGGACTGGGTCAGGTTGGCACTTGACACCAGCAGCACCCTCCGGTCCGCTGCGGCGAGCTTCGCGTGGGTCTTGGCGCTCCTCTCCCGGCGCCGCGCCCTCGGCCAGTGCCACAGCCGCACGCCGGACACGCCGGAGAAGGCCGCCCCGGGCTCCGCCCCGGACAGGGCGCCGCCCGCACCCTGGAGCGTCTCCACCACGACGTCCACCTGCACGCCGCGCCGCACGGCGGCCGCCAGGGCGTCTCTGATGCCTTGGTGGCGGCGGGCCGAGTACGTCATCAGCACCAGTTCGTGCTCGGCCCCGGCCACCACCTCCAACAGCGCCTGGGCGGTGGCGCGGACCGGTACCGCGTGACTGGCCGGACCGCTCCATACGGTCTCCACGGTGACCGCACCCGCCGCGCTGCCGTACCCGGCGGCGACGCCCCGCAAGAACGCGGCGGCGTCGCCGGCGGGTACGTCCTCCGCGGTGAGAGCGGACAGGAGGGGCGCCACGGCGGCCCGGTCCCGCACCGATCCGAGCACGGCCTGGGCCGGCCAGCCGGCCGCCACCTTGGCGGCCACGTCGCGCAGCCCGGCCGGGCCCAGGACCGGCGCGGCCGCCGCGGCGGCGTCCTCGAACGCCCCCTGGTCCGTCATGGGAGTTCGGGGTAGAGCGCCAGACCGGGTCCGCCGATCGGCACCACGAAGCGCCGATCCAGGAACCGGTTGCCGCGCTCGCAGGTCGTCTCGGAGACGAACAGGCACACGTGGCAGGCGGCCCCGTGCAGGAAGTCGGCGCGCGGCTGCGGAAGACGTTCCGCGCACAACGGGTCCGATGAGCACCGGGTCGCCTCGTTCAGCGCCCTGCGCACCAGACCGACCAGCCGCTCGGGCTCGGCCTGCGACACGAGTCCGCCCAGCGTCCCCTCGGCGTCGGGGACGGCGGTGTAGACGAGGATGCCGCTGCGCGAATCCTCCTCGGTCCCGGCGTACACCCGTTCCGACAGGCTCGCGGAGTTGTACCCGCAGTCCAGCGCGATGGTGCGGATCAGCAGGTGCGACAGGGTGTGCAGGGCGATGTAGCGGGCGCCGGGCCAGTGCCGCATCGGGTCGAAGCCGCCCGAGATCCGGTTGGAATACCGGTTCTCGCGGAAGGTGCGATACGAACCGATGTGCAGGGCCAGTGCCTCCGACCCGGCCACCCGCTCCTCCCAGGCCCTCAGCAGGTCCTCGGGCACCCGCAGGAAGATCCCCTCGCCCCGTACCTCGCTGGCCGGTACCCAGGTGGAGTCGCCCCGCGACAGCGGGACGGGTTTCACCAGGTCGGGGTCGTCGGGGTCGGGGGCGTCCAGCCGGGTGAACCCGGTCAACGCCCGCACCTCCCGCAACCGCTCCACCTGCACCACGTCGGCGAACACGCCCTGGAGCGCCGGGGGGACACCGGCGGGATCGCGGCGCAGCGCGAAATCGGGGCCGGGCTCCGGTGCCCGGGGGGCGGTGAACGCCTCCCACTCCGGCGTGCGCAGGTCGGCGTAGCCGTCGTCTTCTGTTTCGGCGCCGCGCTCCTTCGCGGCCCTGACCTTCTCGATCATCGCCGAGAGCTCGTCATCGGACCACGCGGTGAACTCGCGGAGCTGCGGCACGTGCTCCCGGGCGAACCCGAGCATGAGCGCCCCGCCCGTGATCTTCGACAGGATGTCCCAGTGCTTCTCGACCTTGGTCTGGAGCTCACTCGCTCCGGTGGCGGGTACGGCCAGCGCCGACAGGGTCTGGGAGAACCACTGGTTGGACGCCCCCAGCACCAGGACCTTGGGGCTCTCGGTGCAGCCACCCGGATCGAACGTCCGCAGGTGCGGATGGCGGCCCCGGCACCGGGGCAGGTTCTCCTCACCGCGCTTGCCCATCGCCTCACGCAGGTTGCGCCGCTCCCCGCAGTTGACGCACGCCAGCTCGACGTTCGCACCGATGTTGCCACCGCGGTCGTCCATCCGCAGCCGCGGGTGGCCGGCCTTGGGACAGCCGCCGCCGCGGTGCACGAAGTGCACGTAGGGGAACTCGTCCAGGTGACCGGCGGCGCACGCCAGCACGAACCGCGCCGCGACCGCCAACTGCTTCCGGTTCTTGCAGGAGGCGTGGACGAACCTGGCCTCGTGCGGCCTGCGGGCGGTGACGTTCTCGAACGCGAACACCTGCGAGTCGAGCGCCGCCAGTTCGTTGCACACCGTGCACCGGAACCAGGCCGGGAACGGGGTCGTGGGCACGCCCACCCGAGACGCGGGACCGTTCGGGTCGGCGTCCAGCCCCTCCATCCACGGTGCCGGCCGGAGCTCGGCCACCTTCCGGTTGCCGGGCAGCCTCCTGACCGCCTCCAGCAGGCGGGGCTCGGCGATCTTCTCCCACCCGTAGGCGCTGTTGTGGTCCCAGTCGTCCAGCCCGCGCACCAGGACCGCGAAGTTCGGCAGGTCCACCAGGGACCCCACACCACTGGTGAACATCAGGTGGCTCGGACGGACCGAGCCGACCCGGCGCCGGTAGGGTGCAGTGCTCATCGGCCGCGCCCCTTCTCCGTCGATGCGGACGCGAACGCCGAATCGCCCATTTCGTCACCCTCCGGTTCCTGATCGCCGGTGTGCGACGCGGTGTCCTTCGGCGGGGCGAACGACCACGGCGGGGCGTTCAGCGGCGGATCGAAGAACTCGCCGTTACCCGACAGGAGCAGGTTGATCTCGTTCTCCGCCTCCCGCATGGACATACCGACCGTGGTGTCGTCCCACGGCCCCTCGCCGGCTCTGGACAGCAGGCCGCGCAGCTGCTGCTTGGAATCGGACGCCCGCTCGTACCCCAGCCGGGCCGAACCGGTCCGGGCCAGCTTCCACCGGTCGCGCAGGCTGTTGATGCGCTCGGACAGGTAGTCCCGTCCGCGCGGGCCGTACACGTGCTCGGCCCGCGCCAGCATCCGCGCGATGATCCCCTCGACCACAGGGCCGTCCAGGTCCACGTCGTGCGCGTCGGCGTTGCGCGAGTACTCGTGCACGCTGTTGCGCACCGCCGCCACGAACGCCGCGGCGGTGCCCCGGTCCAGTGCGCGGCGGGTGAACGGGGTGACGCTGAGCGCCTCCACCTGCCGATAGAAGGTGGCGTGGTAGTGGCCGAAGTCCTCGAAGTGGGCCAGATCGCGTGGGCGCGTCCAGTTGTACAGGGTCACCACCAGGCCCGGCCGGGACGGGTCGCGGCCCACCCTGGACGACGCCTGGATGTACTCGGCGGTGTTCTTCGGCTGGCCGACCACCACCATCAGGCCGAACCGGGAGACGTCCACGCCCACCTGCAACATGGAGGTGGCCAGTACCGCGTCCACCGGGACCCGCCCCGACTCGGGCCGCTCCTTGCGGCGCGCGGACGCGGGATGGAGGATCACATGGCCGCCGGAGGACCGGGACCGCTGGGCCTGCATCCAGGCGGCCAACTCGGCGCCGATCGCGCGCCGTCGGCCGCTGGTGTCCAGCTCCGGGTCGAAGCCCACCTCCAACCGCTTGAGCACGTCGCTGATCTCGCCGGAGGAGATGCGCGACGTCAGCTCCTGCACGGTCAGCATGCCCGCCGACGTCAACCGGTTCGGCAGCCCCTTGCTGCGCCCGTGCTTGCGCACCCGTACGGTCACGTCGTCGTCCATGTACCGGCGCATGCCCGCCAGCTCCCGGGTGGCGTTGAAGTAGCCGACCATGGTCATGTACGGGTCGGCGGGCGCCCCGAAGCGGTCGAACACCGCCTGCCCCGCGAGCATCAGCATCTCGGCCAGCCGGATCTCGGCCGACTTCAACCGGACCCCGTGGGCGCACACCCCCATGTAGCGGCGGCCGGGATGCTCCTCGGTGACGGGCATCTGCACGGAGAAGAAGGTGTCGGCCACGTCGGTGACCTGCGGGGGGAACACCTCCAGCCCGCGCGCGAACACGCCCCGCACCTGCTCCTCGGCGCGCTTGGTCGTGGCGGTGGAGGCGACGATCTTCGGTCCTGCCGCGTTGCCGGCCGGGGTGGTCCAGGTGCACAGTTCGTCCACCGCCGACTCGAACAGCCCCACCGTGGTGCCCAGAGCGCCCGAGATGAGGTGCAGCTCGTCCTGGATGATCAGGTCCGGCGGGCGCAGCCGCGGCACCGGGCGGCTGACCGCCTTGGGCAGGCGGTCGCCCTTGGCGTTGTGCCGGCTTCCGCAGCCGATCTTGGCGTCGAGGTCGGGGTGGCGGAACCCGTGGCGCGGGCAGTGCTCGCGCACCCGGCCGAACAGCATCCCGGCGAACCCGCGCCACGGCAGCTGGGCGAGCTTGTCCACGGTCGCGATCACCAGGCTGGGGGTGTAGCGGTAGATCTCCTCGTCCACAGTGAGGATCGGCAGCCCCTCACGGGAGCGGGTACGCGAGAACGGGCAGGCGTCGACGCCCTCGCCGTTGGCGCAGTGCAGCAGTACCCGCCGGGTATCGGGGTCGGGGCGCAGATCGCGGTGCGCCTGGAGCTTGGTGCCGCACCACGGGCACGACAGGGTCTGCAACACGTTGGCACGCCGCCCGCGGCCCGACTCGCGCGCCTCGGTGATCTGCTTCTCGGCCTCGTCGTACCAGTTGGGCGACACCCCGCCGCCCACCCACAGCCCGATGCGGAAGGGCTCCTCGCCCCAGGTGCCGGGGTCGGCGGCGCGCAGCACCTCGGCCGCGCACACCAGTGCGGCGGCGCGCTGGAACTGCTGCGCGGTCAGCAGCCGGAGGGTGTACCGCATCAGCACCGCCACGCCGGCCGTTCCGCTGCGGGCCTGCTCGCCCGTTCCCACGATCCCCTGGAGGCGGCGGATCGCGAAGGTGAACGCGGTGAGCCCCAGATAGGCCTCCGTCTTGCCGCCACCCGTGGGGAAGAACAGCAGGTCGACCGTTGCGTCGGGGGACGCGGCCCGCTCCGCGTGGTCGGGATCGGCGAGGGCGGTGATGTTCAGCAGGACGAACGCCAACTGGAAGGGCCGCCACGAGGCGGCCGTCGCGCCGCGTTCGCGCACGGTGCGTTCGGCGTCGGCGTAGGCGACGTCGGGGTCCTCGCGCAGCCGGGCGATCTCGCTGTGCCGCCGCTGGTCGGCCATCGCCCGGTTGGCGAACCGGAACGACGCCAGGGCTTCGGTGTGCCGGGGATGCGCGGTGGCGGTGAGCAGGTCGATGCCGGCGCGGATGCGGTCGGCGGCCCGGCGGGCGCGGAACACCGCGGCCTCGGCGGTCGCGCGCAGCGCCTCGGGCAGTGAGGGGATCTCCGCGTGGCGCTCGTCCAGCCATGCGGAGTAGCCGTCGGCGAGGGGGGCCAGCCCGGCCCGCAGGTCGTGCGGTTCGGCGGCGGCCAGGGCGTCCATGGAGAGTTCGGTGCCGGCCAGCCGGGTGCCCGCGCCCACGGGGGCGATGGTGGCGGGCACGTCGTGGCTCGGCAGCCAGGTGGTGGTCAGCCGGCGGGCGCGGCGCAGACCCTCGGCCTGCTCGGCGTGCACGGCGACGTTGCGGCCGTCGGCGAACTTGAGGGTGTCTCGGTAGAGCAGGCGCAGGCGCAGGTCCTCGGGGTCGTCCATGGTTGGGGCGGTGCCCTCCAGCGGGTCGTCGACCGGGAGGAAGACGGGGGAGTCGCCGTCGAGCGCGGTGACGGTGAGCTGCGCCTGGTAGAGCCAGGCGGCGTCGCCCCGGGTGGGGAGCTGGTGCCTGTTGTTGACGAGGCTGAGTTCGACGGTGCGGCGCCCGTCGCGCGGGCGCACCGCGGCGTGGAGGTAGACGCAGGAGGAGTCGGGGTCCGAGTCGGTCAGCGCGATGCGGGCGTCGGGAGGGCCGTCGAGGCGGACCTCCTTGACGTACTCGCGGGGTTCGCGCGCCCAGACGGTGCGGGGACGGCCGTCGTCGTCGGTGGACTGCGCGGGGGAGTACTGCCCCCAGGTGGCGCGGACGGACACCGCGTCGACGTCGGCGGCCACCGAGAAGGACAGTCCCATGGTGGACGCCCACAGGTTGCCGAGGTTCTGCGAGGTGACCACATCGGGCAGTTCCCCGGCAGCCTCACCGCCCGCGTCGCCGGCCACACCGGTCTCGGTGTCGGGCACCAGGTCGGCGGCGTCCCGGGAGGAGGCGGGAGTCTGGTGGCGGGGGCCGAGCATCCCGACCAGGTAGCGTTCACGCGGGCCGGACGTGCCGGGGCTCAGCTCCTCGGTCTCCCCGCCCCACGGGCCGAGCAGGTCGCGTTCGACCATCGCTTGCAACTCGCCGCGGACCTGGAAGGAGGACGCCTCTTCGAACCGCTGGGGGACGTCGAGCGTCGCGATCAGCTCCGCTCGGCGGGCCGCCTCCGCCTCGGCCTTCGACTGACGGCGCTCTGCGGGCGGAGCGGCGGCCGAGGTGTCGAGCGAGGTCTGCTCGCCCTTGGGGTTCGGGAACAGGGCGTCGTCAGACATCGAAGAGCGTCCCTTCGCTGGGGGTGGCGGCCTTTCGCTTCTTCTTGTCGTGCAGCCCTTCGGCGACCTCCTGGGCGTAGCGCTCGTGGTTCAGTTCGAGCAGGCTGTCCAGGATCTCCCGCTGCGCGGCCGGGCCGATGGTGTAGCGGGTCTCCCGGCCGACCGGGTGGAAGCCGTGGTCGAGCCCGCCGACGGCGTCGATCCGGTCTTCCCAGTCGTAGGCGCGGATGGTGGCCTCGTCGATCGCGCGGTGAATGTCGCGGAGTTCTTGGATGTCGGGATCGGTGCACGCGGGGTCGAACACCAGGTTGTAGGTCTTGGTAAGCCCAGAGTTCCGCGAGAGCATCACGTCCCGGCGGAAGGTATCGAGACGGTCACCGAGCTCGCGCATCTCGGGAGTGAGTTCGGGGAGGGGGTAGGTCTCAAAGATATCGGAGGATGTGTATCGGAGGTCGGTCTTCATCGATGAGCCGCGGTACTTGGCCCACCAATAGTGCTGAGCACTGGACAGAAGAGCCAACATGGCCGGGTCTTCGCTCGCGAAGACGATGAGTGCCTCGCTGAATACTTGCCCTGTTGGTACAAGTGTAGCCGTAACGGTTTTACTCACTCTCGCTAGAACTATCGCTCTGGCGAGGTGGGAGCGCCGTATGCTCTCATACAGTGCAGGGGCGGTCTCTCCATACTGCCACCATCTCTGGCGCCTGACCGCGCGATTGTTCTTATCGCGCTCCGGTTTGACTCGAGTTTTGACTCGATTGTAGCAATCCTCATATTTTTTCGCCCGTTCTTCGGGCCAGTCGAAAAAATTGATGACCCAACGGCTTGCTGACGTGCTCGGGCTGGTGTTTACGTCCTTCCCGTTAATAAATGGATAAAGGACGTCCTTGTTGCGCTCGCTACTGGCAATCCACTGCATGGCCTCGTTGGGCTCTACGGTAAAGCCGACTCCGTCGATCTTCGATGCTTGGAATGCTATTCCTTGGCTTTTCGAAAGTCGATGCGGTTTCCCAGTTGTGCGCGAATATGCTTCTAGGGAGGAAGTTATCCCGCGCACCGGAGTGTCGTCTAGAAGAATATGGGCGGATTGCAGTGGCGCAGTGCCGCTGGTCCAGATTGCGCAGAACTCGAGTGCTGCGGACTTCGACGGCCATGGTCGGCTTTTTATGGCCTGTCGTATTTCCCATCCTTGGTCGACTAGTTGGTCGAGTCCAACATCGCGCGTGTCGCCTTGGGCTAGTGTATTAGTTGCTATCAGGGCGCACTGGCCGCTCGGATGGAGTGTGGAGTGTGCGCGTAGGGCGAAAAAAGCGACGAGGTCGGCATTTCCTGGCTTGTGATGGGCGACCGTGGAGACTAGATAATTGCGGTAAGAGGCCCCGACTGAACCGCTAATTTTTGAGCCGCCTAGAAAGGGGGGATTTCCGACTACTGCGTCGAATCCTCCGGTTTCGAACACTTCAGGAAATTGCAATGGCCAGTGAATGGCTGTGCGAACGAAAGAGCCCTCGGGGAGGTCGGTGTTTAGCCATTGCTCCGTCTTCGATAGAACTGATTTCTCGGCAGTGGCAGTTTCGAGTTCTCGGGCAAGTGAAACGGCGGCAAGAGACCCCTTGTTGAGTCCGCCCTCACTCCGGTCCGCGTTCGCGAGTGCTCCACCCACGGTTAAGTCGGCGAGCAGGCGAGCGCGTCTGGTCTCCGTTTCAATGTCGGCCAGCATCTGCCGCTTGAGTTTCAGGCGATCCAGAGTGGTGCTGTCGATATCGGCGATTTTTCGGCGAGACTCAGAAACCTTGGCGACCAATTCCCTGATGCCTGCTGTGAAGTCAATGAGAGCGTCCTCAACGTGGAGCTTTCGTCCCAATTTCGGGTCCATGTGCATGTACTCGAGTTGCTCAAGCGACGAAATCCCCAACAGTGAATCCCCCGCTACCAGCCGGTCGTCCAGGAAGGTGAAGGGCCGCTGAGGGTCCATGGACACCAGCCACAGCGACAGCTTCGCCATCTCCACGGCCATCGGGTTGACGTCCACCCCGTATAGGCAGTGCTCGATGACTTGACGACGTGCCTCGATGACCGCCGGGTCCTCGTCGGCGCCGCCGCCATCCGTCGGCTGAACATAATCGACGACCCGCGCGTCGCCTTCACGTGTCCACGCTTCTATTAGCCTGTCGCCTAGGTAGCGAGCTGCTGCGACCAGGAACGCGGCCGAACCCATCGCGATGTCGGCGACCTTGAGTGACAGGATGTCGCGGCTGCTCTTCAGCTTCCACTCGCCCGTGTCGGCGGTCTGGAGCGGCCCCGGCTCGTAAACCAGCGGCTCCAGCGCGTGCTCCACCACCTCCTCGGCGAGGAACTTCGGCGTGTAGTGCGTCCCGGTGTTCTTGCGGAGCGGGGACTCGGTGACGAACAGCTCGCCCGGCATCACCACCACGGGCAGGCCCCGCAGGTCGGTGCGGATGACCCCGTAGAAGGGCAGCAGCCGCTCGGCCAGCGGGTAGTCGCCGCGTGTGACGGCGAGCAGCTTCTTCCGCGCCTCCTCCTGCTCCACCCTCGGCATCGGCGCGAGGCGCTTGGCGAGCTGCCCCTTGGTGCCGATCTTCGCGTCCTTGTACCGGTCGGCCAGTGCCGCCGCCAGTTCTCCGACGTCGGAGGCGTGGCGGGCGGCCAGCGCTTCGAGCTCACTCAGCGGGGCCTCGGCCTCCATGCCCTCCTTGCCGACCAGCCCGACCACCAGCTCCTCGGCGCGGAACCCGTCGAAGGACAGCAGGCCCTCGTACACGTAGCCGATCTGCTCGACGTCCAGGGCGCGGAACGAGAGCGCGCGCCGCTCCCGCGACCTACCCTTGCCGACCTCCACGTACTGCACCGACCGCAGCATGTGCAGCACGGTCTGGTCGTCGATGTCGAGCGGCAGCCACGGGAAGGCGGCGGGGTCGAACAGCGAACCGTCGTGGGCGTGCATGCGCAGCCGCGGGTGGTCCACGCCGTGGTACACCGCGTTGAACAGGGCCAGCAGCCGGTGCCAGGCGGAGTACCCGTTGGCCAGCTCGTCCTCGCTGGTCTCCCGGGCGCGCGCCTCCAGCTCCGCGCACAGCCGGCCCGCCGAGTAGGACGTGGCGTAGAGGTCGTTGTCCGAGGGCAGCAGGCCGCGCTCCTCGGCGAAGAGGAGGAAGACCACCCGCATCATCACCGACACCGCACCCCGGTACACGTCGTGCGCGGGCACGTCGCCGAGGTCCTTCTCGCCGCGCCTACGAAGGTCGGTGTCGGCGCGTCCGATCGCCGCCACCAGCAGTTCCACCGCCTGGCGGACCTGGACGCCCAGCGCCTCGGTGACCTCCTCCTGGGAGTCCAGACTGTCCCGCAGCAGCGCCACCAGCCGCTCCTCGTCGGGCACGCCGAAGAACCGGTGCCGGTTGAGCAGCGAGTGGAATGCGTAGAGCACGTCGCGTTCCGCCGACTCCGGCCACAGCACCGCGTCGAACACCGCCGTCGTGGTCACCCCGCCCTTGGGTGCCCACACCAGCGCCCACCACCGGCCGTCGGTGGCCAGGCCTAGTTCGACACCGTGGAAGCGGCACAGTGACGCGAGCCGGTCAACGGGGGTGGCCGCCCACGCCTCGCCGCGGACACGGCCGGTCGGCGACTGCCCGGACGGGCACACCAGTCCCAGGAGCCGCAGCGCGTCCGGCTTGACCGGCTCGCCCGGCGCGGTGAGCACGAACGACGGCTCGACCCGGGTGTCGTGCTCGGCGACCTCCATCGCCAGCCCTTCGAGGGCGCCCGGACCCTGCGCGCCGCCGACGGTCTCCGCGGTCCCTATGCGCTCCACGTCGCCGAAGTGCAGGTCGCCGCCCCAGCCCAGCATCTCGCCGAGGACGTAGCCGATCCAGTCGCGCTGCCCGGCTGCGGGGGCGTCCTGCCAGCGCGTGTGCTCGCGGCGCAGCCGCTCGCGCGCCTCCTTGTCGAGCGGGTCGAGGCCGGCCGGCCAGACCCGGCGCAGCACCGGCAGGGTGAGGAACGGGCCGCTCACCTCGATCAGGCTCAGCCAGTTGCGGTGCTGCTCGGCGGTGTCGCGGGCGGGGCGCTGCCCGCGGAAACGCTGGGCGCTCATCGGACGGCCTCCGTGCGGGGAACGACGACCACAACGGCGACGGGGAACGTGTGCGGGTCCTTGCGGGCGTAGCGCTCCGTGATGGCCGCCTGCTCCCGCTTCCGCTCCTCCTCCAGAGAGGCGAGCCGCTTCTCCCAGTTCATCCGGTCCTTCCGGTACTGCTCTCGTTCGTCCCTGGTCTGGCGGACGTCTCGGGCGCTGAAGAGTGCGTCCTCGTCGTCGTCCTCCGCGAGGGCGGTGCGGAGGGTGGCGGAGAACTGGTCGATCACCGCCTCCACCCGGGTGCGTTCGTCCTCCTCACGCTGGGCCAACCGGCGCTCCAACTGCTCCAGGCGGGTCTTGGCGCGCCACTCGATGGCCCGTGTCAGGCCGTCGCGGCCTTGGGCCCGCTCCCAGCGGTCGCGCATCCTGCCCCACACGGCGTCCGGCAGGGGGCGCCCCTCGGTGAGGGCACCGTCGAGGATGCCGCCGAGCACCGTCAGATTCTCCAACCGCCGGAAGCGCCCGCTCTCGGGCAGCCACCCGCCGGCGTGCAGCACCTCCTCGTGCAGGCGCAGCCCGTCCGCGCCCACGAGGACGAACCGGGAGTAGGCGCCGACGAGCACGTCCTCCAGGGCGGGGTCGTCGCTGACGACGGCCGTCACCCGGTCCAGGCCGACCTTCTCGTTGGAGACGGCGGCGCGCAGCAGCCGGGTGGACATCGCCACCAGCGGGTGGTTGAGGTGGGCCAGTACCACGTCGTCGCGGCCCTTGGCGATCTCGGCGTCGAAGGTCACCGGGAGCTGCGCGGGCTCGGCGTGCCGACCATCCGGACTCGGCGGCAGCTTCTCGGTCAGCCCTTCGGTGGCGCGCACCCAGGATCCGGTCAGGGCGGGGACGTCGAACAGGCCCTCCGCCAGGTGCCGCTCGTCCAGGTGCTCCCGCAGCGGCTGCTGATGGGCCAGGCTGAGCGCGGTGTCCACCACGCGCCGGACCCGGCCGGGGGTGATGCCCAGCGTGTCGACCGTGTCCGCGAGCCGGGCGTGCAGTCTGCGCACCTGCTCGCCGACATTCGCCTCGGCCGGGAGCCGGTCCTTCTTCCGGCCGGCCGTGTCGATGTCGTAGTCGGTGATCTGGCCGAGCATGCGCTTCTGCACCGCGTCGGACAGCACCGCGTTCACGGAGCCGAGGTCCTCCTCCATCCGGGCGACCTTGGTGGCGACCCGCGACAGGAACTCCAGGTCGGCCTCGTAGGAGTCGACCGCCTTCTCCCAACCGGTGCCGACGAAGTGCCGCACCTGCGGCCGCTCGGTCTGGCCGTAGCGGTCGATGCGGCCGATCCGCTGCTCCAGCTTGTTCGGGTTGAACGGGATGTCGTAGTTCACCAGGCGGTGGCAGTGGCGTTGCAGGTCGATGCCCTCACTGGCCGCGTCGGTCGCCAGCAGGATGCGCACGGGGTGCTCGCCGGGGTCCTTCTGGAAGGCGAGGCGCAGCAGTTCGCGCTCGGCGGCGGCCATCTGCCCGTGAAGTTCGGCGACGGCCGATCCGCCCAGACCCTCCTGGCGCAGGAGGTCGCGGAGCCAGCGCTGCGTGTCGCGGTACTCGGTGAACACCACCACCCGCTCGTTCGTCCAGTGCTCTCCGTCGGGCTTGCACACCGCCTTCAGGTAGTTGAGGAGTTCCCGCGCCTTGGCGTCGGGCTGGGCCTCCTGCGCCAGCGCCCAGTCGCGCATCCGCTCCAGCAGCGCGATCTCGTCGGAGTCGGGGTCGGGCTGCATGGGGCGGGTGCGGTCGAGGGCGTCGTCCTCGGCCTGGGCCAGCTCCTCGTCGTCGTAGGTGGACGTGTCGTCGAACCAGTCGTCCATCCACTCGGGGACCTCGTCGTCCTCGGCCGGGTCGAGCGGGCGTGACCGCGACGTCAACGTCTCCAGGTACACCTCGATGGTGTGGGCGAACGCCGCCGGGCTGGAGAAGAGCCGCTTCTTCAGCAGCAGCGTCACCAGGTCGGTGGCCCGTCGGCCGCGTATGGTCGTCAGCTTGGGGCGGCGCAGCTCGGCGAACCGGCCCAGCAGGGCATGGATCCGCCGCTCCTCCTCCGGATAGGAGACGGGGATGGCGTGGGCGTCCCGCTCGGCGAAGCGCGGCTTGCCGTCGGCGTCCACGATGTCGCGCTTGAGTCGCCGCACCACGGTGTCGGATATCGCGGACGGGTCGGGGGACACCCCGCGCGCGAAGCGCTGGTCGTCGAGAATCTCGAGCAGTGCGGTGAACGACTGCTGGTAGCCGTTGTGGGGGGTGGCGGACAGGAACAACCGGTGGGTGAAGTGCGGTGCGAGGCGGCGGATCAGCTTGGTCTGCTGGGAGTCGACCGCGTACACCTGCTTGGGGGCGGCGGGGGCGACGTGGTGGGCCTCGTCAAGGATCAGCAGGTCGAAGGCGCGCGGGTAGCCGGGGCCGTCGGCGGGCAGCACCTCATCGAGCAGCCGCTGCGCCTTGGCGCCGCGCAGCCACGACAGGCTGACGATGGTCAGTGGATACACATTGAAGGGGTTGGCGGCGCTGCCGTAGTCGCGTCGGACCTGCGCGCAGCGCTCGGAGTCGATGACGGTGAAGTCCAGGCCGAACTTCTCGGCCATCTCGTCCTTCCACTTGACCGTCAGACCGGCGGGACAGACGACCATGATCCGCTGGGCGCGGTGGCGCAGCAGCAGCTCCTGGGCGACCAGTCCGGCCTCGATGGTCTTGCCCAGGCCGACATCGTCGGCGAGCAGCAGGTTCACGCGGGGCGCGCCGATCGCGCGGGCCACGGGCTCGAGCTGGTAGTCCTCGATGGCGACACCGGAGCGGAACGGGGCCTGGAGGGTGGTGACGTCGGCGGACGTGACAGCGGACCAGCGGACGGCGTCCAGGAACGCGGCGAGTCGGGCCGGGGCGTCGAAGCCGTTCGCCGGCGGCTCCGGGAGGGAACCGCTGGGCAGCAGCCGCCGACCGGGCTCGATCTCCCACAGGACATCCAGCGTCTCGCCGTAGCGGCCGTCCTCGACGCTCTGGAGCCCCACCAGAGTCGCGCCGTCGCTGGGATCGACCTTGCTCACCACCCATTTCCGACCGCGCACCGCGACCAAGGCGTTGGGGCGGGGGAGGTCCTCTGATTCGCTGATCATCGCCGAGCTTCCTGGTCGCACTGGGGTGGCTGCGCGCCGCAGGGGTGGGGTGCGGGCCCCTATCGGCAGGAGACGTGCTCGCGGCGAGCGAACGGCGGCGCAGTGTCGAGGCGCCCACGATATCGACTGTTAACTCGATTAACAACTGACCGGCGGGGTCGCAACTCCATGTTCCGGGCCAGGTGTGACGCCTCCACCCACTTCAGGTGACGGCTTATCTGGTGATCAGGTTTACCGCTGCGAATCGATCTTCGACTCGCTCCCGTGGCCACATCCGGCCCCACTTGCTCCGAGGTCTCATAGGGCAAGGTGGACGTTGCTTTCGCGGCTTCGGTTCTCCGGTGGGAATTCCCGTGGATCGTCACCGTGAACGTCAATGCGACACCAGGCTCGATAAGGGTGGAAAGGGATTAATCAGTCGGCTGATCGATCGGCACGGAGCGCGCGGTCCCCTCGGCACCACGTTGCACGGCCGTCTTCTCATGGCGAGGGCCCGGGTAAAAGGTCGGGCAGGAGCGGGTCGGGGGTCGGGGGCGGGCTCTGTGCGGCTGGGAGGATGGGGGGATGACGACGACGCTGCACCTGGCCGGGGAGCCCGCGGCCGACGAACTGCTCGCGGCCGACCCGCTCGCGCTGCTCATCGGCATGCTGCTGGACCAGCAGATCGCCATGGAGACCGCCTTCGCGGGCCCCCGGAAGATCGCCGACCGCCACGACGGCCTGGACGTCCACCGCATCGCCGACGCCGACCCCGAGGCGTTCGCCGACCTGTTCGCCCGGCCGCCCGCCGTCCACCGGTTCCCCGGGTCGATGGCCAAGCGGGTCCAGGCGCTCTGCCGGTACCTGGTCGACACCTACGGCGGCCGCGCCGACGCCGTGTGGACCGACGGCGACCCCGACGGCGCCGAGATCCTGCGCCGCCTCAAGGCGCTGCCCGGCTACGGCGAGCAGAAGGCGCGCATCTTCCTGGCGCTCCTCGGCAAGCAGTTCGGGCTCACCGCCCCGGGCTGGCGCGAGGCCGCCGGACCCTACGGCGAGGAGGGCTCCCGCCGCTCCATCGCGGACGTGGTCGACGACCACACCCTCGCGGAGGTCCGGGCGTACAAGAAGGCGGCCAAGGCCGCCGCTCGCGAGGCCAAGGGCAAGGCGAAGGGCTGACGGCCTTTTCGCGGGCTGGAAAGGGGCGCGTCGCCGCGTCGGTACACCGGCCTCCGGCCGCGCCCCGTGCGCGGCCTCGGTGCACCGTCCGCCGACCGTACGGTCAGGTCGGGCGGGTGCCGCCGAGGCGGTCCTCGATCCAGGCGACGGCGAACTCGACGGCGGGCGCGGCCGGGAAGACGTGGCTCTCGGCGGCGCCGACCGGGCCCGAGCGGCCGATTCCGGCGGCCAGCATGTCGCGGGCGATCGCCTCGAACGGCTCGCCGCCGTCGGGCACGGCCGGGGTGTAGTCGAACGCGCCGTTCTCGGAGTCGATGTCGCGGAACCGGCGCCAGACCCGTCGGCCCTCCGCGAGGACCGGCTGCTCGTACTCCACGAACCGCTTGCCGGGGGCGTCGGCGAGCGCCTCGGCGTGGTGCAGCAGGGTGAGGGTGTCCAGTGGGGCGCCGAGCAGGAGGACGCTGCCGCCGCGCTCGGCGAGGCGGGCGAGCGGGCTGCCGGGGCCGTGCGGGTCGTCCCAGGGGTGGTCGGCCATCAACGCGTCGGCGGCGGCGCCGAGGGCGGCGAAGCTGACGTCGGGGTGGCGGCTGCGGACGGCTCCGGGCCAGCGCCGCAGCGCCTCGGGCAGCCGGCCGTTGGCGTGGTCGGCCTCGCTGACCACGGGGTCGAAGGCGGGGTGTTCGCGGCGGACCGCGTCGCGCCAGTCGGGCGGCCAGTCGGTGAAGTCGTAGGGCGGCGCGTCGTTCCAGCCGCAGGTGACCATCAGCGTTCCGGCCGGGCCGACGGTGTCGAGGAGGGCCGCGATGACGGTGGGCGCGCCGCCCGCCACGTAGCCGATGGCCGACATGCGGGTGTGGAACATGACCGTGTCACCCGGGCCGATGCCGAGGGCCGCGAGGTCGCGGGCGATGCGGCTCCGGGTCACGGGGCCGGCGGAGCCGGGGGCGGGACCGTCCATGCGCGGCAACCTATCGCGGCGGGGGGTGTCGCGGGCAACCGGTTTTTCCGGCGGGTGGGGAGGAGCGGGCGCGGTCCGAGGCGGGTGCCGAAGTGGTGGGGGCGCGTCCACAGCGGGCGCGGCCGGTGGCACGGGCCGGCCCCGTGCGACGGCGCCGCCAACGGGCCGGTCGTGTGGGGGCGCGCGGGGCGTTCCGCTGTGGGGGCGGACGCGTTCGGCGGTGCGGCGGACGGGCCGGCCGTGTAGGGCGCCCGGGGCGTCCCGCCTGCGGGGGCGGGCGCGTTCGCGGGTGGGGCGGCGCGGCCGCCGGTGGGCGTGCGCGGGGCGGCGGGCGGGGCCGGCGTGGCCGGCCGCCCCCGTTGCCGGGGGCGGCCGGTGCTTCGGGAGCCGGCCGGCGCTGGGGGCTGAATCGCGCCCGCCGGTCCCGCGCCTACGGACCCGGTCGCGGAGTCACCCTGGGGCCGCCATAGGCGTCGGGGACGCCGTCTCCAGGGTGATCCGGTGCCGACCGGCGTAGACGTTCATCGAGGTGCCGCGGAGGAACCCGACGAGGGTGAGCCCGGAGTCGGCCGCGAGGTCGACGGCGAGCGACGAGGGCGCCGACACCGCGGCGAGCACCGGGATGCCCGCCATCAGCGCCTTCTGCGCCAGCTCGAACGAGGCCCGGCCCGACACCATCAGCGCGCACTCGCGCAGCGGCAGCCGGTCCTCGCGCACCGCCCAGCCGACGAGCTTGTCGACCGCGTTGTGCCGGCCGACGTCCTCGCGCACCGCCAGCAGCTCCCCGCCGGGCGTGAACAGCCCGGCGGCGTGCAGCCCGCCGGTGCGGTCGAACACCCGCTGGGCGTCGCGCAGCCGGTCGGGCATCGCCGCCAGGGTGGGCACGTCGAACCGGGCGGGGTCCTCCGCCACCGACCAGGAGGCGATCGTGGTGACCGCCTCCAGACTGGCCTTCCCGCACAACCCGCAGGAGGAGGTGGTGTAGAAGTTGCGTTCCAGCGACATCTCGGGCACGGCGACCCCGGGCGCCAGCGAGACGTCGAGGATGTTGTAGGTGTTGGCGCCGTCGTCGGTGGCCCCCGCGCAGTAGCGGATCGCCGCGATGTCGGCGGCCCGGGTGACCACGCCCTCGCTGACCAGGAATCCGGCGGCCAGGTCGAAGTCGTGTCCGGGCGTGCGCATGGTGACGGTCAGCGGGCGGCCGTCGAGCCGGATCTCCATCGGCTCCTCCACGACCAGGGTGTCGACGCGGTCGCCGACCGCGTCCCCCCGGATCCGGAGGATCCTCTCACGTGCCGTCACGCGTCCCATGAGCCCATGCCTTTCCGGATCGCACGCGCCCGGCCGTCCGGCCGGACGTGGGACCTTTTCCCCGTGCGGGTCCTGTTCAGTCGTGCCGGCGCCGCTGCACGTGCTGGAAGCCGAACCGGCCCTTGATGCAGAGGTTGCCGTGGGTGACCGGGTTGTCGTGCGGCGAGGTCACCTTGACGATCTCGTTGTCCTGGACGTGCAGGGTGACGTTGCACCCCACGCCGCAGTAGGTGCAGATGGTGGTGGTCTGCTTCTGCCGCGACTCGTCCCAGGTGCCCTCGTTGCGCATGTCGAACTCGGTGCCGAACGCGAGCGCCCCGGTGGGGCAGACCTCGATGCAGTTGCCGCAGTAGACGCAGGCGGAGTCGGGCAGCGGGACGTCGTGCTCGGTGGAGACCCGCGCGTCGAACCCGCGTCCGGCGATGCCGATGGCGAAGGTGTTCTGCCACTGCTCTCCGCAGGCGTCCACGCACTTGTAGCACATGATGCACTTGCCGTAGTCGCGGACGTAGAGGTCGTTGTCGACCTTGGCGGGCTGCTCCACGGTCGCGGCCACCGACCCGTCGCCTGGGGTGTGGTGGCCCGGGTGGCGGCCGTCGCGCTCACCCAGCGGGGCGGGGTCGGCGCGCGGGCCGAACCGCTCGGGGCGGGCCTCGTAGCGCTCCATCCACTCCGGCACGTCGGGCGTGGTGGACAGGTCGACCGACGACCCCAGCAGCTCCAGCACCATCTTGCGGCTGTGCCGGACCCGCTCGGAGTCGGTGGCGACGACCATCCCCGGCTCGACGGCGCGGGAGCACGCGGGCGCCAGCGTGCGCGCCCCCTCGACCTCCACCACGCACACCCGGCAGGCGTTCTTCGGGGTCAGGGTGTCGCCGTAGCAGAGGGTGGGGACGTCGGTCCCCACGGTCGTACACGCCTCCAGGATGGTGGCGCCCTCGGGCACCCGGACCTCCTGGCCGTCGACGGTGACGTCGACCAGCCGGCGCGGCGCGGCCACGCTCACCGGAGTACTCACCGGACCTCCTTCAACGTTGCGTCGTCGGCGCCGAAGACGCCGAGCCGGTCGATGGCCGACTCGACGGCGTTCCACGCCGTCTGGCCCAGGCCGCAGATGGAGGCGTCGCGCATGGCCGCGCCGACCTCCCGCAGCAGCGCGATGTCGGTCCGCCGCGGGCCGGTGCCCAGCGACAGCCGCTGCAGCGCCTCCTCCTGGCGCACCGTGCCGACCCGGCACGGCACGCACTGCCCGCAGGACTCGTCGCGGAAGAACGCGGCGATGCGCACCAGGATGGCGGGCAGGTCCACGGTGTCGTCGAGGACCAGGACCACGCCCGACCCGAGGGTGGCCCCGGCCTCGCGGGCGCCCTCGAAGGTGAGCGGGATGTCGAGTTCGTCGGGGCGGACGAACCCGCCCGCGGCCCCGCCGAGCAGCACCGCCCGCAGCTCCCGGCCCCCGGAGTCGGCGGCGCCGGGCTCGCCCACCCCGCCGGCCAGGTCGAGCAGCTCGCGCAGGCTGGCGCCGAACGGGACCTCGTAGACGCCGGGCCGGCGCACCGACCCCGACACGCAGAACAGCTTGGGCCCGGTGGAGCGGCCGGTGCCGATGCGCGCGTAGGCCGGACCGCCCAACGTCATGATGGGCAGCACGTTGACCAGCGTCTCGACGTTGTTGATGGCGGTGGGGCGGTCGAACAGGCCGCGCTCGACCGGGAACGGGGGCTTGCTGCGCGGCTCGCCCCGCTTGCCCTCGATCGAGTTGAAGATCGCGGTCTCCTCGCCGCAGATGTAGGCGCCGGCGCCGCGCCGGATCTCGATGTCGAAGTCGAACCCGGAGCCGAGGATGTCGGTGCCCAGCAGGCCGCGTTCGCGGGCCCGCGCGATCGCGTTCTCCAGCCGCGACAGCGCCCGCGGGTACTCGCCGCGGATGTAGAGGTAGCCGCGGGAGGCCCCGTTGGCGTACCCGGCGATCGTCATGGCCTCGATCACCGAGAACGGGTCGCCCTCCATGAGGACGCGGTCCTTGAAGGTGCCCGGCTCGCTCTCGTCGGCGTTGCAGACCAGGTAGCGGGGGGTCTCGGGGCGGCGCGCGGTGCCGTCCCACTTGCGCCCGGTGGGGAAGGCGGCGCCGCCGCGCCCCACCAGCCCGGAGTCGGTGACCTCGCGGATGACCGCCGAGGGGCCCATGCGCAGGGCGGTGCGCAGGGCGGCGTAGCCGCCCTGGGACCGGTAGTCGTCCAGGCTCTCGGGGTCGACCAGGCCGATCCGGCGGAGCAGCATCAGCCCGGGGTCGCCGGCCTGCGGCACCGCCGCGGCGGGCGGGGGCTCGGGGGCGGGGCCGGGCAGCGGGACGGGGGAGAAGGTGGTGGTGCGCGGGGCGCGGTGCCCGTTGCCGGCGGCCGGGGCGGGGTCGGCGGCGGGCGCGCCCCCGGTCAGGTCGCCGGCCGTGGCGGGGGCGGCGACCGCGTAGGAGGGCGGGTCGCCGGCCTCCAGCGCGACGGCGGCCGGCGCGCGTTCGCACAGGCCCAGGCAGGGGCTCTCGTGCCAGACGCGGTCGCCGTCGCCGGTGCCGGGCGGCCCCAGGCGCTCGGTGAGGTCCGCGCAGAGCCGGTCGGCGCCGCGCGCGGCGCAGGCGATGTCGGTGCAGACGTGGACGACGCGGCGCGGCCGCCGCTCCAGGGCGAACAGGGCGTAGAAGGACGCGACGCCGTAGGCCTCGGCGGGCGGGACGGTCAGCCGGCGGCAGATGTAGTCGAGCGCCTCCGGGCTGATCCAGCCGACGCGGTCGTTGACGGCGTGCAGGGCGGGCAGCAGCAGGTCGCGCCGGCCCCGGGCGGCGTGGCCGCCCTTGGCGAAGCGCAGGTCGGCCGCCTCGCGCCGCCCGCCGTCCCAACCGGACTCCGGGGCGCCGAGGACGGCGTCGACGGCCTCCCGCTCGGTGTCGGTGGGGGGAGCATCCAGGAAGTGCAGGTCCACGTCCCCGGTCACCTCGAATCCGTGTAAGCCACATCACAGGACTTTGTATACGGGCTACAGTATGCGCCTGACGATCGTCGGCGGCAAGCCCCTGTGCCACCGGGTTTCGCGCCCGTCCCGGGCACGGCCTTCCCCTCGGCGAGCCGCCGGAAACGGGGCGGGTCCGCCCGCGACCCGGTCCGCGCTGTGGCGTGGGCGCGGGCGGGTGCGGGCGGACCCGGACGGTGCGCGGCGTCCGTCCACCGCCGCGCCCGCCGACGGCGCACCCCGTGCGGCGGGACGCGGCGCCCGCGCGCCCGGCCCGATGCGGCGGGCGGGCGCGGGCCGCCTCCCGCGCCGAGCGCGGGGCGCGGGAGGCA
>NZ_BCRK01000059.1 GCF_001552555.1 Nocardiopsis trehalosi NBRC 14201 | reverse complement strand
GTCCGCACCCTCCCGGGTGCGGGCGCGGGCCCGCCGCGTGTTCCGCCGCCGTCCGGACGCTCAGTCGAAGATCTCGTCCAGGAAGCTCGACTGCCGCCGGCGGCGCTCGCCGTGGTAGTCGCCGCGGTCGTCCTCGTCGAGGTCGACGGCCGCCTCGGCGCGGCGCCGGCGGCCCCCGGTGTATTCGGCCTCGTGGCCGCGGCTCCACCGGTGCTCGGCCTCCAGCAGGTCCTCCAGTTCACCGCGGTCGAGGAAGATGCCCTTGCACTTCTCGCACTGGTCGACGGTGACGCCGACCAGGACCCGCCGGGACAGCGAGCCGGGGCATTTGGGGCAGGAGAGTTCGTTCATGCAGGCTTTGATACCGCACCCGCCCGCCCGGTTCCACCCGATCCGCGCCGCCCGGCGTGCGGCCGCCGCCCCGCCCGCACCGGAAAAGGGCGGCCGATATCCGCATTCCGCGAACACGCGGCCACCAGCGCGGATATGGTGTTTCCCCACGGCCCTCGGACGGTGACGGCGGAGTTTCCTTCCCGCCGCCCTCGGGGCCGTTCGCCGCCCGCCGCCGGATTCACGGCGCGGATTCCGCGGCGGGGGGAGTCTTTTCCGGACGCGCGCCCGAACGCGCGCCTCCGTCGAGCGTTCTTTTGGGGGAGAACCGTGGTCGACCATCTCGAAGGCGTGGCCGCGCCGGTGCCGGCCGCACCCGGCGCGGCGGGGCCGTACACCGTCCATGACCGGCGCGTCCGCATCGCGGGACCGGCCACGCCGGCCACGCCGGCCGAACGCGCCGCCGCCGATCCGCGGTTCGCACGGCTGCGCCGCCGATTCCTCGTCCAGACCGTCCTCCTCACCACCGCCGTTCTCGGCTGGTATTTCGCCTATCTCTTCCTCTCCGCCTACGAGCGCGCGTTCATGGCGCGCCAGGTGGTCGGATCGGTGAATGTCGCCCTTCTGTTTGGAATCGGGCAGTTCGCGTCGACATTCGTTCTCGCGTGGGCGTTCACCGCTTACGCCGCCCGCCGCGTCGACCCGCTCGCGGCCGACATCCGCGCCGCGGCCGGCGCCCCCGACACCCCCGTCGCCACCGACGGTGGTCGGCGGTGAGCGCCGCAGCGGCCGCCGCCGGGTCGGGCAGCGTGCACCTGTGGACGCTCGGCCTGTGCGCGCTGCTCATCGCCGCCACCCTCGTCGTCACCGTGCGCGCCCACCGCTCCACCCGGGGGGCCGTCGACTTCTACGCCGGCGGGCGTTCCTTCAGCGGGGCGCAGAACGGCATGGCGCTCACCGGCGACTACCTGTCCGCCGCGTCCTTCCTCGGCATCGCGGGCATGATCGCCCTCCAGGGCTACGACGGGTTCCTCTACTCCATCGGGTTCCTCGTCGCCTGGCTGCTCGTCCTGCCGCTCGCCCAACTGCTGCGCAACACCGGCCGCTTCACCATGGCCGACGTCCCCGGGTTCCGCATGCGCCGCATGCGCGTCCGCCTCGCGTGCACCACGGCCACCGTCACCGTGTCGGTGTTCTACCTGCTGGCGCAGATGGTGGGCGCGGGCGCCCTGGTCACCCTGCTGCTGGGCGTGGGCGACGGCGGCGCGCCGTTCGGCCTGGCCCCCGGCCAGGCGCGCACCGGCGCCATCGTCCTCGTCGGCGTGCTGATGATCTGCTACGTGATGTACGGCGGCATGAAGGCCGCCACCTGGCTGCAGATCATCAAGGCGTTCCTGCTGCTCGGGGGCACGGCGCTGCTGTCGGTCGCCGTGCTGGCGCTGTTCGGGTTCGACGCCGGGGCGCTGCTGCGGGCCGCCGCCGACGCCAGCGGCGAGGGGCGCGCGTTCCTCGAACCCGGGCTGCGGTTCGGCGTCGAGGTGCCGGGCGACCCCGCGCAGACCCTGGTCAACAAGCTCGACCTGTTCAGCCTGGGACTGGCGCTGGTGCTGGGCACGGCGGCACTCCCGCACGTGCTCACCCGCTTCTACACCGTGCCCGACGGCCGCGCCGCCCGCTCCTCGGCGCAGCGCACCATCCTCTACGTGGGCGCCTTCTACCTGATGACGCTGGCGCTGGGGTTCGGCGCGGCGGCCCTGGTGGGCCCCGGCCGCATCGCCGCCCAGGACCCCGCGGGCAACACCGCGGTGCCGCAGCTCGCCCAGGAGATCGGCACCCGGCTGGGTGGCCCGGTGGGCGGGGCGGTGCTGCTGGCGCTGATCTCGGCGGTGGCGTTGGCCACCATCCTGGCCGTGATCGCCAGCCTCACCCTCGCCTCCTCGACCTCGATCGCGCACGACTTCTTCGGCCACATCCTCATGTGGGGCCGGGCCAAGGAGTCCCAGGAGGTGGGGGTCGCCCGGTTCTCGGCGCTCGTCGTGGGCGGCGCCGCCATCGTGCTGGCGGTGCGCGCGCAGAACCTCAACGTCGCCTTCCTCGTGGGGCTGGCGTTCGCCATCGCGGCGGCCGCCAACCTCCCGGTGATCGTGCTGACGCTGTTCTGGCGCCGGTTCAACACCGCCGGCGTCGAGTGGGGCGTGTACGGCGGGCTGGGGGCGTCGCTGCTGCTGGTCCTGCTGTCGCCGGTGATGTCGGGCAAGAGCGACCCGGTGACCGGCGAGAACCTGTCACTGCTGCCGCCCTGGATCGACATCCAGGTGTTCCCGCTGGAGAACCCGGGCCTGGTGGCCATCCCGTTCGGGTTCGCCTGCGCGGTGCTGGGCACCCTGCTGTCGCGCGAACGCGACCCCGTCCGGTACCGCGAACTCCGCGTGCGCTCGCTGACCGGCATCGGCGCCAGCTAGCCCGCCCCGCCTGCGCCGGGCCCGCCCCGCGGGGCGGGCTCACTCGGCGTCGGCCACCACGTCGACCAGCGTGTCGAGCAGGTCGGCGCGGGCGTCGTCGTCGTCCAGCGCCGCGGCCCAGGCGGCCGGGACCGCCCACGAGCGGGCCTTGAGGTGCGCGTCGAGGAACCGGTCGAGGGCCGCCACCGGGTTGGCGGCGTAGTACACGGGGTTGCGGCGGGCCTGGGTGACCAGGGTCCAGGCCGTCCACCGCAGCCAGGCGAGGTCGGACTCGGGCACCGGCGCGGGGCGGGCGGTCTCGGGCGAGGCGGGCGGGGCGGCGGCGCGCCCGGGGTCGGCCACGGGGCGGTAGGGGGCGCTGCGGGCGCGGCCCCGGGCGCGCTCCAGCAGCTCGAAGTGCTCGGGCATGCGCTCGGCCAGGCGGCGCAGCACGCCGGTGAGCAGCCGGGCGAGGTCCTCGGGGCCCACCCCCTGGAGTTCGCCCGCCAGGCCGACCCGGCGGCGCTCGTCGGCGGTGCGGGCCCGCGCCGGGTCGACCCCGGCGGCGAGGTCGGCCAGCTTGCGCAGCAGGTAGTCGCCGGTGGGCACCGACACCAGCGGGCGCTCGCGCAGCGACACCACGGCCCGGCCCGTGCGGTCGGCCACCGGCACCGCGCCCGACTCCTGGGTGAACCCGTGGTCGGGGACGTGGCCGGCGACGACGGCGTCGGCGGAGTCGTCGGGCTGCTCGTCGGGCAGGTCGACGGCGGGGTGGCCGAACCCGGCGGCCAGGACCAGCGCGGCGAGCGCCTCCTGCTCCAGCACGGTCGGCGCGATCGCGGCCGCCACCGACTGCTGGCGCGCCCAGCGGCGCGGCCGCTCGGAGAACGCGCAGCGCAGGGTGCGGCCGGACCACTGCGGGTAGACCAGGCGCAGCCGGGCGAACGCGCGGTCGGTCTCGGTGTCGCGCAGCGCGAACGCCAGGCGGCGGACCTCGGCGGAGGCGGCGGAGTCGGCGGCCAGCGCCGCGGCGGCGTCGGCCATGCGGCCGGCGATCTTGGTGCCGGGGGAGCCGGCGTGCTCGGGGCAGGTGCAGTGCTCGCTGAGCAGGGTGACGGCGGAGTCGAACTGCGCGGCGTGGCGCTCGCACGACTGCATGGTCTGCGGCGCGTGGCGGTGCGCGCCGGTCTCGCAGCGGCCGCACCCGAAGGCGCGGGTGAGCGCGTGCAGGAACGCGGTCGAACCGAAAAGGTCCGAGAACAGGCAACGCGTGCTCAAGATCCTTCTTCTCCCCGGGGCACGGGGCTGAGGCTCTTCCCCAGCTCCTCCGGGAAAGTGCATAGAAGAAGGACGGCGGTGCTCGTGACACACCCACGCCGGCTGGCACCGGGATGCCGCCATGGTGACGCGCGCGGTCACCTTCAAAGGTAAAGCGCGGGTCGAGGGCGCGTCAAGGCGCGTCGGCTACGCCGAACGGCGCCGGTACCGTGCGGCCAGTTCGGCCAGGTGCCGGGCGAGGTCGTGGGCCGGGATGCGCGGGGCCGGCGGCGGCTCCGGCGGCGGGTCGTCGGGCGGCGGTCCGCCGTCGTCGGCCAGTTCCCGGTCGAGCTCGGCGAGCCGGTGGTCGACGTAGGCGTCCAACCAGGCCCGCTGCGCCGGCGGGGAGACGTCGCCGGGCGGCGGCTCCGGGTGGTCGTCACCGGGACTCATGGGCGTGGGCGCTCCGTCCTGCGCGGGGCGGTCGGTGGTCCGGCGCCCCGTTGTCGTATCGGGAGTTGCGTGCTGACCCTTCTCGGACGGCGGCGCCCGCGCCGTCCGATCCTGTCCGAGAGCTATGGGTGCTCCGGACCGGAATCCGCCGGGTCCACCCGCGAGGTCGAGACGCTCGACGAGGGAGAGTGACGATGCCACGACGCTGGACGCTGGTGCTGCGTGATCACGCCGACGCCGCCCGGCCCGTGCGCGCTGTCGACTGCCACGGGCTGCTCAACTCGTGGTGGCCGCAGCCGGACGCCGAGCACGGCGCGGCCAAGAAGTGGGCCATGAACGGGTGGCCGCAGCCCATCGCCGACCGGCTGTGGGTGTGGTCGCTGACCTGGCTGGACGATGCGGTCCCGCCCCTCACCGACCCCGCCGACCTGGTCGGCCGCGTGCAGCGGGTGGGCGACCACCTGTTCGAGCCGCTGTCGGTCACCTCGGTGCACGCCCGCGGTTACGCCGACATCCTGGGGATGCCGGTGCGTACCCCGATGAGCGCCGAACTGCACACGGTCAGCCCGGTGGTGTCGCTGGTCCGCGGCGCCGACGGCGAGGACGGCTTCCAGGCGTGGCCCGGCCCCCGCCTGCTGTTCGGGGCGGTGCACCGCTCGCCGACCGGCGGGCTGGGCGGCAGCGGGGCGGTGGGCGCGGTGGCGCGGTTCGCGCCGCGCGAGGTCGCCGAGCCCTGGCTGCGCCGCATCGACGAGGTCACCACCCGGCTGCGGCGCGGGTCCGACTCCGCGGCGCCCATCCGCGCGGCCGAGCACCCCGGCCCGGCCGGGCGCACGGTGCCCGGCTGGGAGGGCGGGCTGCGGCTGAGCCTGCCGCACGGGTCCGACGTGCGGCACATGGCCGACTTCGGGGCCCTGCTGGAACTGGTCGAACTCACCGGTGTGGGCAAGTACACCGCGCAGGGCTTCGGCGCGCTGCGGGTGGACACCCTCCACACCTCCCACGACGTGGCCGCCGGTCGGCGTCGACCGCCCACCCGGGACCGCCGGCGGCCCCGGCCTCCGCGTCCGGTGTACGCGGAACATCAGGAACAGGAATTCGACGGGCTGCTGTTCGACTGACTCCGGACGCCGCGGGTGACGCCGCGCTGCATGCCGGGTTCGGCGGCCCGCCCGGTCGGCTCGGGATGTGAGAGGGAAGTATGCGAGTTCCGCTGGTCAACCTGACACCGCACGAAGTGACCATCTTCGACGCCAACGACCGGATCCTCGTCCGTTGCCCGGCCGCGACCAAACCCGTGCGGGTCGCCGTCGACCGCTGCGAGATCGGCCGTATCGAGGGCATCCCCGTGGTGTCCGAGGACTACGGCCGGGCGCTGCTGCCCGACCCCGCCCGGGGCATCTGGTACATCGTGTCGGCGACGGTCGCGCTGGCGCATCCGGAGCGCCGCGACCTGCTCGTCCCGACCGACCTGGTGCGCTCGTCGGACGGCACCATCCTGGGCTGCAAGGCCCTGGGCCGCCGCAACGGCACCTGAGGGGGTGCGGGCATGCGGAACGGGCGCCTCCGGTCCGGGGGCGGCCATGCCCCCGGACCGGAGGCGCCCGCGGCCGCCGCAACCCAAGGCCGGATACCCGGCGGGTGCCATTCCGTCTGCCGGGGGCGGGCTGGGCGGACCCGTGCGCTGGAGAGCCAGGTGTTGAGGAATTCCGTCTGCCGGGAGGACCGACCCTGGACGGAGCGGCCGTCAACAACTGGCGTTGTTATCCCGTCGACCGGGAGGTGGTGACGACGATGTCCCAGGGCCGCGCTCGGCGTGGTCGCTCTATCCCGTCTGCCGGGTGGGGGTGTTCCCTGATCGACGCGCGAGTCGTGCGGTGGTCGCGGCTATCCCGTCTGCCGGGTCCGCGGGGCGGGGTCATCGTCGGATGGGGGGCGCGCAGCGGGGGAGCGGCGCGGGTTCGGGGGTCGTGCCGGGGGCCCGGGGGCGCCCGGCGGGGTGGCTGTGGTCAACGTGGCTCCTCTCGGCGGCGGTCAGCGGGGGTGGGGACCCCGGCGACGATCACCGGTGAGGTCGTTCGTCCGTCCGTGCAGTGTTATGCGTGTTTTGTCATGGTTCGAGAAGATGATCACCTAGCTAGTTGACTTCTCTCGGACACGGGGGTGAAAAGAGGCGGTTCACGCGATTTGCGGGAATCCCTACCTGCACGGCCGGATACCCGTTAGACAAGGAAGGTGCGAGATCGACCCATGGACCCGGCCCGCGCCCCCGACCCCGGGGCACCGGACGCCCCCGCGACCCTCGTCGCCCTCGCCGGCACCAGCCCCACCCCGGCGCTGCTGTCGGCGCTGACCTTCGCGCCGCGCCGCCTCGTCGTCGTGCACACCGGCGACACCGCCCGGCGCGCCGCCGACATCGCCGCCACCGCCCGCGACCTGTGCCCGCGCATCCGCGAGACCCTGCTGTTCGACATCGGCCGCGATGCCTACGACTTCGCCGCGGTCGGCCGCGGCTTCGACGCGCTGGTGCCGGCCCTCGCCGACCCCTGGCGGCTCTGCTACACCGGCGGCACCAAGGTCATGAGCGTGCACGCCGTCCTGCGCCACCTGCGCCGCTTCCCCGACCGGCACGACTGGCGCAGCTACCTCGACGCGACCTCCGAGACCCTCCGCCGCACCGACGGCTCCCACCACCCCGGGGGCATCGACAGCGGAGCCCTCACCATCGACGCCCTGGCCCGCCTGCACGGCATCACCCTGCGCCCCGGCGACCGCCTCGCCGACCAGCGGGCGTGGCTGCGCGGCCGCCCGGTCGACCTGGGGCCGGGCGACCTCGCCGAGGCCCGCGTCCTGGACCTGTTCCGCCGCCGCCTGCGCGGCGTCCCCGGGACCGAGGTCGCCGGCAACCGGATCATGCCCGACCCCCGCTCACCCCGGGAGTCCATCGGCGACTTCGACCTGATCGTCCGCTACCGGCACCGCGTCCTGTGCGTCGAGGTCAAGACCGACCCCAGCCACATCCCCGACGCCGCCGGGTGGACCCTCACCAAGGCGCAGCGCGCCTTCGGCGGCGCCGCCCGCGTGCTGTTCGTGCACGACGGCGACAAGGGGGAGTGCTCCATCGAGCAGCTCGCCGCCTACGACCCCGAACTCAGCGGGGCGCCCCTGCACGTCCGCGCCCTCACCGAGCTCGACCGCGACTTCCCCACCGCCGAGCACCTCGTGCAGGGGTTCTTCCCCGCCGCCTCCGCCCGGCGCGGGGCACCCGCCGGCCCGCCCCCGCCCCCCGTCCCCGCCCCGGGGCCCGGCGGCGGCCCCGCACCCGGCGGCCACCCCGGGCCCGACGCGGCGCCGCTGCTCCTGCTCGGCCTCGGCGGCAGCCGGCTGTCCGTCCTGGCCGCCGCCCGCGCCTGCCGGCCCGCCCGCACCGTGATGCTCTTCACCCGGCAGAGCGAGAAGGAGATCGGCGCCCTCGACCTCGCCGTGCGCCGCGCCCTCTTCGCCGCCGAGGACCCCGACGCCTACCGCGCCACCCCCCGCCGCCGCCTCGCGTCCCGGCTGCGCCGCGACGGCCTGCCCGACCGGGTCAAGTTCGCCGACGCCGCCGTCGACGGCGCCGACGCCGCCGAGGTCGCCGCCCGCGCCCGCGCCAAGATCGACCAGTACGGCGGCGGCACCCCCGTCATCGCCGACACCACCACCGGCACCAAGGCCATGAGCGTCGGCCTGGCCCTCGCCGCGCACGAACGCGGCGGCTGCGTCACCTTCGTGTCGCCCCTCACCCGGCGGGTCTCCTGCCACACGCACGGGGTCGTCGGCAGCCACGGGCCGGCCGCCGTCGACTGGCCCATCGTGCTGCGCGGCTACCGGCTGCTCACCGGCCCGGTCGCCGACGCGCTCGCCCCCGTCGCCGCGCGCCAGGTCGACGCCGGCCTCCTCGACGCCGCGACCGCCCAGGTCGCCGAGCTGACCGGCGGGCACGACGTCGCCGCCTGGGTCGACCGCACCGTCACCGCCGACGCGCCCCCGCTGCCGCAGTACTCCGCGCCGCAGCGGCCCACCGTCATCCTCACCGTCGCCGACCGCGCCCTCGGCCTCAGCGCGCCCCGGCGGCGCCGGCTGCGCCACTTCACCACCGACGGAGTCCACCGCGAGCAGGACGTGGGCGCCGGCGGGTGGGCGCACGACGTGTTCGCCGCCGCCACCCTGCTCAACGTCCGCTGCGGCATGGCCGGGCTCACCCTCGCCCTGCACCGCCCCGGCGACGGCGACCCCGCCCGCGCGCTCGACCTCATCGACTGGTACGCCTGGTGGCGCGACGGAACGCGCGGGCACCCCGGCACCGGGGCGCCCGCCGAGGAGATCACCGGGCACGAGGACACCCGGCGTCCGAGAGTGGTATCCGCCGAACCGGGAACCCCCGCGTTCCGCCGCGACCTCGCCGCACACGTCACCGCGCTCCGGCTCTGACCCCGGGAGACCCGCCCCATGACCTCGATCGCCGCCGCGCCCGCACCCCGTTGGGGCGCCACCCCCGGCAGCGGGGGAGGGGCCGCCCGGACGGGGGCGCGATGACCCCGGGACCCCCCGCCGCGCCGCCCGCCGACCGGGGGGTGCTCGTCGGCGTCGACCTCGCCGGCATCCAGCGCTTCGTGTTCGAGGGGCGGCGGCTGCTCGACGCCATCGGCCGCGCCACCCTCGTCGCCGACCTCACCGACACCGCGCGGCCGCACCTGCGCGACCTGCTCCACACCACCGCCCCGGGCGGCCACCGGGTGCTGCGCGACGCGGGGGGCGCCCTCTACGTCGCCTTCACCGCGCCCGACCCGGCCGACGCCGCGGCGCGCGCCCGCGCGTTCACCGGCCGCTACACCCGGCGGCTGCGCGACCTCTCCGACCGGCTCACCCCCGTCGTCGCCCACGTCCCCTACGGCGGGCCCGGCGCGCCCGCCACCCAGGCCGAGGCGCTGCGGCTGCTGCCCGTCGCCCTCCAGGAGGCCCGCTCCCGGCTCACCGCCGCCCACCTGCCGGTGCTGGGGCTCGGGGTCACGGCGGTGTGCGACGTCACCGGGCGGCCGGCCGAACTGCTCGACCACACCCGCGACCGCGGCCCGGTGCGCGAACGCGTGGCCCGCGACGTCGTCGCCGCCCGGGTGCGCGCCCGGCGCTGGCACCACGCCAACAGCAGGGCGTGGCTGCGCGGTGTCGACCCGCCGTTCGGCTTCGACCACCTGGAGCTGCCCACCGACGTCGACCACCTGGGCCGCGAGATCGGCGACATCAGCCGGCTGGCCGTCATCCACCTCGACTTCAACGGGCTGGGCGACCTGCTCAAGCGCTACCACCAGGCCTGCTCCGACCGGGGGGACGACGTCGTCGCCGCCATGCGGCGGGTCTCGGCCGACATCGCCCGGCTCACCGAGGGGCTGGCGCGCGCCGTCATCCGGTCGGTGGCGTGCGCCATCACCGCCGACGGCCCCGGCGGCGAGCCGGTCATCGCGGGGCCGGGCGGGGCCGGGCGGTTGCGGCCGCGTACCGAGCGCGGCACGGTGTACGTGCCGGTGCGGCCGGTCGTGGTCGCGGGCGACGACCTCACGATCATCTGCGACGCCCGCCTGGCGTGGAGCGTCACCCGGTTCGCGCTGTCCTGGCTCGACACCGACCCGGCCGCCATCGCCCCGGGCGACCCCCGGTCGGCCATGGCGTCCCGGGCGGGTGAGGAGCCGTGGGGGCGCCGGGTCGGCGCCACCGGCGTGGTCACGGGGGTGCCGTCGGCGGGGGTCGGCATCGCCGTGCAGCCGGTGGGGGCCCCGCTGGCGGTGGGGTACGACATCTGCGCGGCGCTGTGCGACCGCGCCAAGGAGCACCGCAAGGAGGCGGCCGAGCGGCTGGACGACCACGTGGTGGCGTGGTCGCACGTCTTCGACGACCCGGCCCGGGTGCTGGCCCGGTTGGAGGAGGCGCGCGAACCGCGCGGCGACGCGGGGGCGGCCCGCACCACGCTGCCCATGACCGGCGCCGAACTGCACGCGTTCCTGCGCGACTACCTCGATCCGGGGGCGCCGCGCGGGCTGCGCGCCCCGGCCATGGCGGGGCAGCGGTCGTGGCTGCTGTCCCGGCTCGGCCCGCTCCTGCACGACGGCCACGACCCGGGCCCCGAACTCGCCCGCCGCCGCGACCTGGGCGTCCCCGTCCACCTTCCCGAGCCCCTCACCCCGGCCGCCCTCCTCGACGCCCTCCCCCTCCTCGACCTCCACCTCGACCCCACCCTCCCCGACCCCCCGCCACCCCCACCCGAGTAACCAAGAAGCCCCGCCCCCACACGGGCCGCGCTACCGTGTCCCCAGAAAGCCCCTACCACAAGTGGTCGAAAATGGCCCGACCACGCGGTATGCCCCCAGCTCAACAAGACTGCTCCCCGCGCACGCAGGGATGGCCCCTCCACCTCAATTGGTGTGGCAGTCATCGGTACCTGCTCCCCGCGCACGCAGGGATGGCCCACTCGACTTCCGCCCGACCCTGGCGCTCCTTATGCTGCTCCCCGCGCACGCAGGGATGGCCCCTCGTCTATGTCGTCGGCAACGTCACCACCGACCTGCTCCCCGCGCACGCAGGGATGGCCCCAGGATGCGGTCACCCTTCTTGTACGAATCCAGCTGCTCCCCGCGCACGCAGGGATGGCCCCATGCGCGGCGGCACCGGTTCCGGAGAGGTCGCCTGCTCCCCGCGCACGCAGGGATGGCCCCCGCAGGGTGCGGAACCTCGACCGGGCGGAACGGCTGCTCCCCGCGCACGCAGGGATGGCCCCCGCAGTGGCCGGAGCGCCCGGCGCCGCGCCGCCTGCTCCCCGCGCACGCAGGGATGGCCCCAGGTTGCCGCTGATCTGCGCGAAGCGATCGAGCTGCTCCCCGCGCACGCAGGGATGGCCCCGAATAGGCCAGCAGGGCCCCGCCGAGGGCGGCCTGCTCCCCGCGCACGCAGGGATGGTCCCTCCTCACCCTCCGCAGGCGGTACGGCGAGGAGCTGCTCCCCGCGCACGCAGGGATGGCCCCGATTCCTGGTACTGGCGGACCAGTCGCATGACCTGCTCCCCCTGCACGCAGGGATGGCCTCGGCCGACATGGCCCGGCGTCAGTGCACCTCCGACGCTCCCCGCATGCGCAGGGATGGTCCCCCTTCGACTCCCGTGAGATTCGCGCATCCAATTGCTCCCCGCACACGCGGGGATGGTCACTCCACGGTGGCTGGCTCCTCGTCGTGGACTATGCGCTCCCCGCGCACGCGGGATGGCCCCGACCCCACCGGCGCCGCCACCGCCTCCGGTAGGTGCTCCCCGAGCACACGGGGATGGCCCCCTAACGTGCCCTGAGGGATGGAGCCGTTGGAGACTGAGCTTCCCCGGATCGCCGCTTGGTAGGTGGTCCGTCCGAGAGGGAGGGGTATCGGCGGGTGTGGCGCGTTCGGGGTGTATCGGCCCGTCGGTGTTCCGTGCCGTGAGGAGGCCGAATCCATGACCACGCCGCCGTCCGCGAACGGTGACCGTGTGACGGCCGGGGGCGGTCGCGAGGGCGTTGAGTCCGCTGGAGGCGGCTCTCAGGGGAAGAGCGCAGCGGGCGAGGCCATGGGCGGCGTGGTTGTCGGCGGCGACGTGGCGACGGCGGAGCAGCCCTTCGGCGATTCCGACGCCCATTCCGGCGCCCGGCCCGACGCCGCTCCCGCGTTCCTCGTCATCGATCTCGCCGCTCCCGCGCTGTTCGCCGGGGCCAGTGCCGCCGGGACCGCCGCCGACGCCGATGTCGTCACCGACGCCCACGGCCTGCCCTACCTGCCCCGGCACCGGGTCGCCGCGCGGCTGCGGGACGCCGCCGTGACCGCCGTCCGCGCCGAGCCCGCCCTGCTGCCCGCCGCGCGCGCCCTCTTCGGCGCCGCCCGCGCCCACGGCCCCGACCGCATCCTGCGCATCGGCCACGCCCTGCCGCCCGAACCCGTCCGCGCCGCCGTCGCCTGGGCCCTGGAGCAGCGCGCCGCCGACCCCGCCACCGACCACGGCCCCGACCTCCTCCGCGCCGTCACCGACGCCTACACCTCCCTGGAGAGCGGCGTCGAGATCGCCGGCGGCACCGCCGAGGGCCGCCTGCGCACGGTCCGCGTCCTCGACCCCGGCCTGCGCCTGGCCGCCGCCCTGCGCTGGACCCGCGCCCCCGAGCCCGGCGAACTCCGCTGCCTGGCCCGCGCCGCGCTCGCCTTCACCCAGGCCGGCCTCAAGGCCAGCCGGGGGCGGGGCCGCGTCGACGTCCGTCTCGCCCCCGCCGCCGACACCGACGCGCGCCGCGCCCACGCCGCCACCCTCGCCTGGGCGGGTGTGCGCGCAGTTCACGGCGGTGTCCGAGAAGAGACGGTGTGACCAACTCGGCTCCCCGACCCGACGACCGGACCGGAGGCCCCGGAAGAGCCGCCCACGCCTACCTCGCCCTGCGCTACGTGCTCACCGAGTCGCTCGTCGTGCGCTCCGGCTACGACCCGCTGCGCATCACCACCGACCCGGTCGTCACCGGCCGGGCCCAGCGCGGCATGCTCGCCGCCGCGCTGCGGCACGCCCGGCGCGACGACCTGGTCGACTCCTGGATCGCCCGGGGCGACACCCTCCGCTTCGCCCCCGCCTTCCCGCGCCTGGAGGACCCCGACGGCGCGGCCATGACCGTGCCCGCGCCCCGCGCCTGGCACACCCACGTGCCGCCCGGCGGCACCGCCACCCGCCTCGCCGACCTCGTCGCCGCGCCCGGCACGCCCGGGGTCGCCTACCGCATCCTCGGCGGCCTGGTCACCCCCGACCTCTCGGCGCGCGCGGTGCCGCTCACCCGCACCGAGCAGTACCTCGGTGTGGCGCGCGGCGACGCCGGGCGCAACGCCATGCCCTTCTTCACCACCAGCCTCGAACCGGGGCAGGTCTTCGAGGCCCGCTGGCAGCTCCGCGCCTCCGACCCCGACCGCCTCCGCGCCCTCGCCGCCGACGTCCTCACGGTCCTCGCCGCCGCCGACGGCCTGCTGTCCCTCGGCTCCGGCGGAAGCCGCGCCCACGGCGGCGGCATCCGCGTCACGGCCGCCCTCGGCGCCGCGGACCCCCTGACCCCCGACCGGGTCGACGCCGGGCGGCGCCCTTGGCGCGCAGGCGAGGAGCGCGACCTGCTCGTCCTCGCCCCCGCCCTGCTCGTCGACCACCGGGGCCGCCCCGCCCCGGCCGCCCTGCCCGGCGCGGCCTCGGCGCTGCTCGCCGACGTCCTCGGACCGGACGCCGCCGAGATCACCGGGGCCCACGTCCACCAGGAGGTCGTCGGCGCCTACCACCGCATGTACCGGGGGCCCATGGCCGAGCGGTGGGCGGCCGCTCCCGGGTCCGTGGTGCGGTTCCGCGCCCGGCGCGACATCGACCTGACCGAGCTGCGCGCCGTGGAGGCCCGCCCCCTGGGACAGCGCGCCGCCGACGGCCACGGCGCGGCGGCCCTGGTCCCCGTGGCCGAGCCCGGCGCGGCCGTGCCGGACGAACGCGCCCCCATCGCCTGCTCGGGCGACCGCCCCGACCCCGGGCGGCTGTTCCCGGCGCCCGGCCGTCCGGCGGTGCCCGCCCAGCGGGTCCGGCCCGTCTCCCTCGCCGACGGGTCGCCCGCCTGGGTCGACCCCGCGTGGGTGGCCGCCGAGGCCGCCGCCGACCCCGCCGCCTCGCCGGTCGCCCGGCTCCAGGACACCCTCCTCGCCCGCGCGGCCGCCGAACCCGTTCGGGCGCACGCACGGGCGCTGGCGCGCCGGTCCCTGCGCCTGCCGTCGCCCGCTCTGCTGGGGCGGCTGCGCGAGGTCGCCGTCGCCCCCGGCCTGCCCCCGCGCACGGTGCTCGCCCGCCTGGCCGCCGTCGTCAACGGCGACCCCGCCGCCGCGCCGCACACCGCGTTCGGCGGTGCGGCGCGGCAGGCCGCCGAGGGGGCGTCCGTGCCCCATGGCGACGGTGAGGTGTCGCTGGTGCGCTGGCTGACCGACGCCGCCCGCGACCCCGCCGCCTGGTGGGAGCTGGCCGGCCCCGACGACGCCGACCTCGCCGCCGCCCTCACCCCGGTCGACCTGTCCTGGACGGCGGGCGGCGGCCCCACGGCCGCCACGGCGGCGTGGCGGGTGCGCCCCGACGTCGTCGCCCGGCTCGCCCTGCACCTCGTCACCGCGTGGCTGTCGGCCGCGACCGGCGCGGCGGCCGACACCCCGCACCGCGAGGCCGCCCGGTGACCCCGGGGTGGGCGCTCGGCACGCCGCCTGAGGTGTGGTGTCCGGATGCGTCCGGATCAGCGAAGGGGCTCGCGAGCACTGTGCCTGCCCGGCGGACTGACACAGCGGGGGAACAAGGCGGCGCTCGCACGCTGACCGGCGCGGGCGCGGGCCGGTCGGCGGTTCGGGCCGAGCGGCGTGGCGGGTGCTGTTCGGGGGGCCGCCGCGCGAAGGCCTGGAGCCTTCGGGGCGGTGCCCACCGGGGAAGCGGCCGCGAGCCCGGAACGCGTCAGGCGACTCGATGCGGCGGCGTGCGGACCCGTCTCGGTACCGCTCCGACCACTCCGTGTATCGAGGGCACGCCGGGAGCGTGTACGGTTTCTCCGTTTGCTCTGGTGCCGCCGCCCCGACGACGGCCGGATTCCCCGCGATGCGTGGCCTTCCACGGGTGGAATCGCCGCGCCACGGGGCAGAACCAGGGCGACGGTCCCCCCGGTGAGGTGGGCCGGTGAGCGCGGACCGCACGGATCGCCCACCGGTGCCGAACGCCGAGATACTCGCGCGGGAACTCCCCGCGCGGGCGTCCGGGAGCGGACCCGCTGCGGCTGTGGCGGCGCAGCGGGTCCGCCCGGATGTGCCCGCTGCGCCCCGCCGCAGACCGGAGCCCGCCAGGGCACCCGATCCCGGCGCCCCCGGAAGCGGCGGCGCTCCCCATCGGCCGCGTGCCGGCCGGTCCTGGGCGTTGATGGAGTCCGCCCGATCCCGACGGTCGGCCCCGGCGCCCGGCACCACCGGCGCGCGGAACGTATCATCGGCCGCGCGTCCGGCGCTCCGCGCCCGTCCCGCGCGGGCCGAACCGCCCTGCGGCCCCGGACGGCAGCCCGGGGGGTGCGCGGGCGGACACGGACGGCGGAGGCGGATCTGGGAGGTGCGGGTGTGAACGGTGCGGTGTGGGAGGCGGAACTGGCGGAGTTCGCGGCGGTGGCCGCGCCGGGCCCCGAGGTCGTCTGGGAGTTCACCGCCCGGCTGTGCCTCCTCGGTGACACCCACATCGGGGCCGCCCACGACGCCCCCCGCCCCACCGCCCCCGACGTCGACCCGGTCGACCGCGACCCCGCCACCGGCCGCCCCCGGCTCCGCGCCACCACCCAGGCCGGGCTCCTCCGCCACCACCTGGCGGCCCGCCTCGGGCCCGGCGGCGCCGCCACGGCCGCCGCCCTCTTCGGCGAACCCGCGCCGCCGCGCGGTGATGACCCCGCCCCCGCGCGGGTCACCCGCAGCGCCCTCGACATCGACGACGCGTTCGCGGACCTGCCCGACGAGGCCGGGGTCGCGGTCCGCGCGGGCAACCGGGTCGACCCCGGCAGCGGGGCCGCCGTCCCCGGCGCCCAATGGCAGATGGAGATCCTGCCCGCCGGAACCCGCTTCACCGTGACCCTGCGCCTGCACGTCACCGACCGGGGCGACGAAGGCCGGCTGCTCGCCCTCACCGCGCTCGCCGCCGAAGGGCTCACTGGCGACGGCCCCGGCATCTCCCTGGGTGCGCGCACCGCGCGCGGATACGGTGCCGTGCGCACCGACGCCTGGCACGCCCGCCGCCACGACCTGCGCACCCCGGACGGCTGGGCCGACTGGCACGCCGCCACCTGGGCGGACCGCTGGGACCGCGCCCGCCGCGCCGTCGCCCGCGCGGCCGCCGACCGGCCCGCGCCGCGCAGCCTGCGCGACCTCCTCGCCGCCCGGTTGGCCGCCGACCCCGCGCTGGCGGCGTCGGCGGGGGAGGGCTTCCACGACACCGTGGCCGACCACGGCGCCGACCGGCGCAGCCGCGACGAACTCACGCTCACCCTCGAACTCGCGGAACGGCCCACCCACACCTTCCTGGACGAACCCGGCCACCCGGACGGCCCGGACGCGCCGTGCGGGCCGGAGGCGCCCGCCGCCGGGCGCCCGACCCACCGGCCGGGGCTGCTCATGGTCGGCGACACCCCGGCGCCCGAGTCGCTGGGCGAGGTCGACCGCACCCACCTGCGGCGGCCCCGCGTCGCCGGAGACGGGTCGGTCCAGTGGCGCCCGACCCTCGGTGACACCGCCCTGTTCGCGTTGTTCAAGCGGCTGAGCCGGCGCCTGATCCGCGACATCTCCGGGGAGGCCGACCGCGCCCTGGGGGAGTGGCCCGAGGACAGCCCGGGGCGCCGCATGCACGTCCGCTGGTGGGGCGGCGAGTCGCGGCCCGGGGCCGGGCCGTCGTCGTCGCGCATCCGGTTGCGGGAGGCGGCCGAACTCATCGGCGGCACCACGCAGCGCACGGCACGGGTCACCATCGACGCCCTGTTCGGGGACGCGGTCGACACCCGGTTCTTCGCGGACGACGTGCACGCGGGGGGCCGCGCCCGGGTGACCCTGGACATCCGACGGCCGGACGACGCGGTGCGCGGGCTGCTGGCCCTGATCGTGCGCGAGCTGCGCACGGTGCCGCTCGACACGATCGGCGGCGGGTCGGGAATCGGCAACGGGCGCCTCACGGTGACCGACGCGGTCCTCACCCGCTACGAACCCGGCGGGGCTTGCACGCCGATCGACCTCATCGCCGCCATCGACGACGCGGCCGGCCCCGAACGCGCCACCGTCGGCCCGTGGCTCGACACCCTCCGCACAACGGTCCGCACCAGCCCCCGCCACCCGGACGACGCCCTGCGCTGATCCGGCGACGCCACGGCGGGCACGCCGGAACCGGTCAGATGATCAGCAGTACGAACACCGCGCACGTCGTGATGGTGACCACCCAGCTATGGGAGCTCAGCCACTCGCGGACGACCGGCATGGCCTTCCGCGCGCGCCTCCGGAAGAGCAGGAGGGCGAGGAGCGGCAGGGCGGCCACCGCAACGGTCGCCAGGACGAAAGGGGTGGCGGCCCCCGGACCGGAACCGTGCTGCGCCAGGTTCGCCCCCACCGTCAGCATGACGACGACGTCCGACGGCATGAGCAGGACCACGAGGAGCCCGGTGGCGAACGCCCTACCGGGTCCCGCGTCCAGGAGTGTCCGAAGCCACGCCGGGGGCTCCGACGTCGCCCGCCGCAGGTAGGCCCGCACCGCCGCCGCGACCAGGAGCAGCACCAGGACGCCTTGAACGATCCACCCCGCCGAGCCGTGGTCCCCGGGGTCACCGAGGGGGACGGCGGTGCCGATGAGCGTGAAGACGGCGAGCGCGGCGGAGACTCCGGCGGTCGCGGCCACCGCGATCCCGGCGAGGAAGGCGCAGGACACCCGGACGGCCCGTCCGGTGGTCACCAGGATGATCGCCGAGATGATCTGCGGTCCCACCATCATGGTGACGGCCAGCGGAAGTACCTGGAGTTTCACAGCGCTCCCTGAGGGTGCGGTGGGGCCGCTCCGAGGACCGCGGTCCCTCTCGGCGCCGCGCCCCCTCTTCGCGGAGGCGCGGACCGGACCGGGCACCGCCTCCCCATCTCGTCCGCGGCCGTGTGGACCGTGGCCACACCGCGATTTTCGCTCCGGTGGCCGGTGTGCTCCGAGCCGACACGCGGTGGTCCGGGCGAGCCCTGGTCAACGCGGGTGGCGAGTGGCGCGCCTAGCATGATCGGTATGGGCATCAGCATCCACACCGCCGCGCTTCCGCATGACGACCCGGAGGCTTCGCTGGCCTTCTATCGGGATGGGCTCGGGTTCGAGGTGCGGAGTGATGTGGGGCAGGGGCGGATGCGGTGGATCACCGTGGGGCCCGCCGACCAGCCGGAGACGTCGATCCTGCTGGCGCCGCCCGGGGCCGACCCCGGGGTCACCGAGGACGAGCGCCGGACCATCGCCGCGATGATGGCCAAGGGCACCTACGGTTGGATTCTGCTGGCCAGCCGGGACCTGGACGACACCTTCGAGAAGGTGCGGTCGAGCGGCGCCGAGGTCGTCCAGGAGCCGACCGACCAGCCGTACGGTACGCGCGACTGCGCCTTCCGCGACCCTGCCGGGAACATGGTCCGCATCCAGCAGGTTGGTGGAGTCTGATCCGTTGATCCGTTGCTGATTCGCTGGCTCCGTGAGCCCGCGGGGCCTGTAGACCCGCTGGACCGCTGAACCGTTGCTTCTCTGGGCGCTGTTTCTATCGCGCTCGGGGGGCTCGCTCCGGCCACACCCCTCCGCCCCCACCCCACCCCACCCCACCCCACTCCCGCACCGTGTCCGAGAGAAGGTGGGCGGGTTCTTCGTGCGGATGGGTGAGGAAGGGGTGACGGGCGTGGACGTCGCGTGGGAGGAGGCCGCGGCGCCCGTCGGGGTGGAGACCGCCGCCATCGACGAGGCCGGGGTGCGCGGGGTGCTGGTCGACCTGTTCGAGGAGGGGCGGCGGTGCCGCCTGCTCGACCGCTACGCCCCGGGCGAGCCGCAGTGGCTCCTCGCCGAGCTGGGCGACGGCCGCATCACCGGCGGCTGCCCCGAGCGGTACTGGCGGCTGTCGTGCGACGACCCCTCCACCGCGCCCGTGTCCGCCCCGCCGCTGGCGGCCGACGGCTCCGACGCCTGGCGGCTGCTCGACGCGGTGGTGTTCTCCCCGTCGGCGCAGGTGCACGTCGGCGAGGCCGCCGAGGCCGCCTGGCTGTCCCGCGACGCCCCCGACACCGACGGCCTGCCCGCGTGGCTGCGCCCGCGCGACCGCTCGTTCCTCCTGGTGGGCTGGCGCGGCGGGGGAGCGCCGCAGGCCGGCGGCGACCCCGCCCGGGGCAGCCGCACCCTTCTGGGCCCGATCCCGTTCAGCATCGGCCGCGAACTGTCCGGCACCACCGCCGCGCACCCCGTGAGCTGGCAGGACTTCGACGTCGAGCGGCGCCCCGCCCCCGGCGGCGCCGACCCCCGCACCCCCACCAGCGTCGGCAGCTGGATCAGTGTCCGAGAGTACTGGGCGGAGGATCGCGCCACGGGTGCGGTCGGGGTGGCGCAGCACCGCCTCACCGGATACCACGCGGGGCCCAAACCCACGGCGCCCCTCGGCCTGGACGAGCTGGACGACGCGTAGAGGAGGCCGTGTGAGCGACACACCGCACTCCGGCAACCGGAGACCGAGTCCCGCCGCTATGCCGCGCCGCCGCGCCTCCGTCGCCGTGCGCCGATCCGCGCCGCTGCCCCCCGGCGGCCGATCGCGACGCCGCGACGAGCGCGGCGGCGCTTCACCCGCCCGCCCCGCGCCGCCCGACCCGCTCCGCGACCACCAGGCCGTCGCCCCCTACGGCCTGGTCCCCCTCCCCGAACGCCCCATGCCGGCCGAGCGCCTCCAGGAGTCCGTGCTGCGCGGCGGCGTCACCCAGCACCACCTGCTCGCCGGGCACGACCGCCGCATCCCCGGCACCCACTCCGGGTGGATCGACGTCGCCGTCCGCTCCCTCACCCCGCTGTTCGTCGGCTCCACGCGCAAGGGCGGCGGCCCCGACCACTCGCTCACCATCGACGGCCGCCCCGCGCTGCCCGGCGCCACCCTGCGCGGCCTCACCCGCAACGTGCTGCGGGTCCTCACCGGCGGCGAGACCGGCCCGGTCAACACCCCCCAGCTCTTCTTCCGCGCCCCCGCCGCGTCCAGCAGCGACCCCCGCGCCCGCCACGTCATGCGGCGGCTGCACCGCGACTACCGCGACCGCGGCGGCGCCCCCTCCAGCCCGCCCGGCGCCCCCGTCAAGGCCGGGTTCCTCTGCTACGACGCCGACTCCCGCGACTGGCACGTCCGCCCGCTCACCGTCGAACGCCCGCTGCAGGTCCGCCTCACCGACCTGCGCGACGACCTCGCCGGCCACCCCGGGCTGCCCCCGTTCCCGCTGCCCGACCCCACCGCCGCGGGCGGCCCCGGCTACGTGCCCGCCGAGTTCCACCGCGAGTTCCAGTACCTGCGCGTCACCGCCCTGTGCCCCGAGGTCAGCGGGCGCAGCATCGGCGAGACCCGGTTCTGGGCGCTCGCGGTCGTCCCCGAGGGCGTCCCCGTCACGGCCGACCACCACGCCGCCGTCCGCCGCCGCCTGCGCGAACGCTGGGCCGGCAAGCGCGACCGCGCCCAGCAGTCCGTCGACAAGGCCGGCGGCGAACGCGCCCGCTCGTCGGCGCGCGGCCGCCGCAACGACTTCGACCGCGCCCTCGACTCCGTCGACGCCGTCGAGGTCCGCGCCCTGGACTGCATCGTGGTCCTCACCGGCCTGGCGGGCGAGCGCAGCAACGCCTACCTGTTCCCCACCGACGTCGCCCCCGGGGTGCGGCTGCCGGTCCCCGAGCACCTCGTGCGCATGGTCGAGTCCGCCGACCAGATCACCCGGTTCCAGGAGCACAACTTCCCGGTCGGCCTCACCACCGGGCTGCCCACCGGCGCCGGCCCCGCCACCGCCGGGCGGCCGCGCCCCGGCGGTCTCGACCGCGGCGCCCGCGAACCCGTCTGGTACCAGGACCGCGACGGCCGGGTGGTGTCGTTCGGCCGCTCCGGCGGCTACCGCGTCGCCGTGGGCGAGTACGACCCCGTGAGCCGCGCCCTGCCCGCGCCCGTCCTCGGCGCGGGGGCCGGCGCCGCCGACCCCGGCCGCACCCCCGACATCCCGCGCGCCCTGTTCGGCGACACCGACCTCCTCGCCGCCCGCGACTCCGCCGGCCCCGCCGCGCGCGGCCGGGTGTCGGTCGGCTCGGCCGTAGCCGACGACCCCGACCCCTGGTTCCCGCACGCCCTGCGCGTCGAACTGCTGTCGCCGCAGCGCACCTGCTTCGCCAACTACCTGCTCCAGCCCATGTCCGACCGCACCTGGGGCGGCGCGCCCGACCTCGTCACCTGGTCGCACGAGGGCGACGTCCGCCTCGGCGGCTACAAGGTCTACCTGCACCGCCACGACCCCCTGCCCGACGAGTCCCGCCGCTACGCCCACCTGCGGGCCGACACCGTCCCCGACTCCGACACCGTGCGCGACGTCGTCCCGCTCCGCGCCGGTCTCACCTTCCACGGCCGCATCACGTTCACCAACCTCACCGACGCCGAGGTCGGCGCCCTGCTGCGCGCCCTGCTGCTCGGCAACCCGGCCGACGGCGGCGACCCCGCCGACCCCGTCCACGCGCACAAGGTCGGGCTCGGCAAGGCGCTGGGCTTCGGCAGCGTGCACGTCACCCCGGCGCTGCACCTCATCGACCCCGCCGAACGCGCCGCCTCCCTCGACCCCGGCGCGGGCGTGCACCGCATCGGCACCGAGGGCGTGCAGAAGCTCCTCGACGCCTTCGACGACGCCCTCCTGGCCTGGGAGCGCCAGGAGAGCGTGCGGGCCGGCCGGCCCATCCCCGACGACTGGAGCGACGTCGCCCGGGTGCAGGGGCTGCTGCTGGCCGCGCAGTGGCGCCACCGGCTCCCCGAGAGCTGGACCCGCGTCATGGAACTGGAGGAGTTCGCCGTCTACCCGGTCCTGCCCGCGCTGCGGGACCGGTTCGCCGCCCACTCCCGGACCTCGGACACCGGTCCGGGCTGATGGGCCGTGCCCCGGCGGCGCCCTGCCCCAGCGCCGCCGGGGACCTTCCGCCGCCGTCCCGCCCCCACCCCCGCCCGCTGAGGGCATAGCCGCACCCCGTACCGGCATCGCCGTCAACCAGCAGAGCCGGACACACCCGCCCGCCGAGGGCATGGGGCCGCGCACCGGGGATCCCCCAGACCGCGCGGGCGGCCGGCGGGACGGGCCTGCCGCCCCGCGTGGACCGGCCGCCGGCGAAGGCCCCGCAACGGGTGCCTCCGCCGGCGCCGGGGTCACTCCGCCCCGCCGACCCCCTCGGGCACCAGGTCGGCCACCTCGACGGGCAGGCCCGTTCGCATCGACGCGTTCGCCGCCAGGCCCGTCAGCAGGGCGTGCGCCCCGTCGACGTGGGTGGGGCGCGACGGGTCGGGGGCGGATACGCCGAACAGGTCGTCGAGCATGCGGGTGTCGCCGCCGCCGTGCCCGCCCTCGCCCACCCGGACCGGGACCTCTCGCGGCTCCTCCCAGTGGGGCCGCAGCAGCAGCCGCGACGTGGTGCTCTCCTTGGGCGCCGGCATGCCGCGTACGGGGGCGGCGTCGGTGCGGCCGCGCGGGGTGGACGGGCTCTCGGTGACGTCCAGCTCCAGCCGCCCGGTGCTGCCGGTGACGGCCACCCGGTAGCCCTCCCACGGCGCGTACGCCACCAGGTGGTAGCTCAGCTTGGCGCCGGAGGCGTAGCGCACCAGCACCGACATGTCGTCCTCGATGGTGATGCCCGGCCCGAACACGTTGCGGTCGCGGAGGTAGCCGTCCTCGTGCTCGGCGTCGAGGTAGAGCCGGGCCATGTCGGGGCTGTCGTCCAGGTGCAGGGCGAACGGGTCGGCGTCGGCGCCCGCCGCGCCGTGCGCCCGCTCGTAGTCGCCGGCCAGGGCGCGGCGGCGGCCGTTCTCCTCGCCGTAGAAGAACAGGTCGCCCCACGCGAACACGGTGCGCGGGGTGCTGCCGATCCACCAGTCGACCAGGTCGAAGTGGTGGCTCGCCTTGTGCACCAGCAGCCCGCCCGAGTGCTCCTTCTCGCGGTGCCAGCGCCGGAAGTAGTCCGCGCCGTGGCGCAGGTCGAGCAGCCACTCGAAGTGCACCGACGCGACCTCCCCGATCGCGCCCGACGCCACCAGCTCCCGCAGCCGGCGGTGCACCGGGTTGTAGCGGTAGTTGAACGCGACGTCGACCCGGCGGCCGGTGCGGCGCTGGGCGGCGAGGACGCGCCGGCAGCCGTCGAGGTCGGCGGTCATCGGCTTCTCGGTGACCACGTCGCAGCCGGCCTCCAGGGCGGCGCAGATGTAGTCGGCGTGGGTGCGGTCGACCGTGCAGACGACGACACCGTCGACGCGCTCCTCGCGGAGCATGTCGGCGAAGCGCTCCGCCGGGTAGGCGGGCACGGGTGCCGCCCCGTTGGCGACCGCGATGTCGTTGTGGGCGCGCATGCGGGTGCGGTTGGTGTCGCAGAGGGCGACGAGCCGGGCGGTGGCGGCGTGGCTGGACGTCAGGGCGCGGGTGTACATGCGGGCGCGGGCACCGGTGCCGACGACGGCGAAGCGGCGGGGCTCGGGCGCGGGGCTGCTGGAGTCGCTCACCCGCCCAACGGTAAACGCTTTCCCGGCCGAGTTCCAGCCCGTTCCCGCCCCGTGCCGCCCCCGGCGGGGCCGCCGCGGGGGGAGGCGTACAACGATCCGGACACGTCCGGCGGGCGCGGCGCCCGAGGTGAGGCGGACGTCCGGTGCGGGATCGGGCGCCCGCCCCGAGGGCGCCCGGGCCGCGTCGCCGCTGGCCAGGGGGTGTCGGCGCCCGTTCTCGGGTGCTCGCGGCGGCGCCACAAGATCGCCGGGGAATGATTGACGTCACATTGCGAGGGTGTTAGAAACCGTTCATCCGCTTATGGATAGCGCTTACCGAACCGCTCCGGCGTTCGGCGCGGCGGGGCGCCCCCGCCGTGGACGCGGACGCCCCCGACCCCGATCTCCGGGCCGACCGAGGACGGTTACGCACATGAACTCAGACCGAACGGCCGGCCGGGACGCCGCCGCGCCGCGGTGCGCCCCCTCCCCGAGGGGAGCGGCGTCGTGATGGGGCTGACCCGGGACCGCGCGTCCACCGCGCGCCCGGCCGCCACCGCACCCCCGCCCGCGCGGGGCGGCCGTCGCCGCCTCCGCCGCCGGCGCGGCCGCGACGACCTCGCCGCCTACGCGTTCCTCGCCCCGTGGTTCGCCGGCCTGCTCATCATCACGATCGGCCCGATGCTGGCGTCCCTGTACTTCTCCTTCACCGACTACAGCCTCATCGGCGACCCCCGCTGGGCCGGGCTGGACAACTACCGGGAGATGCTCACCGACGAGCGGCTGCGCACCTCGCTGCGGGTCACGTTCGTCTACGTGTTCGTGTCGGTGCCGCTCCAGCTGGCCATGGCGCTGGCCCTGGCGCTCATCCTCGACCGGGGCGTGCGCGGGCTCGCGTTCTACCGGTCGGTGTTCTACCTGCCCTCGCTGCTGGGCGGGAGCGTGGCGATCGCGATCCTGTGGCGGCGCGTGTTCGGCGCCGACGGCCTGGTCAACCAGGTCCTGGGCTTCTTCGGGGTGCAGGGCGAGGGCTGGGTGTCCCACCCCGACTACGCGTTGGGCACCCTCATCGTGCTGAACGTGTGGACCTTCGGCGCCCCCATGGTGATCTTCCTGGCCGGGCTCCGGCAGATCCCCGCCATGTACTACGAGGCGGCGGCGGTCGACGGCGCCGGGCCGGTGCGCCGGTTCTTCGCGGTCACCGTGCCGCTCCTGACGCCGATCATCTTCTTCAACCTCGTGCTCCAGATGATCAACGCCTTCCAGACGTTCACGCAGGCGTTCGTCGTGAGCGGCGGGTCGGGCGGCCCGTCCGACGCGACCATGTTCTTCACGCTCTACCTCTACGACCGCGGCTTCGGGTCGTTCGACATGGGCTACGCCTCGGCCATGGCGTGGCTGCTGCTGCTGATCATCGCGGGGTTCACGGCCGTGAACTTCTTCGCCTCCAGGTACTGGGTCTTCTATGGTGACTGAGACTTCCCCCGCCCGCCGCGGGTCCGACCACCGCCGGCGGTTCTTCACGCATCTGGGGCTGATCGCCTTCGGGCTGGTCATGCTCTACCCGCTGCTGTGGATGGTGTCGAGCTCCTTCAAGCCGACCCCGGACATCTTCCGCGAGGCCGGCCTGCTGCCCGGCACCTTCGCCCCGGAGAACTACACCGAGGGCTGGACGGCGCTGGAGTACCCGTTCCACCACTACATCTGGAACTCGGTGTGGATCGTCGCCGGGTCGATCGTCGGCAACCTGCTGGCCTGCTCGATGGCGGCCTACGCGTTCGCGCGGCTGGAGTTCCGCGGCAAGAAGCTGTTCTTCGCGATCATGCTCATGACGATCATGCTGCCGATCCACGTGGTGATCGTGCCGCAGTACATCATGTTCGCCAACATCGGGTGGATCAACACGTTCTACCCGCTGATCGTGCCGAAGCTGCTGGCCACGGACGCGTTCTTCATCTTCCTGATGGTCCAGTTCATCCGCGGCCTGCCCAAGGACCTGGACGAGGCCGCGCGCATCGACGGGTGCGGGCACGCCCGCATCTTCCTGCGGATCATCCTCCCGCTGTCGCTGCCGGCCCTGGCGACGACCGCCATCTTCACCTTCATCTGGACCTGGAACGACTTCTTCAGCCAGTTGATCTTCCTGACCGACCCCGAGATGTACACCGTGCCCGTCGCGCTGCGCACCTTCGTCGACTCGCAGAGCCAGACCTCCTGGGGCCCGCTGTTCGCCATGTCGGTCGTCGCGCTCGGGCCCATCTTCGGGTTCTTCCTCGCCGGACAGCGCTACCTCGTCAAGGGCATCGCGACGACCGGAATCAAATGACCGAAAGGAACACGACTATGCGACCAGGTCTCAGGTCGGCCGCGGCCGTGGCGGCCCTGGCCGTCGCCGCCACCGCGTGCGGCGGCGACTCCGACGGCGACGTGGTGGAGCTGCGCTTCTCGTGGTGGGGCGCCGACGAGCGGCACACCACCACCCAGGAGGTGATCGACCGCTTCGAGGCGGCGCACCCCAACATCCGCATCACCGGCGAGTACACCGACTGGGACGCCTACTGGGACCGGCTCGCCACCAGTACCGCCGCCAACGACGCCCCCGACATCATCACCCAGGAGGAGCGCTACCTGCGGGAGTACGCCGACCGCGGGGCGCTGCTCGACCTCACCGAGTACGGCGAGCAACTCGACCTCGGTGAGATCGACGAGCTGGCGCTGCACGGCGGGCAGTTGGAGGAGGGCACCTTCGGCGTGGCCACGGGCGTCAACGCCATGGCCGTCTACGCCGACCCGACGGCCTTCGAGGAGGCCGGGGTGGAGATGCCCGACGACACCACCTGGACCTGGGACGACTACATCAGCACGGCCGAGCAGATCAGCGAGGCCACCGACGGCGAGGTGTTCGGCACCCAGGCCATGGGCGTCACCGAGGGCCCGTTCCAGATCTTCGCCCGCCAGCGCGGCGAGTCCCTCTACAACGAGGACGGCGGCATCGGGTTCTCGGCGGCCACCATGGAGGAGTGGTGGGAGCTGGTGTACCGGATGCACGAGGACGGGGCGGCGCCGAGCGCCGCAGAGAGCGTCGAGATCGACGCCGGCGGCCCCGACCTGTCGGTGGTGGCCACCAACTCCGGGGCCATGGCGCACTTCTGGACCAACCAGTTCGGCGCCATCAGCAACACCGCGGGCCGCGACCTGGAGCTGCTGCGCTATCCCGGTGAGACCGAGGGCGAGCGCACCGGCGTGTTCCTCAAGCCGGCGATGTTCTACTCGGTGTCGGCCGGGACGGAGCACCCGGAGGAGGCGGCGATGTTCGTCGACTACCTGCTGAACGACGTCGAGGCGGCCGAGCTCATCCTGGCCGACCGCGGCCTGCCCGCCAACACCCGCATCCGCGACGAGATCCGCGACGCGCTGCCCGAGGCCGACGCCGAGACGGCCGACTTCATCGACGAGGTCACCCCCGATGTGGTCGACCCGGTCGCGGTGCCGCCCATCGGCGCGGGTGAGGCCGTCGACATCACCAAGCGCATCAACGAGGAGGTCATGTTCGGTCGGCTCACCCCCGCGGAGGCCGCCGAGCAGTGGATCTCGGAGATGGAGACCGCCACCGGCGGCGACGCCTCCTGACCCCCGCCCCCCTGGCACACCCCGAGACGCGGCGCCCGCGGCCGGCCCCCTCCCCGGCCCGGGCGCCGCGCCGCGTCCGCCCCCGGGCACCCCCCCACCAAAGAGACACCGGCGGTGGCGGAGGGAGGATGCCCGCGCGGGCGCCGCCGCCCAGGCTGGGCACATGACATCCCGCCACGACACCGGTCGGGCGCGCGCGGCCGACCGCGCCCCCGGCCCCGCCCCCGACCTCTCCGGCTTCCCCGGCCGCGCCATCGGCGGTGCGGCGCTCCTCGCCGCGCCGCTGCTGTGGTGCGGCGGCCTGGTCCTGCGCCACCTCGCCCTGCGCGGCGGCGCCTTCACCGACGCGGAACTGCGCGCGTTCGAGGCCCGGCCCTTCATGGCCGACGCCCAGCTCGCCGCCTACGCCGAGTCGCCGCTCCTGGCCACGGCCGCCCACGCCCTGTTCGCGGCGGGCGCGATGCTGCTGGTCCCCGCGGTCGCCGCCCTCGCCCGGCTGGTCGCCCCGCGGTCCCCGCGCCTTGCCGCGGCGGGTGCCGTGCTGGTCGCCCTCGGGCTGCTCGGCCGGCTGTACTCGGCGGGCGTCGACGCGGCCGCCTTCGCGATGGTGGACGACCTCGGGCTCGGCGCGGCGACGGCGACCGTGTCCGCCACCTACACCGATCTCGCCTACGGGCCGTGGCGGGTGCCGGTGACCGCGTACTTCGGCCAGTACATCGGGGTGCTGCTGCTGGCGGCCGCCGCCCACCGGTCGGGGGTGCTGGGGACCGGCCGGGCCGTCCTGCTGGTGGCGTGGGGCTGGCTGTGGACCGGGGTCCTCAAGGAGGCCACGGTGGCCGACTGCGTCATCGCGGCCGCGGCGGCGGTCCTCGTGTTCGCGCCCCTGGGCGTGCGCGTGCTGCGCGGGACGCCCGGCCGCGCGGAACCGGGCGGCACGGCACCGCGCGGCACCCCGCCGTCGCGCCTGGTGAGCTGGTGACGGGGAGTCGGTGGGCGGCGCCGCCGTGGCTAGGGTGGGGCGCGTGAGTGGTGAGCGGGGTGCCCGGCCGCCGGTCGGGCACGTGCTCGGCCGGGCGGCGCCGTTCGCCCTCCCTCTGGCGGCCTTCTGCGGCGCCCTCTACCCCCTGCTGTTCCCGCCGTCCGCGCCCGCCCTGCTGACCGGGTTCGCCGCCGTCCCGGCGGTCCCGGCGGCCGTGGTGGCCGGGGCGGCAGCGGCGGCCGCCACCCGGGCGGCGCCCCGCTCGGTGTGGCCGCTGGTCGCCCTCGCCGCGGTGGACGCCGTCCTGCGCGCCCCCGGGCCGGTGACCGCCGTCGCCCTCTACCTCGCGGCGGTCCACGGGCGGCGCCCCGCCGCCGTCGCCGGGGCCGCCGCCGTGCTGACCGTCCTCGCCGCCGTTCCGCGCCCCGGCGTGGACGCGGCCTCCGCCCTGGGCAACGCGCCGCTGTTCGTCTGGCTGCCGCTGGCCCTGGGGGCGTGGGCGGCCGCCCGTGCCCAGGTACTGGCCGGGCTGCGGGAGCGGGCCGAACGGCTCGAACGCGAGCGCTCCGCCCTCGCGGCGCGGGTGCGCGCCGAGGAGCGGACCCGGATCGCCCGCGATATGCACGATGTCGTCGCGCACCGGGTGTCGCTCATCGTGCTGCGGTCGGGCGCGCTGGAGGTCGGCGCGCCCGACACGGCCACCGCCGCCGAGGCGGAGCTGATCCGCCGCACCGCGCAGGACGCCCTCCTCCAGCTGCGCCACGTGCTCGGGGTGCTCGGCCGCACCGGGGAGGCGGCGCCCGGCGGGGCCGGGGACGCGGACGGTCCGGGCGCCCCGGACACCCTGCGCCCCCCGCCCGTGCTCGCCGACCTGGCGGACCTGGTCGACCGGTCGCGGTCGGCGGGCGTGCCGGTCGAGTTGGACGATCGCTCCGGCCCGGGCGCGGGCGCGGCCGACGCGGTCGAGGAGCACGCCGCCTACCGGGTCGTCCAGGAGGCGCTGACCAACGTGCACAAGCACGCGGGCGGCGCCGCGACCCGCGTCGCGGTGCGCCGGGAGGCCGGGGCCATCGAGGTCGCGGTGGAGAACGCGCCGCCCGACCGCGCGCCGCTGGGCGTGGCCGGCGCCGGGGTGGGCCTGGTCGGGCTGCGCGAGCGCGTCGAGGCGCTCGGCGGCGACCTCCGGGCGGAGCCGACCGCGCGGGGCGGGTTCCGGGTGTGGGCGAGGCTGCCGACGTGATCCGGGTCCTCATCGCCGACGACGAGGCGCTGGTCCGCACCGGCCTGCGGATGATCCTGGAGGCGGCGGGCGACCTGGAGGTCGCCGGGGAGGCGGCGGACGGCGCGGAGGCCGTCGCCGCCGTCCGGAGCCTGCGGCCCGACGTGGTCCTGATGGACGTCCGCATGCCCGGCATGAACGGGGTGGCGGCGCTCAAGGCGATCAACCGCGAGCCCGACCCGCCCAAGGTCGTCATGCTGACGACGTTCGACCTGGACGAGTACGTCCACGGCGCGCTGCGGGCGCGGGCGGCGGGGTTCCTGCTCAAGGGGAGCGGGCCCCGGGAACTGGTCGCGGCCGTCCGCGCCGTGGCCGACGGCACCGCGATCCTCACCCCCGCCGTCACCCGGCGGCTGGTCGACGCCCGCGCCGAGCGCCGCCCCGCTGCGGCGCGCGCCGCCCGCGACCGGCTGGCGCGCCTCACCGCGCGGGAGCGGGACGTCGTCAACGGGGTGTCCCGGGGGCTGGCCAACGCCGAGATCGCCCGGGAGCTGGCCATGACCGAGACCACGGTCAAGGCCCACGTCAGCCGGTCCCTGGCCAAGCTGGGGCTGGCCAACCGGGTGCAGATCGCCCTCCTGGTGCGCGACGCGGAGGACTGAGCGCCCGGCACCGGAACGAGGGGGGCGCCGGACCGGTCGCGGCGCCCCGCCGCCGGGCCTGTGCGGGCCGCCGGCGGGCGCGGGCGGTACGCGGCCGCCTCCGGTCGCGGGGCACGAGCGTCGCCACCGACCTGGGGGACCTCTCCCCGCGCCTGCCCGGCCTCCCCGCACCGCGCCTGCTCGCCCCGGCCGACCGGGCGGGTCGGGAGCGGCGGCGGGGCGCCGGGCCGACGCGGCGG
>NZ_BCRK01000058.1 GCF_001552555.1 Nocardiopsis trehalosi NBRC 14201 | reverse complement strand
TGGCGACCTGCGGGTGCCCGTCGCCGCCGTCTACCCGCCCCGCCGCGCCACCGACATGGCCCGCGCCGCCCGCCACCTGCGCGCGCGGGGCGCCTTGGTGCTCGTGGTCGGCTGACGTCCGCACCGTCCCCCACCGCGCGGCCGCGCCATGACAGGGCGGCCCATTTCAGGGCGGAACGGAAAGGTGACGGTGTTCCCAGGAACGCCGAGGGCTGATCGACCACGTTCGCTACGTCCACGACCGTGGCGGGCGGGAGTGCCTGGTGGCCTCGGCCGACGACCGCTTCGCCGAGGTCGCGGCCTTCGGGCACTTGGAGGTACTGGTGCGCCCTGGCCAGCCGGCAGCCGCCCGGCTGGCCAAGGCCGCTCCCGCCCTGGCGCGGCCGCGCCGCTGGGGCTCGCCGCGCTGCCGATAGAAGTCACGGCACCGGTACAGCAGATGCAGCGCGTTGGCCGCAGGCGCGAACGGCCAGCGCCGCCACCGCGAACAGCCCGCCGGTGAGGTACATGGTGTGGCGGCCCGCCGCGCATCGGGGGCAGTGGCCCTCCTCGGGGGCCGAGGCCTGGATCGCCCTCTGGCCGGCACCGCTGACGGCGACGAGCACGGCGGCCAGGGCCAGCACGGCCCCGCCGACCATGGCCGCCCACAGCAGCGGGCTGGTGTCGGACGGGGCGGCCGCGGTCGGGGCGCCCTGCAGGGCATGGGTGAAGGAGCCGGCCCCCGCCCCGGGAGTGGTCGTGGCACCGGCGAGGACGGGCATAGACGCCTCCAAGCGGCAGAACGGGCGTCCTGGCGCGCTCCCGTCACCAGGTCCACGGTCGCGGGTGGGCGGTGGCCCGCATCGGAGGCGGCGGCCATAGCGTCGGCAGGCTTCCGCTGTTCGACGGGTTTCTTCTCCGCCGCAGGCGCCGGTGAGCGGGGGCTACGCACCGCACCGAGTCGTGGCCGTCATTCCCGTGCCATCCGCACGACCGCGCTGCCATCGGCCACGTAGGGCACCTCGATGGCGACGTCGTTGTAGGCGAACCCGCCTCCGGGCGCGATGGTGGACTCCGCTGCCAGGCCTGAGGGCGTGGCGAGCAGGAAATGCACCTGCTCACCGGTGGTCGAGTCGACCGTCAGCGTGGCCGGTCCCAGCTCCGATTCGATCTCGAACTCCGCCGGTGGGCTCACCTCCACCTCGCATTCGCCGTCGGAGCAGGCGGACAGGTCCGTGCCGTCGGTCGGAGTGACCGGTGACGGCGAAGGCGAAGGCGATGGGGAGGCGGAGGCGGAAGGCGAGGGAGAGGCGGTGGGCGAGGTCTCGACCCCCGGGCCTTCCGGCGGTGCGCCGCAGCCGACCAAAGGCACAGTGGTCAGGAGGGCGGCGACGGCGATCGGGCGAATGGACACAAGGTCTCCTGTGGGGTGGGGAATGCCTGGGTATCGCTGGTCAGAGCGTGAAGCCGGTGCCGTCGCGGGCTCCCGCCCGCGCGCCCGCCTCGGTGCGGCCCTCATCGTTGTCGGACGGCGTCGACAGGGCGCCGATGAGCCCGTTGCGGAGGATGGACGTGGGCAGGTCCCACTCGGTCGGCAGCGCTGCGTCGAGGTCCGTGGCATCGAGCGTGCGAGCGGGCCACACCAGATGCGCGCCGCAGACGGCCAGTGCCGACACCACGGCCACCACGCCGGCGATCAGCGCGTGATGTCGCGCCACTCGTCACCATGCCCGTCACCGAATCCACTCCTCCTCCCTCATGGCAGGGACAGCCAGGATTCCGGGTGAGGGCCGCCGAGGGACGGGGTTCGCCCCACGTCCATGGATTTGTGACCGCATGTGGCCGTTTCGATTCATTGGGTGGTCGACGTGGGTCGGCGGGCGGTCGCGGGCGGGGAGGCCTGCCCGGGTGCCCCCGTCGCCGGGCGTTGCGGACGGGCGTCCCGGCCGTCCGGCCTGGCCGCCCTGATCGAGGGTGGCGGTCACGGACTCGACCGGATCCGCCGGGGCGCGGGGCCGGTACATCCCCGGGGGGAGGCGGGGGCCGCGACTACCTCCGGGGGGAGTACGGCGGGCGCGCCGCCGGACGGACGCCCGGCGCGGTTCCGTGTTCCTAACCTGGCGCCGCCCACGCATCCGCGGGCGTCCGCACGCCGCGGCCGCCCGCACCCGCACCCTGGAGGCGCATATGCGCATCGCCCTCACCGTCGTCCTCGGCGTCATCGGCGGGTTCCTCGCCGGTTTCGTGATCGCCGAGGTCATCGGTATCGCGTCCCTGCTCGCGCTCGGCGAACCGGTCGGCATCCCCTACCTGTCGATCGGCGCCGCGGTGGTCGGCGCCGTCGTCGCCCCGCTGGTGTACCGGAGGGTGCGCCGGTCGCGCCGCGTCGAGTGACGGCGAGCCTGGTTCCGGACGGCCACGCCCGCCGCCACTGTCCCGGTGCGGCCCCGCTGTCACTCCACCGGCCGCCGCTCTGCCCGCCGCCCGCCGCCCGTCAACGGCGGGCCGCACGCGTGCGGCGGCGGGCAGAGCGGCGGCCGGTGCCGGGTGGGCCCGTGATGGCGGCCGATCGGTGGGGTAGCCTCCCCGCGACGTACGACGGGCGGTGCCCGTACCCCAGGGAGGCCCCATGCTCGACCTCGCCGCGCTGCGCGCCGACACCCCCGGGTGCCGCGACGGCGTCTTCCTCGACAGCGCCGGTTCGTCGCTGCCGCCCGGCCCCGTGCTGGAGGAGGTCATCGGCCACCTGCGGCGCGAGGCCGAGGTCGGCGGCTACCGCGCCGCCCAGGAGCGCGCCGACGACCTGGAGGCGGGGTACCGGGTCTTCGCCGACCTCCTCGGCTGCGACCCGGAGGACGTGGCGTTCACCGACAGCGCCACCCGCTCCTGGCTGTCCCTGGTCGACGCGGTGCCGATCGGCCCCGGCGACCGGGTGCTCATCGGCGAGGCCGAATACGGAGCCAACGCCGTCGCCCTGCTCCGCCTGGCCGAGCACAACGGCGCCACCGTCGACACGGTCCCCTCCGACGCCGACGGAGCGCTGTCGGTCGCCGCGCTGCGGGCCGCGCTCGACGAGCGGGTCCGGCTCGTGTCCCTGGTGCACGCCCCCACCAACAGCGGGCTGGTCAACCCGGTCCGCGAGGTGGTCGACGCCGCCCACGAGGCCGGCGCCCTGGTCCTGCTCGACGCCTGCCAGAGCGTCGGCCAGCTCCCCGTGCGCATGGACGCGACGGGGGTCGACATGCTCTCGGGCACCGGCCGCAAGTGGTTGCGCGGCCCCCGGGGCACCGGGTTCCTCGCGGTGCGCCGCGCGGCCGCCGAGCGCCTGCGGCCCCGGCTGGTCGACCACTCCGGCGCCCCCTGGGAGTCGCCCGGCACCTACCGGCTGCGCTCCGACGCCCGGGTCCACCAGCTGTGGGAGTACGGGGTCGCCGAGCGGCTGGGCCTCATCGCCGCCGCGCGCTACGCCCTCGGCCTCGGGGAGGAGGAGATCGCGGCCGCCGTGGCCGACCGGGCCACCCGGTTGCGGGCCGGCCTCGCCGCGCTCCCCGGGGTCACCGTCCACGACATCGGCCGCGAACACAGCGGGATCGTCACCTTCACCCGCGACGGTGTGCCCGCCGAGGCGACGGTGGCGGAACTGCGCGAACGGCGGGTCACCGTAACCGCCAGCACGGCGGGCTCCACCCGCATCGACATGGCGCGGCGCGGCCTGGACGGCGTGGTCCGCGCGTCGCCGCACTACTTCGTGTCGCCCGACGACGTCGACCGCGCCCTCGCGGCGGTGGCCGCGACCGCCGGCTGACGCACCGCGCCGGCGGCCGCCCGGCGCCCGCCCCGGGGATCAGCCGCCGTGGACGGCGCGGTTCCCCGGGGCGGCCGCGCGGGCCTCCGCCAGTTCCCGCCGCAACCCGACCACCTCGACCCGCAGTTCGGCCACCAGCCGGTTGAGGGCCTGGATCGACACCAGGGCGACCCCGTGCGCGTCGACCGCGGAGATCGTGGTGTCGTCGTCGCCCAGGCCGAACGCGGCGTGGAAGTCCTGCGCCATCGGACCGAGGTGGCGCACGTGCGCGGGTTCGCTGTCGTAGCGCCAGGTCGAGACGGGCAGGCGGGCCACCCGGTCGAGGACGTCGAAGCCGTTCACGTTGCCCACGTGGAAGGGCTCGGGGGCGGTGGCCGCCCCCGCATCGGGGCGGCTCGCGGTGTGGCGGGCCACGGGTCAGCGGCTCCAGTCGACGGCGGTCACGTCGCTCTTGACACTCCGGTCGCTCAGGAGCTGGCCGAGCGGCGTGCCGGTCAACAGGTCGTTGAGGATGTCGGCCTGGGCGGGGGCGGCGGTCGCCGCCGTCCCGGCCACGGCCGCGACGAGGGCGGCGAAGAACGCGGAGACGCGGTGGCGTAGGCGCATGGGTGGTACCTCCGGACGAGACGGATGCGACCCGATGGTCGCAGAGTGCAACCATGAGGCTACTCCAGGTGTTTCAAAGGTCATGGAGACGCGCCGTGCACCCCCGTGTTCCGCCTCACCTGCGGCGATCGTCCGCCACGGTCCGCCACCGCATCCGGCGCCGGCGCCGGATGCGGCACCGCCACCCGCACCGGAGCGCCGGGCCGGGTCCGACGCCCGCGCGGCCCCGGGGGGCCGCCGACGGCGGTCCCCCGTATGCCGCCGCCGCGCGAGCCGCACGGTCACCGAAACGGGGGGAGCGCGCTGCCGGGTGGCGGGTCTCCGTGAGGAGGGGGTGCGGACGGTCAGGCGGTCCGCGTGGGGCCCACCCCTGCCGACGGCCTCGGCTCGGGGTATTCGGGGTATCCACCCGGGGCGCGGCGCAGGGAGCCGGGGGTGCGGCCGAACCGCTCGCGGAACGCCAGGTGCAGACCCGTCGCCGACCCGTACCCCACGCGTGCGGCCACCGCTTCCAGCGGCAGCGGGGTGGTGGACACCAGCCGCGCCGCCTCCTGGAGGCGCCGCGCCGCCAGGTGCCGCATGGGCGGCTCACCCACCAGTTCGCGGAAGGCCGCCGCGAACGCCGACCGCGACATGCCCGCGTGCGCGGCCAGCGCCGCCAGCGTCCACGGCTCCGCGAACCGCCGGTGCACCGCCGCCAGCGCCCGCCCCACACCCGGGTGGCGCAGCGCCACCAGCAGCGGGGCGTCGGCCCCCTCCGCCGCCAGCGCCACGCGCAGCGCCAGGACGTACACCATCTCGAACCCGCGCAGGGCCACCAGCCGGCCCCCCGGGCGGTCGGCGGCGGCCTCCTCGGCGAGCCGCTCCAGCGTCCCGCCCAGCAGCGGCTCGGCGGCCACCTCGGAGTGGCGCACGACCAGCACCGGCGGCAACGCCCGGTACAACGGTGCGGCCGCCGCCGCGTCGTAGTGCAGGCCGCCGCACAGCAGCACCGTTGCGGCACCCGCCCCGCCGAGCCCGACCGTGCGGGCCCCGCCCGGAGCCCGGCCGGGCAGCACCTCGGCCAGGGGCACCCCGCGCCGGCCCGGCCGGTCGGCGATCCGGTGCGCCGTGCCGTGCGGGAAGACCGCGAGGTCGCCCGCTCCCAGCATGACCGGGTCGCGGCCCGGCAGCTCCACCGCGCACGCCCCCTCCCGCACGTAGTGCAGGATCGCCCCGTCCTCGCGCTCGCCGTCGACCGCCCACGGGGCGCGGGCGTGCCAGCGGCTGTGGAACACGCCGCGCAGGCGCAGCGGCTCCAACAGGCCGTCCAGCAGGTCTCCGCCCTCGTCCATGGACGCTCCTTATGTCGACGCGGACGTGGACTCATGGATCTTACGGCCGTTGCCGCCCAGACTGGGCCCCGTGCCGGAACTCCCACGCCCCGCACGGGGCCATGGGGGTCCGCGTCCGACCGAATCAGCACGCGAGGAGACGTCGATGCGCCACACGTTCTCGTCGGCCGGGGCCGGCACCTCGGCCAGGGCGCCGAGGACCACGGGTGCGTCGCCGGTGGTCCGCGTCGTCCACCCGGTGGTGGCGGGCCCGCCGACGCCGGGCCCGCCGACGTCTGCGATCCGCGGCGCGCCGCGCCCGCGCCGATGCCGGCCCGCGCCCGACCCAGGGGGTGCGCCACGGGTTTCTCCCGGGGCGACACCACCGCTTCGGCCAGTGGAGGCACCCGCCGCTGCCGCCACGCACAACGACGCGGCAACGCGTGCGCGGCGTCGGCGACGGGGCGCTCCGGAGGCCCGGTCGGCCGTGCGCCACCGGCCACCGCAGGCGAGCGGCGATCAACCGCCCCGTGCGCCATGCGGTCCTCGGCCATGCGCCACGTGCCCCTTCCGGGGGCGATGCCATCGCGTCGGCCTGCGGAGCCCTCCGCAGTCGTCTCCGCGCACAGCGACGTGTGTGCGGATCTCCGTCGGCGACGAAGCGCTCCGGGGGCCGACCGTGCGCCACCGGCCACCGCAGGCGAGCTACCACGACCCGACCACACCCCCCGGCCCCCGGGCCGCCTGAGAACCCACGGAGTCCCCATGACCACACCGCCACCCCAGCACCACGTGGTGCTGGGAGCCGGAGGCGCGCAGGGCGCCGCCGTCGCCCGCCGCCTGCGCGCCGACGGCCACCGGGTCACCGGTGTCACCCGCTCGGCCGACCGGCCGCTGCCCGAGGGTGTCACCCGCCGCACCGCCGACCTGCCACGGGGCGCGGCCGCCGCGTTCGACGGCGCCACCCACGCCACCGCGGTCCTGCCCCTGGTCTACGACGAGCGCCGGATGGCCGCCATCGCCGACGCCGTGGCCGACGCCGCGGCGTCGGCCCGGCTCCGCCGCCTGGTGGTGGTCACGGGCACCCGCGTCCCGTCCCGCCCCACCGGAGTGGCGGCGTTCGACACCCGGCGTGCGGCCGTCGACCGGCTGCTCGGGTCGGGCGTGCCCACGGTCGTCCTGCGCCCACCGCTGTACCTGGAGAACCTGCGCGCACCGGGCGTCGCCGGACCGCTCGCCGCCGAGGACGTCCTGCGCTACCCGCTGCCGCCGGACGCGCCGGTGCCCTGGCTCGCCCACGCCGACCTGGCGGCCGCCGTGGCGGCCGCCCTGCACCGACCCGGGATCGCGGGCGCGGCCTTCGACATCGGCGGCCGCGACCTGCTCACCGGCCCCGGACTGGCCGACGCCTTCGGCGCGGTCCTCGGCCGCACGGTGGCCTACCGCGCCCAGGACCCCGACGCGTTCCGGTCGGCCCTCGCGCCCGTCCTCGGCGCCGAGGCCGCGGCGGGAGTAGCCGCGACCTACCACTGGGCCCACGCCCACCCCGACCACCTCGCGTCCGACCCTGAGCCCGCCGCGCGGGCGCTGGGAGTGGAGCCCATGGGCGTCCGCGACTGGATCGCGGCCCAACGGTGGGACCGCGCCGGAGCGCAGCGGTGAACCCGGGCGAGCCCAGCGCCACGGGCGCCCCGGCCGCGCCGGAGGACGCCGGTGCGGCCGAGGTCCACCGCCACCACCGCGTCCTCGCGGACTGGCTCACCGGGGCGGCGCCCCGCACCCCGGCGGCCTTCGCCGCGTTCGCCGACGCCCACGGCCCCGCCTTCACCCTCGTGAGCCCCGACGGCCGCACCCTGGACCGCGCGGCGGTCCTCGCCGCGGTCGCGGACGCCCACGCGACCGCGCCCGGGCTGCGCATCACCATCGCCGACGCCCGCACGGTGGCGGACTCCGGCGGGGTGCTGGTCGTCGCCTACCGGGAGCGCCACGACGGTGCCGGGCCGACCGTCGAGCGGACGGCCACCGCCGTGCTGCTGGACACCGGAGGGGCGCTCGCCTGGCACCGCCTGCACGAGACCTGGACCGCCCGCTGACCGCGGATCGTCGCTGGTGGGACGCCGCCGGGCCCGTCGAGCGGCGGCAGGTAGGCCCGCGCCGGGGGGAGTAGCGGCTCCGGCCCCGGTCGCCGGTGCCCGGGCACCGACCGCGAGGGCGTGCTCACCGGGATGCCGGTCGTCTCGGGACGGCAGGGGCGGCCGGGGCGGCCCGGCCGTGGCGCCGCAGGGGGCACACCCGGAGACCGATCGCGACCGGCCCGGCGTCGAAGCCGCCCACGCGGCCGCCTCGGGGTGTCGCCCGGGGCCCGCCGCACTGCTCCCTTCGATACATGCCCGCACACCGGGGGGAACGCTTTCCCGGTGCTACGTTGAAGCCGTCCCCAGCTTGCCGCCAGTGAAGGTGTGGAAGACGCGATGCGCGCTGTTGTCGTGAACACCCCGGGTCCCGTCGAGGCGCTGGAGGTCGCCGAGACACCCGATCCCGCCCCCGGTGCGGGCGAGATCGCGGTCGACGTCGCGTACGCGGGCGTCGGCTTCGTCGACACCCTCTTCCGGGCGGGAGCCTTCGACTTCCCGACCCCGTTCGTCCCGGGCATCGAGGTGACCGGCCGGGTGCGCGCCCTCGGGGAGGGCGTCACCGGGTTCGCGGTCGGCCAGCCGGTCGCCGCGCTGCTCAACGACTTCGGCCGCGCGGCCCGCGCGGGCGGGTACGCCGAGATCGCCGTCGCCCATTCCACCATGGCGGTGCCCGTCCCCGAGGGGGCCGACCTCGCGCGCGTCACCGCCGCGCTGGTCAACGGGGTGACCGCGTGGATCGCCCTGCACGACCTGGCGCGCCTCGGCGTGCGCGACGACGTGCTGGTCTTGGGTGCCACGGGCGGTCTCGGCGGCACCGTGTGCCGGATCGCCGCGGTCCATCCGGCACGCCGCGTCATCGGCGTGGTCGGCGGCGAGGCGCGGCGCGCGGCCGCCCCCGCCGCCTGCACCGACGTCGTCACCGCCGACGGCCTGACCGACGCCGTCTCCGCCATCACCGGCGGCCGGGGCGTCGACGTGGTGGTCGACGCCGTGGGCGGCGACCTGCGCACCGCGGCCTTCGACGGCCTCGCGCCGTTCGGGCGGCTGCTGGTGCTCGGCAACGCGAGCGGGGTCGACGCCTCGCTGTCGGGCGACGCGGCGTGGCTGAACAGCCGGCAGGTCATCGGCCTCAACGTCGGCGGTACCGCCCACCTGGTGCCGGAGCGGGTCGCGACGGCCGCGGCCGCCGTGGTCGACCTCGTCCACCGGGGTGTGCTGGCCGAGCCCGCCCCGCACGTGCTCCCGCTCGACCGCGCCGGCGAGGCCCACGCCGCCCTGGAGAAGCGCACCGCCCCGGCCAAGACGGTCCTCGCCGTCGGCACCCCGACCTGACCCCGCTGCCGCCGCCCGCCTCCCGCCTGTCCGCTGTGCCAGGCGGCGGGTAGCGGGGTGTGGGAAGGCGATCGCCGCTCGCGGAGCGGGCCCGCCGGCGGGCCGGCCGCGCCGCGCACGGGACCGGCGCGTTGGCATCGGTGCCCGGACGCGGGTTCCGCACGATGGGCCCGCGCGCCGTGCCGGGGCCAGCCGGCATCGCGCGGCCGGCCCCCACCGAGGGTTCCGCGCCCTGCCCCGGATGGGGAACGCTCCCGTGGGCGGGCGGGCGAGCGGGCGAGCGGGTGCGGTCGGGCCGGTTGGGGCAAGGCGGTGCCGCTGCGCCCCGGGGGCAGAGTGTTACTCTGGAGCGGTGCTCCGGAAGGGTGTCGATACACGCGCGGCCATCGTTCGGGCCGCCCTTGACCTCGCTGCGGGGGGCGACTGGGCGGCGACCTCCCTCCAGGCCGTGCGGCAGCGTGCGGGGGTCAGCAACGGCAGCCTGTTCCACCACTTCCCGACCCGGCGCGACCTCACGTCGGCGGTCGCCGCCGAGGCGCTGGCCGAACTCCGCGCCTGGCTCACCGCCGAACTCGCCGACGACGCCCGGCTGGGGGTCACCGGGGTCGTCCGCCGCCACCTCGCCTGGGTGCAGGGCAACCCGGCGGTCGCCCGCCTGCTCCTGACCGCGCCCCCCGCCGACCCGCCGCCGCCCTCGGCCGGGACCTCCACCGGCGACCGGTTCGCCGCGGCCGTCGCCGACTGGCTGCGCGCCCACGGCTGGACCGGCCGCCCCGACATCGACGTCGTCCTCGCGTTGTGGACCGGCCCCACCCGGGAGTACGCGCGGCGGTGGCTCGCGTCGCCCTCCGGGCCACCGGTGACGGAGGCCGCCGACGCCCTCGCCGAGGGCGCCTGGGCGGCCGTCCGCCCGCTGCTCGGCCCGGACCGACCGGGGGGACCGCCCGGACGGCCGTGACCGCCCGGCCCACAAGAGGAGTCGCCCGTACGGCTCCCACCCTGTCCGCCGTGACCGGCAGGCGGCGAGGCGCGGACCGTCCACAGGGGCGCGATCGGACTGGCGCGGGCACCCCTGCTGCGGGTTGACGTGAAGTAGGGGTCCCCCCGGGCGCGATGCCCTCCGCCATCGCCGCGTCGATGGCATCGCCATGCCCGCATCCCGTCCCGCTTCGTTGATCTTGACGTCGTCGGGGCCTGTGCGGCCCGAAGCCGGAGCCCCGCAGTGCGGCCGCCACCCGATCACGGCCGCCGCCCGCCGGAGCCGGAGCCGCATCGGACCATTAGGGTTCGCCGGATGAGACCCGAGATGCTGGACAAGCTGAACCGCGTCCGCGAGGGCGCGCTCGCGCGCGGCGTCCCCGCCGCCGAGGTCGAGCGGTGGCTGGCGGCCGCCCGCCCGTGCGCGACCCTGGCGGTCAACGCGGACGGGCCGGTGGTGGGCCGCATCGGCGGCCCGGTGCTGCACCCGGCCGGTACCCCGCGTCCCCGGGAGGTGCTGGAGCCGATCGCGACCCTGGACCTCGGCGCGCTGCCCGAGGACGCGACGGGCCTTCCGCTGCCCCGCACCGGTCGGCTGCACCTGCTCGCGGCCTACAACTCCGAGGACTGGGACGCCTTCGGCACGGCGGTGTACCTCCCGGCGGACGCGCCCATCCAGGAGCACCCCTTCGACCACGAGGCGCGGCACGCCACCTGGGAGGGGCTGACCGCGCCCCTGGAGGGGGAGCTGCGCCTGGCCTACGACGTCTCCCTGCCGGACAACGAGGTGCTCTACGACCCCGCCGAGCACCCGCACGCCGAGGAGCTGCGCGCCGCCTGGTCGGAGGTGCGGTACGCGGACTGGTGCCGTCTCGACGGCATGCGCCTCCAGATCGGCGGATACTCCACGGACTCCTACGGCGAGGACGACCCCATCACGGCGGCCGCGAGGGCGGCGGCGCGCGCGGCGGGGGAGCCGGAGGGGCCGCGCGCCAGCCCGTGGGAGCGGCCGCGCCCCGAGGACTGGGCGCTGCTCGCCCAGTGGAGCGGGTCGATCGGCGGCTTCGTCTACTGGCTGATGGCCCGGCGGGACGCGGCGGCGGGGCGCTTCGACCGGAACATGGTCCTCGGCTTCTTCGAAGGCCCCTGACCGGACCGCACGCCCCGCGAACGGAACGTCCGCCGCCGGCACCCCGCACCCGGTGACGGCGCGCGCGAGCGACGGCGGGCGGATCGTGGCCGGGGCACCGGCGGTCCGGCCCGGTCCCCGAGCGCGGCGCTTCCCCGGCGGCTGCGGCGGCACGGTCGAGTCCGGCGCGGGGGAGCGGTGTCCGCCCGTCCTCGGCGCGCCGCCGGTGGAACCCGCCGAGGCCGACGGTGGTCCGGCATGCCGCTCCCCTGCGGCCGTGTCGCCGGACGGGTTTCCCGGGCCCGGTCGGCCCACCGGGCGGTGACGGCCGCGTCCCGCCGGCCGCGGTACCCCCGCGCCCCCGCTCAGCCGCTGTGCGGGACGGACGCCAGGAAGTCCAGGACCAGCGGGGTGGCCTCGGTGTGGAACTCCTCGAAGTAGGCGTGGCGCGCGCCCCCGATCAGGTGCAGGCGGGCGCCGGGGATGCGGTCGGCCAGCAGCGGGGCGTTCGCCGTCGGGTTGAGCAGGTCGTCCGCCCCGTGCACCACCAGGGTCGGCGCGGCGATGCCCGGCAGCGCGTCCCACGCGTCGTGGCGCGCGCTCGCGGTCAGGTGGCCGCGCCGGGCGTGCGCCGGCATGCGCGGATCGCCGAGCGTGGTGTAGGGGCCCGGGTGGTCGGCCAGCCACGCGGGCGTGTACATGAGGTCGAGCAGCGCCCGCCGGTTCGCGCCGGGGTCGCGGGAGGCCAGCGACCGGCGCACGTCGGCGCTCCGCTCGACGGCGTTGCGGCCGCCGGGCGAGGTGCACCCCAGCACCAGCGCGCCGACGCGCTCCGGGTACCGGGCGGCCAGCCACTGGGCGACGCGCCCGCCCATGGACGTCCCGTAGACGGCGGCCCGGTCCACGCCGAGGTGGTCGAGGACCGCCGCCATGTCCGCCGCGAACGCCTCGGTGGCGTACCCCGTGTCGGGGGCGTCGCTGTCGCCGGTGCCCCGGTGGTCGACGGCGATGGTGCGGTGCGCCGCCGCGAAGCCGTCCACGACGGGGTCCCACCAGTGGTGGTCGTTGGCCTGCCCCGGGATCAGCAGCAGCGGGGCGCCCTCCCCCCGGACCTCGTAGGCGATGCGGGCTCCGTCGGGGGCGATGGCGTGCGGCACGGCGGGCGTCCTTCCGGACCGGTCGGGGATCACGGGGTCATCCCATGGTGCCGTACCCCGCGCGCGGGTCGTCCGCCGGTCCGCGCCCCAGCGGGGCCGAGGACCGGAGCGGTCCTGGTTCGGTGCCATGCTCGGGGCATGACGGACACCCCCGGACGGCTGCTGGCCCTCCTGTCCCTGCTGCAGACCCCGCGCGAGTGGCCCGGGAGCGAACTGGCCGAGCGGCTGCGCGTCACCCCGCGCACGATCCGCCGCGACGTCGACCGCCTCCGGCGGCTCGGCTACCCGGTGGAGGCGACGTTGGGGGCCGCGGGCGGCTACCGGCTCGTCGCGGGCTCCGCCCTGCCCCCGCTCGTGCTCGACGACGAGGAGGCCGTGGCCATCGCCGTGGGCCTGCGCGCGTCGGCGGGCCACGCGGTCGACGGGATCGAGGAGGCGTCCCTGCGCGCGCTGACCAAGCTCCGCCGAATCCTGCCGTCGCGCCTGCGGACCCGCGTCGCCGCCCTCACCGCCGCGACCGCCACGGTGCCCGCCCCGCCGGGGCCGGTGGTCGACCCCGAGGTGCTGGTCGTGCTCGCCGCCGCCATCACCAACCGCGAGCGCGTCCGCTTCCGCTACCGGTCCGGCGACGGCGCCGAGACCGCGCGCCGGGTCGACCCGCGCGCGGTCGTCCCGTTCCAGCGGCGCTGGTACCTGGTGGCGTTCGACGACGACCGCGCCGACTGGCGCGTCTTCCGGGTCGACCGGGTGGGCGACCCGCGCGCCACGGGCGAGCGCGGCCCGCAGCGGGAGGCCCCGTTCGCCGACGCCGCCGCGTTCGTGCGCGACCGGCTGTGGGGGCTGCTGCCGACCTACCGCGCCGTCGCGACCCTGCACCTCCCGCTCGCCGAGGCCGCGCGGCGCCTCGGCCCGGCGGTGGGCGGCCTGGAGGAGGTGGACGACGCCACCTGCCTGCTGCGCACCGGCACCGACACGCTGGAGTGGCTGGCGTTCCGGCTGACCCAGCTCGGCTGCGCGTTCGAGGTGCACGAACCGCCGGAGCTGGCCGACCACCTGCGCTCCCTCGCGGCCCGCGCCGCGGCGGCGGCGGGCCCCGCACCGGGGTGACCCCGCCCGGCGGTGCGGCGCGGCGCCGGGGGGCGTGCGCGCGGGCCGCCCGGCGCCGGCCCGAGGCGCGGGCCGGCTACGGTGCCCGCCGGCCGCTTCGCGGTCCGCCGCCGTCGGGCTCGGCCTCGGGCCCGGGTGGCGTGCCGCCGTGCGGGGCGTGCTGCAGTTCGAGGGCGCGCTCCTCGTACCGGATGCGGGCCGGGGAGAAGTCGTACGGCAGCTTGCCGACGGCCTCCCACGCGCTCATCGTCGTCCCGCCCGCGTCCGCGCCTCCGTCGGCGTCCTCGTCGTAGCGCGCGAAGAGGTCGTCGATCGCCCCTTCCTCCTCGGCGTCCTCGATGGCGGCGAGCAGCGCGGTCTCGTGCGCGCACCGCCGGGCGGCGAGGGCCTCGACACGGGGGTCGTCGGGGGAGACGCCGTCGTCCAGGGCCGCCTCGGCCTCCGCCAGCCGGTCCTCCTCCGCCCGCAGGTCGGGCCGGGTGGCGAGGACGACGAACCGGTCGGCCTGGACGGCGGCGCCGAGCGGGCCGAAGACGCGCTCGCTGACCAGGAGGGCGTCGAGATCGGCCGGGCGCAGGGCCCCGGGCGGCGCCTGGCGCAGCCGGTCGGCGACCAACGGGGAGAGCAGGCCGAGGGAGGTGCCGTCCTCGCGCATGCGGCGGACGGCGTTCCGCCGGCGTTCGACGGCGGCCGCCTCGGCGGTGAGGGACTCCTCCAGCCGGGCGAGCGACTGCTCGACGTCGGCGGAACCCGCGAGGGCGGTGCGGATGTCCTCCAAGGGGATGCCGGCGTCCGCCATCCTGCGGATCCACAGCAGGCGGACCAGGTCGTCGTGGCCGTAGCGGCGGCGGTCGTCGGCGCCCCGCTGCGGCTCGGCCAGCAGCCCGATGGCGTGGTAGTGGCGGACGGCTCGGGGGGTCGTCCCGGTGAACGCGGCGGCGTCGCCGATCTTGACCCAGCGGGGGATCGCGGGCAGGTGCATGTAGGAGGCCTCTCAGCGTCGTGCTCACCGTCCACTGGACCACATGCCGCTACGGCATGTGCAAACCCGCCGGTGCCGCGTCCGGGGTCGGGGGTCGGCGGTCCCGGCGGATCCCCCGGCGGTCCGTCGACGTGATCCGCCCCGGGAGGGTCTCCCGACACGGCGTCGATCGGTGCACACGTGAGCCGACGGCGGCGCGGCCGGCCCGGCCGGCCCGCCCGTCCGGCCGGCCGCGCGGCGGGACGGTCCCGTGTACGCGGGAGGGGAGCGTCCGATGTGCCGGCCGCCGGGGCCCGCCGTTCCGTACCTACGCGGCCCCCGGCACTCGGCTCCGGCACCAGCGGCCGGTGGCCGGGTGGGCGGCCGTGATCACGGCGGCGATGCCGTAGGCGGCGGTCACCGGGCCGACACCGAAGACGAGCACCGGCACGAAACCGGCTTCGGGGCCGCCGCCCGTCAGCAGGTATTGGGCGCTGACCGTGAGCCCCTGGAGGGCCGCGACCACGCCGGCCACCACGATGGTCCGGCGTCCGACCAGGCGGCGCCGCCGCAGCCGCCAGGCGCCCGTGGCGAGAGCGGCGGCCGTCACCGCGCTCACCGCCATGTTCGCCAGGATCAAGCCGGCCGGCGCGCCGGTGTCGTCGACGGATACGGCGCCCGTGGCGAGGATCGCCAGCAGCCCCGGGACGCAGAGCAGTGACAGGACGATCGCGGCGATCGCGGTGCCGTGCCCGGCCTTCCGCGCGGTCGCCGGGTCGGCCGACCGGGTGCCGACCGCCCGGGCGTCGGGTACCGGGGTGTCGTCGGGAGTCTGGGCGACGGGTGCCGGGGCGAAGGGCGCCTGGGGGGCGGGCGTCCGGGGGTCGGGCTTTCCGGCGTCGGGCTCCTGGGCGTCGGGCTCCCGGGTGGCGCCGGGAATGCCCGCCGGCCCGGCGGCGGGCGGCGGAGGGGCCTCGTGCGCGACGACGGACGCGGCCACCCCCTCGGGCAGCCACCCCCCGCCGCCGGGCGCCGGAGGCGGCGGGGCCAGGGCGGCCAGGTCGCCCACCAGCCGGTCCAGGCCGGGCCGGGCGGCGGGGTCCTTGGCCAGGCAGGCGCCCACCACCCCGGCCAGTCCGGCGGGCAGGCCGGACAGGTCGGGGGCCTCGTGCACGATCCGGTAGGCGACGGCGTGGACGGGGCCGTCGCCGAACGGGCTGCGGCCGGTGGCGGCGTGGGCCAGGACGCAGCCCAGGGAGAACACGTCGGAGGCCGGGCCGACCCGCTCCCCGCGCGCCTGCTCGGGCGACATGAACGCCACGGTGCCCAGGACGGTGGCGGTCCGGGTCACCGCGGTGGCGTCCAGGGCGCGGGCGATACCGAAGTCGATCAGCCGGGGCCCGTCGGCGGTGAGCAGGACGTTGCCCGGTTTGAGGTCGCGGTGCACGATCCCGCACGCGTGCACCGCCGCGAGCCCCTCGGCCAGCCCGGCGCCCAGCACCGCCACCGACCCGGGCGGCAGGGGCCCGTGGTCGGCCACCGCCCGGTGCAGGGAGGGGCCGGCGATGTAGGCGGTGGCCAGCCACGGCGGGTCGCCGTCGGGGTCGGCGTCGACCAGCTGCGCGGTGTAGAACCCGCCGACCCTGCGCGCCGCCGCGACCTCGGTGGCGAAGCGGCGCCGGAAGTCGGCGTCCTCGGCGAGTTCGGGGCGCACCACCTTGACCGCCACGGTGTGGCCGCCGGGGGAGCGCCCGAGGTAGACGACCCCCATCCCGCCGCCGCCCAGGCGGGCGTGGAGGGTGTAGGGGCCGATCCGTGCGGGGTCGCCGCTGCGCAGGGGGTCGGTCATCGCTCCGCTTCCGTGGGGGGTTCGCCCGAATGGGTCCCGATGATCCTAGAGCGCGGCGTGCCCTGGGAGCGCTGGCGGCGCCGCCGGGCCCCTTCCCCGGTGGAGGGCGTGCGGACGGTGGACGCGGAACCCCCATGGGGTTATCTTGGGGTTAGTCGATAACCCCAAGATAACCCCAACCCCACCTCGGGAGCGGCCGTGCCGAAGATCAACGTCTACCTCCCCGACGACCTGGCCGACGCGGTCCGCGATTCGGGCGTGCCGGTGTCCGCCGTGTGCCAGCGGGCGCTGGAGCAGGCGGTCCGCCGGGTGACCGCCATCCGGGAGATCGCGGTCGGCGACCTCGATCCCGAGGCGGCCACCGGCCCGCTGTCCCGGTTCACCGGCCGCGCGCGGACCGCCCTCCGGCTCGCCGCCGACCGGGCGCGCGCCGCGGGCGCCCCCGCTGTGGGTACCGCCCACCTGCTGGGCGGCGTCCTCGCCGAGGGGGGCAACCTCGCCCTGCACGTGCTCCGCGCGGTCGACGTCGACCCTGACCAGGTCCGCCGGGCCCTCGACGGCCGCACCGCCGATCCCGCCGAGGAGTCCGCCGCGCCGGCCGCCGACGGAGGCGCCCGCTTCAGCGCCCCCGCCGCCAACGCCCTGGAGCTGACCGTCACCGAGGCCGTCGCGTTCGGCCACAACTACGTGGGCTGCGAGCACCTGCTGCTCGGCCTCGTCACCGAACCCGACGGCGCCGCCGGGCAGGTCCTGCGGTCCCTGGGCGCCGAGCAGCGGTTGACGCGGCGCGCCGTCGCCGCCGCCCTCGCCGGCTACGTCCACCTGCGCGCCCAGGCGGCCGAGGGCGGCGCGGCGTCCGCCGCCGACCCCGCCGCCGCCCTGGCCGAGGCCGTCCGCCGCGAGGTCGCCCCCTTGGCCGAGCGCATCGCCCGCCTGGAGGAGCGGTCCGGCCTCGCGTCCGACGGCTGACGGTCGTCGGCCGCGCGCGAACGGGCCCGCGCGGCGGACGCCGCGCCACGCGCCCCGCCGGGGGCGGCGGGCGGGGCGGAGTCGTCGGTCGGCCCCGGCCCACCGGCCGCCCGGCGGACGGGAGTCAGCCGTGCGCGCGGGTGGCCCCCGGGCCGACGCGGAACGCGGTGAGGCCGCGGCGCCGGGCGTAGGCGAACGTGACCGCCCCCAGGAGCGGGCCCCACGCCAGCAGCGGGGCGTAGCAGGCGACGAGCACGGCCGTCTGGACCGGCGTGCCCAAGGGGTCGTGGTGGACGAACCCGGCGAAGGCGTAGCCCCAGATCGCGGTCAGCGCCGCCGCGCCCGCCGCCGCCGGGACGACCGCCGCCATCGGCGGGACCCGCCGCCCGCCGAGCAGCGGCACCCACGCCGGGACGGCCTCTCCCCACGGTCGCACCAGCCCCAGGGTGAGGAGCGCGGCCCCCTCCGCCACGAGGCTCAGGCCGACGATGTACACCTTCTCGCCCGCCGGGATATGGGTGATCGAGGTCAGCGGCACGCCCGCCACGAGGGCGATCCGCCACAGGCCCGACGGCAGGGTGATCAGCGCGGCGGTGTGCGCGGCGACGTGTGCCCAGCGGGGGACGCCCGGCATGCGCCCCGAAGGCGCGGAAGGAGGCGGTGTTCGGAGTTCCATGGGCGGATTCGTCGCGCCGGACGGGGCACCGCCGCCTCCCCCCGCCGGGGGAGGCGGCCCGCGCCCCCTCCCACCCGCGCGGGACCGGCGGACGCGGGCCGCTCGCGGTCCGGGCCGGCGGTCGCGGAGCACCCCCGGACCCCCGATCACACGCCGGGCGGCGGCCGGTCGTCGGTGCGGGGCCGGGGCGGGCGGGCCTCCCGCGACCATGGGCGCAGCTTCTCCGGGTTGCGGATCACCCAGATCCGGGTGACGCGCCCGTCGGCGACGTCGAACGCGGCCACGGTGACGACCGCGCCGCCCCGCTGCGCCACCAGCCCCGGCGTGCCGTTGACCGACCGCTCCAGGAGTTCGAGCCCCGGGGCCCGCACGGCCATGGCCGCCATGTACCGGGCGATGCGCGCGCCGCCCTCGATCGGGTGCAGGGCGGCGCCGGCCCTGCCGCCGCCGTCGGCGGTCAGCACGGCGGCAGGGTCGAGGAGGCCGACGAGGGCCGCGATGTCCTGGGCCCGCCACGCCTCCTTCACCCGCCGCACCACCTCGGCCGCGGCGCCCGCCGCCGCCGGGGCCCGCGCTGAGCCCACCCGCCGCCGGGCGGAGGCGGCCAACTGCTTGCACGCCCCGGGCGTCCGGTCGAGGACGCCGGCGATGTCGGCGAACGGGTACCGGTAGACGTCGTGCAGGACGAACGCCACGCGCTCCGCAGGGGTCATCGCCTCCAGGACGACGAGGAAGGCCATGGCCACCGACTCGTCCGCGACGACCCGGTCGGCGGGGTCCGCGGTGCCGGCGGGGCCGGGGCCGCCCGCGGCGCCCCACTCGGCGCGGTCGGGCACCGGTTCGGGCAGCCACGCGCCGACGTAGCCCTCCCGGCGGACCCGCGCCGAACCGAGCACGTCCAGGCAGATGCGGCCGGTCACCGTCGTCAGCCACGCCCCGGGGGAGCGGACCTCCGCCCGCCGGTCGCGCGGCAGCGCGTACCAGCGCGCGTAGGCGTCCTGCACGGCGTCCTCGGCCTCGGCCACCGAGCCGAGCAGCCGGTAGGCGACGTTGACCAGCCGGCGCCGCTCACCGTCGACGCCGTCCGCGTCCGCTCCATCCGTGCCGGCCCCGTCCGTGCGCATGTGTGGAGTCGTCACGCCTCCTGCCGCCCCTCGCCTTACCTTTCGCGGGTCCGCGTCGTCGGACCGGTGAGACCTTATCGACCGACCGCCCGAAGGCGGACGAGGGGAGCACGACATGGCCACGCGGACCACGGCGGCGACAGTTGCTGGGACAGCGGCGGCGCGGGCCCGGGAACGGCGGGGCAGCGCCCTCCTGCGCGCCGCGATCGCCCTGCAGACCCTGACCATCCTCGTCCAGGCGGTCTCCGCCGGACTCCTGCTGACCGCGCCCTACGGCGAGGCGCTGCACAGCATCGGGGCGCGGGTGATGTACGGGGCGTCCATGCTGTACGTGCTCGCGGCGGTGCTGGCGTGGAGGCCGGGCGGCGGCCCGGCCCGGCCGATCGGGCACGCCGTCGGGTTCCTCGTCCTCGCCTCGGCGCAGGTCGCGCTCGGCATCGCGCACGTGTCGTCGGCCCACGTCCCGCTGGGCGTCCTGATGTTCGGGCTGAGCGTGCTGGCCCTGGCCCGGCGCTGAGACCGGGGGCGGGGGAGGGGCGGCCCCGCCCCTGCCCCGCCTTCGCCGGTCGGGCCGGTCAGGGCCGTTCGGCGTTCACCCGGTCGATGAGGGCCGCCAGGGCGGAGCGGTCGATCCCCGAGCCCGGGAAGTCGGCCAGCCGGCCCAGCGGGAACGACTCCAGCATGCGCAGCATCCCCTCGTCCTGGATCAGCGCCCCCGCCGCGCCGTCGCCGGACAGCAGCGCCCCGGCCTCCTCGGCGGCCACCGGGTCGGCCAGCAGTTCGCCGATGGAGGAGTCCGCGCTCAGCGGGACCCGCACCTCGTCGCCGTCGACCGCCACGGTCCCGCTGAGGCGGATGTCGCGGCTCGACGCCCCCGCCTCGACCGTGTACGCGCCGCCCTCCACGACCCACGCGCCGACGCGGGTGTCCCAGTACGCCAGGTCGGCGCGGTCGACCCGCACGGTCACCTCCCGCTCCTCGCCCGGCTCCAGGTCCACGGTCGCGAAGCCCTTCAGCTCGCGCGGCGGCCGCGCCACCCGCGACCCCGGCAGCCCGGTGTAGACCTGGACCACCTCGCGGCCCGCGCGGTCCCCGGTGTTGGCGACGGTCACCCGCACCGCCAGCCCGTCGCCGTCGGCGTGCAGCGCCAGCCCCGAATAGGCGAACGCCGTGTAGGACAGGCCGTGCCCGAACGGGTAGCGCACCTCCGCCGCGCGCGCGTCGTACCACCGGTACCCCACGAACAGCCCCTCGCCGTAGCGGACGTGCCCGTGCTCACCGGGGAAGTCGAGGAAGGCCGGGGTGTCCTCCAGCCGCAGCGGGATGGTCTCGGTGAGCCGCCCCGACGGGTTGACCTCGCCGTAGAGCACGTCGGCGAGGGCACCGCCCCCGGCCTGCCCCAGCAGCCACCCCTCGACGATCGCGGGCACCCGGTCGGCGAACGGGGCGAGGTCGACCACGCCCCCGTTGGACAGGACGACCACCGTGCGCGGGTTGGCCGCCACGACGGCGTCCAGCACCGCCGTCTGCCGCTCGGGCAGGCGCAGGTCGGGGCGGTCGAAGCCCTCCGACTCGGCGGCGGCCGGCAGGCCGAGGAACACGACCGCGACGTCGGCCGCCCGCGCGGCGGCCACGGCCTCGGCGGTGAGGGCGCCGGTGTCGCCGGGGTCTTCGTCCAAGGTGAACCCGGGGGCGAACGCGATCCGGTCGGCACCCGCCAGGTCGCGCAGCGCGTCCAGCGCCGTGTCGAGCCGGGTCGGGTTGATGAGCGAACTCCCCGCGCCCTGGTACCGGGGCGTGCGGGCGAACTCGCCGATGACCGCCACCGACGCCCCCCGGTCCAGCGGGAGCACGCCCCCCTCGTTGCGCAGCAGGACCACCGCCCGCCCGGCGACCTCGCGCGCCAGGGCGTGGTGGCGGTCCGGGTCGTAGGCGGCGCCGGGCCGGGCCGCCGCGTGCGCCCGCTGCACCAGCCGCACCACCCGGGCGGCGGCGGTGTCGAGCACCGCCGGGTCCAGCCCGCCGTCCTCGGCGGCCGCCGCGACGCGGGCGTCGGCCGCGTCCCCGGCCGACGGCATCTGCAGGTCCAGGCCCGCGCCGAGCGCGGCCACCCGGTCGCCCACGGCGCCCCAGTCGGAGACGACCAGCCCGTCGAACCCCCACTCGCCGCGCAGGACGTCGGTGAGCAGCCACCGGTTCTCCGCCGCGTACACCCCGTTGACGCGGTTGTAGGAGCACATGACCGTCCACGGCCGCGCCTCGGTGACCACCCGCTGGAACCCGCGCAGGTAGATCTCGCGCAGCGGGCGCTCGTCGACGTCGGCGCTCACCCGCATCCGGTCGTGCTCCTGGTTGTTGGCCGCGAAGTGCTTCACCGACGCGCCGACCCCGCGGCCCTGCACCCCGCGCACCAGCGCGGCGCCCAGGACGCCGCCGACCAGCGGGTCCTCGGAGAAGTACTCGAAGTTGCGGCCGCACAGCGGGGAGCGCTTGATGTTGACGCCCGGCCCCAGCACCACGTGCACGTCCTCGGCCTGGGCCTCCTCGCCCAGCGCCGCGCCGACGCGTTCGACCAGCTCGGGGTCGAACGTCGCCGCCATGGCGACGGCGGGCGGGAAGCAGGTCGCCGGGACGCTGTCGAGGATGCCCAGGTGGTCGCCGCCCTCGGCCTGCTTGCGCAGACCGTGCGGGCCGTCGGTGAGCATGATCGCGGGCAGGCCGGCGCGCGGCGCCGGGGTGGTGGTCCAGAAGTCGGCGCCGCTGGTCAGCGCGGCCTTCTCGGCGGTGGACAGCCCGGCGACGACCTCGTCGGGCGTCGGTGCGCCGGGTGCGGGCGGTGGGGCTGCGGTCATGGGGCGGGCCCTCCAGACGGGAGCGGCGGCGGCCCTGCGGCGCGCCGCGTGCGGTGCCGCCGTCCCGTGGGCCGCGCCCCGGCGGGCGGTGCGCGGCTGCGGGCCCGGGACGTGCGGTGCGGGGACGGCGGGGAGCTTCCCGAAAACCGTATAGCGTCCGGTTTTTGCTGGCAAGGACTACCATGGCGCCGTGACACGACGTGGTTCCTACGCGAAGGGCGTCGCCAAGCGCGAGGAGATCCTCGCCACGGCACTGCGGGTCATCGCCCGCAACGGCTACCGCAGCACCTCCGTCGCCGAACTCGCCGAGGCGGTCGGGCTCAGCCAGAACGGGCTGCTGCACTACTTCGGCTCCAAGGAGGAGCTGTTCGCCGCGGTGCTGCGCAAGCGCGACGAGGCCGACGCCGCCCGGGCCGAGGCCGCCCGGTCCGCCACCGGCGACCCGGTCGCCGCCTTCATCGAGGTCATCGCGCGCAACGCCGAGGTGCCCGGCCTGGTGCAGTTCCACGCCCACCTGTCGGTCGACGCCACCGACCCCGGCCACGCCGCCCACGACTACGCCGCCGACCGCTACCGGCGCGGCACCGCCGCCCTGGCCGACGGCCTGCGCCGCATGCGCGACGCCGGCGAACTCCCCGCCGACCTCGACCCCGACACCACCGCCACCACGTTCTTCGCCCTCGCCGACGGGCTCCAGGTGCAGTGGCTGCTCGACCCCTCGCTCGACATGGCCGCCCACCTCACCCACCTGTGGCGGCTGATCACCCGCACCGGCGGGTGAGGCGCCGGCGGGCGTGCGGGGCGCCGCCCCGCTCTCCGCGAGACCGGTATTAGTATCACGGGTATGGTTCGAGTTCCGCTGACCCCAGAAGAGCGCGACCGCGGCGAACACCTGGGCCGCCTGCTGCGCGCGGCCCGCGGCGACCGCACCATGGCGTGCGTCGCCGCCGACGCGGGCATATCGGTCGAGACCCTGCGCAAGATCGAGACCGGCCGCATCCCCACCCCGGCGTTCTTCACCATCGCCGCGCTGTGCCAGGTGCTGGACCTGTCGCTGGACGACCTCGCCCGCACCCTCCCCGACACCAACCCCTCCACCGCCCTGGCCTCCTGACCCGCGCCCTCGGGCCGGCCGCCGCCGCGCTTGACCCTGACGCAGGGTCAACCGCCCACCATGGCGGCATGACCACGAGCAGCACGGCGGGCGGACCCGGCCGCGAACCCGACGCCGCCGGCCCCGCCACGCACTTCACCGTCCACCACGGCGGCGCCGCGATCCCGGTGTCGCGCGGCGGCCGCGGCCCCCTGCTGGTCCTGTGCCCGGGGCTGATGTCGACCCGGGCCGACCTGCGCGAGCTGATCGGGCTGCTGCGGCGCGACCACGACGTGGCCGCCTTCGACCTGCGGGGCCACGGCCGCACCCCGGCCGCCCCGCCCTACACCTTCGACGCGTTCCGCGGCGACCTCACCGCCGTGCTGGCGGAGCTGGCCCGCCGCGAACCGGCGGTGCCCGTGCTCGCCGGCTACTCGCTCGGCGCGGACCTGGCCGTGCACCACGCCGCCGCGCACCCCGGCACCGTCGCCGGGCTCGTCCTCATCGACGGGGCCAACCCCGTGCCCGAACCCTTCCTCACCGAGGCCGACCTGCCCGGGTTCCGGGCGATGTGGCGCGAGGTCGCCGCGGAGTACGCGGCACAGCGGGGCACCCCCCGCCAGGTGCTCCTCGGCGCCGAGCAGCTCCTCGACGTCAACCTGGAGGTCGACGCCGTCCGCTCCACCCTCCTCGACCGGTACCGGCGGATCGACGCGCCGGTCCGTATGATCATGTCGACCGCGATGGCCGGCCACGGCGACGGCGCGCCCCGGTACAACCGCAACTGGCGCCTCGGCGTCGAACGCCTTGGCCGGGCGCGGCCGCAGACCCGCGTGACCTGGGTCGACGCCGACCACCGGCTCGTCCTGACCCACGCGCGGCGGATCGCCGAGATCATCGGCGACGCGACCCGCCCGCCCCGTGGATCGACCCCCTGAACCGCCCCCGGGAGGCCGCGGACCCATGCTGACCATCGGCGAGCTGGCGTCCTACGCCGGGGTGACGGTGCGCGCCGTCCGCCACTACCACGCCAAGGGGCTGCTCCCCGAGCCCGACCGCGACCACTCCGGCTACCGCAGGTACGGCGCCGACGCCGTGGTCGAACTCATCCGCATCCGCACCCTCGCCGAGGCCGGGGTCCCGCTGGCGCGCGTGCGGCTGCTCCTGCGGGCCGACGCGGCCGAGTTCGCCGCCGCCGTCGCGGACATCGACGCCCGGCTGCGCGCGGAGATCCGCGAGCGGCGGCGGCACCGCGAACGGATCGCCCGCCTCACCGCCGGGGACGGCCTCGCGCTGCCACCGGAGGTGGTCGGCCTGCTCGACCTGCTGCGGCGGCGGGGGGTGGACGAGCGGATCGTCCGCGTCGAGCGCGACGGCTGGATACCGCTGGCCGCGCGCGCCCCCGACCGGGTCGCGGAATGGGTGGCGCGCAAGCGGGAGCAGCTCACCGACCCCCGCGTCATCGGCTTCTACCTCGCCCTGGGCCGGGCGCTCGACCGGGCCGACGACGACACCGCGCTGGCGCGGTCGGCCGACGAACTGGCCGCCTGCCTCACCCGGATGGCCCAGGAGCGGGGCGCGGACTACGTCGACGACACCGGCACGGCACCGCCGTTCGCCGAGCTGATGGACGCGCTCGCCTTCGACGGCGTCCCGCCGGCCCGGCGGCTGATCGCGCTGCTGGAGCAGCGGGGCTGGACCGGCTGGACCCGGCTGGAGCGCGCGGACCCGGCGCGGGGGAGGGGCGGCGCCGGGGAGGACGCCGCCGCGCCGCCATCCCACCGCCGGCGGTGACGGCGGGCGGACCCCACGGGCCGGGTCGCCCCCGACTCCGGCCCCGGGCGCCGGCGCGGCGGACCGGCGGCACCGGACGGCGGCGGGCCACCCGCGCCGCCGGACCCGCCGAAGCGGTCCCCGGCCATGGGGAGCCGCCCCGCACGCCGCCCCCCGCATCCCCCGTATTCCAGGACGGAACCTGAGGTGGGGACGCGGCGTCGGAGGGGAGGCCGCCGCCGGGCGCGCCTCCCCGGTGGCACCGGATGGGGCGGCCCCCTACAGTGGCCGTCCACCGCCGTCCCGACGGAGTCCTCGTGTTCAGTACCTTCGCCACCCACCTGCCCGCCGTCCTGGTCGGCGTGGTCGGCCTCGCCCTGATCCCCAAGATCCCGCCCGCCCGGCGCGGCCTGGCGATCACCGGCCTGGCCCTGCTCGCCCTCTACGGCGTGCTGGAGATCCTCGCGACCCTGTTCGTCCATCCCCCGATCGCGCCGATGCCGATGGTGTTCACCCTGCTCGGCGTCGTCGTCACGCTGTCGCTCATGGCCGCGTTCCTCCTGCTGCTGCTCGCGGCCGCCCGCCGCCCGGCCGCGCCGCGGTCCGCGCCCCACGGGTTCGCCCCGGCGGCGGGCCCCTACCCGCCCGGCCCGGCGTTCCCGCCGCCCGGCGGCCCGGTCGGCGGTCCCCCGCCGCACGCCGGCCCCGCCGCCCCGCCCGCCCCCTGACCGACCACGGAGCCTCGACCATGTTCCTCCACCTGGCGACCAGCGTGATCGGTCCCATGTTCTTCGGGTGCTGCACCCTGCTGCTCGGCGGCTTCGCGCTCTTCTGGGCGCGGCGCTGCGACGCCCCCGGACCGGTGCGCGGCGCCGGCGCGCTGCTGCTCCTGCACACGCTGCTCGCGGCGGAGTGGTCGGTGCTGCTCGTCCTCGCCGGCTACCCGGGGCCGGAGTGGCAGGAGCCCGCCCAGCAGCTCGTCATGGCCACCGGTACCGCGCAGTCCGTGCTGTCCGGGCTGACGACGGCCCTCATCGGGGTGCTGCTCCTCCTCGCGGTCCTGCGCGGCGGCCGCACCCCGGCGGCCCCCGCCGCGTACGGGCCCGGCGCCCCGTTCCGGCCGGGCGCCCCCTACGGCCCGGGCGTGCCACCCGGCCCGGGTACCCCGTACGGTGCGGGCCCGGCCCACGGCCCGGGCGCTGTTCCGCCGCCGCCCGCCGGGCCGGGGACCGCGCCCCCTCCGGCCGCCGGGCCCCGGCCGGACACCGGCCCGCAGCCGCCCGCCGCCCCCGGCGCGTAGCGGCCGCCCGCCCGCAGCCCGCGCGGCCGCCCCGCTCTCGTGGGGCGCCCTCCCGGTCGGCCCGCCGACGTCCTCGGCGCGTACGGCGCGGCGGCCGCGGGCGGGCGGCCCGTCGCCGTCAGGGGAGGGGCGGGCGGGCGCCCCGCAGGAACTGCTCGACCGCTGTCGCGATCAACCCGTCGAGCCTCTCCGCGGCGATCATGCCGCCGTTGACCAGCGTCGTGATGCCCTGCACGGTCGCGTACAGGATGATCCCGATGCGCTCGGGGTCGCCGTGTTCGAGCGCGCCGCGCTCCTGCCCCTCCTCGATCAGGGCGAACACCTGCCCGAAGGCGGCCTCGGCCGCCTCGGGGATCCGGGACGCCCCCGGCCGGTGCTTGGCGGAGTTCATCAGTTCGAGGAGCGCGGCGTTCTCGGTGGCGAACCGGGCGAAGGCCAGGACGGCGTCGTGCAGCCGTGCGGGGAAGGCGTCGTCCGCCTCGGCCAGGGAGGTGCGCAGCGCGTCGCCCAGCCGGAGGAAGCCCGCCTCGGCCAGGGCGTCGAGGAGCGCCCGGCGGTCGGCGAAGTGCCGTCGCGGCGCGGCGTGGCTCACCCCGATCTCCCTGGCCAGGTCCCGGAGGGAGAGCTGGTCGGCCCCGCGTTCGCGCAGTTGGCGCTCTGCCGCGTCCAGGATCGCGCTGCGGAGGTTCCCGTGGTGGTAGGGGCGCTGCCCGGCGGTTTCGGTCACCGGCCCAGACTAGCACGGAATGTTGTCGTTGACATCATTGTTTCCAGTGGCTACATTCGTGGTCATGACCACGTTCTCCGTCGCAGACGTCCCCTCCATGGCCGGTCGCACGGCCGTCGTCACCGGTGCGAACAGCGGGATCGGGCGCGTCACCGCACGCGTCCTCGCCGAACGGGGAGCGCGGGTCCTGCTCGCCGTCCGCGACGTCGACAAGGGACGCGCCGCCGCCGCGACGATGACCGGTGCCGTCGAGGTCCGCCGGCTCGACCTGGCCGACCTCTCCTCGATCCGGACGTTCGCGCGGCGGCTCACCGAGCCCATCGACCTGCTCATCAACAACGCCGGCGTCTCGCTCCCCCCGATGTCCCGCACCGCCGACGGGTTCGAGTCGCAGTTCGGGACCAACCACCTCGGCCACTTCGCGCTCACGAACCTGCTGCTGCCGCAGGTGCGGGAGCGGGTCGTCACGGTGGCCTCCCTCGCGCACCTGATCGGCGCCATCGACTTCACCGACCTCAACTGGGAGCGCAGGCCCTACCGGGGCCACGCCGCGTACGGGCAGTCCAAACTCGCCAACCTCCTGTTCACCTCGGAACTGCACCGGAGACTCCGCGAAGCCGGCTCCCCGGTGGTCGCGACGGCCGCGCATCCGGGGATCTCGGCCACGGACCTGATGCGGTCCCAAGGGCGGAACCCGCGGCTGCGGGCGGAGCGGGCGCTGATCGGCCTGGTGGCGCAGAACGCGGAGCACGGCGCCCTGCCGACGCTCTACGCCGCAACGGCGGACCTCCCCGGCGGCGGCTACGCCGGCCCTCGCGGCCTCATGGGGCTCCGCGGCGCACCGGGGCCGGCCCGGCGATCGGCGAAGGCGCGGGACGCCGCCGCCGCGCGCCGGCTGTGGCGGGTCTCCGAGGAACTCACCGGGGTGGCCTTCCCCCTGACGACGTCCCGCGCCGCCTGACGCCTGGAGGTCGACTTCAGCGACGGCTTCGGCCGGCCGGCGACGCGCATGCCGGCCGACGCGTGGGTCGCGGCCACCGCGCCGCGCATGGAGACCTTCACGGCCACCCAGCACATGATCACCGACCAGGTCATCAGCTTCGACGGCGGCGACCGCGCCACGTGCGTGGCCTACGTGCGGGCGCGCCACCACCTGCCGAGCGCCCTGGGCGACAGCGACCGGACGGTGTACGGCTGCTACACGAACCGGTTCGTCCGGACCCCGGGCGGCTGGCGCATCTCCGGACTCAAGCCGACTCCCGTGTGGATGACCGGCGACTTCGGAGTCTTCCCGTCCGCCCTCGCCGCAGAGGGCGCCCCATCGGCCGGCGCGGCCTGACGCGGGCCGCGCCGAGCGCCCGGTGGACCGGCGGCTCCGGCGGCGGTCACGGCCCGCCCGCCGGGGCGCCCTCCGGCCGGACGCCCGCGCCCGCGCCGCCCCGGTGCGGGGCCCCGGCCGGGACCCCGGGGTGGTCCTCCGGCGCCATGGCCCGGCCCCGCCGCAGCTCGGCCGCCAGCACCCCCGCTCCCACGGCCGCCGCGACCCGCGCGGCCACCCGGTCGACGTCGCCGCGCTCGGCCGGCGGCAGCGGGACCCCCACCGACGCCCGCAGCGCCTCGGCCGTGCCCAGCAGGCGGGCCGCCGCCTCCGGTTCGCCGCCGATGGAACGCGCCCCCGCCAGCCCCTCCAGGGCCAGGGCCACCGCCCGCGCGTCGCCGGTGGCGCGCGCGGCGGCCAGCCCGTCCAGGTGCAGGGCGAGCGCGGCCGCCGCGTCGCCCCGCTGCTCGGCGGCGAACCCCAGCTCGGCCAGCACCAGCGCCAGCCCCGGATCGCCGTCGAGCCGCCGCAGCCAGTCGGCCCACCGCCGCAGGTAGCCCTCCGCCGCGTCCAGGCGCCCTTGGCGCCGCGCGCCGAGCGCCAGCCCGATCTCGGCGAACTGCTCGCCCGGAACGTCCGCCTGCTCCACGGCCATCCGCCGCGCGCGCTCGTGCGCCTCCTCGGCCGCCGCGAAGTCGCCGCGCAGCAGGGCGACGCGCCCCAGCGCCGCCAGTTTCGCCCCCGCCGCCGACCACAGCCCCAGCTCCTCGGCGAGGCGCACGCCCTCGCGGTGCAGCTCGGCGGCCCGGTCGTAGTCGCCGGTGATCTCGGCGAGCAGGCCCAGCCCGCCCATGGCCAGCAGCGTCCCCCAGTCGTCGCCCAGCTCGCAGAACAGCGCCGCGCTCTCGGTGGCGTCGCGCTCGAACGCGTCGACGGCGCCACGCACCAGGCCCTGGGAGGCGCGCGCCTGCAGGGCGGCGGCCGTGCCCCACCGGTCGCCGTGCGCGCGGAACACGGCGAGCACCCGGTCCAGGCGGGCGCCGCTGTCGGCCAGGTCGCCGAACCCCGCCTGGGCGTGCAGCAGGAACCACTCCGCGCGGGCGCGCTCCAGCGGGTCGCCGATCGCGGCCGGCGCGTCCGCCCCGACGCCGGGCGGGCGGGCGCCGCCGTTGCGCAGCATCGCGACCCCGTCGCGCCACGCGGCCACCCGCGCCCGCAGCGACGGGTCGCCGCCCGGGACGGCCAGGGCGCACTCCAGCGCGCGTTCGGCCTCGCCCAGGCGGCCGCGCAGGTACCAGTACCAGGCGAGGGCGTCGACCAGCCGCAGCGCCGTGTCGGCGTCGCCGCGCCCGGCCGCGCCGTCGAGCGCGGAGCGCAGCCCCGCGGACTCGGCGTCCAGGCGCCGCAGCCACGCGCGCTGCCCGCCGCCGCGCAGCGCGGGCGCCGCCTCCTCGGCCAGGCGGGTGTAGTAGGCGTCGTGGCGGGCGCGCACGTCGCCGGCCTCGCCCGCCTCGGCCAGGCGCTCGGCGCCGTAGGCCGCCACCGATTCCAGCAGCCGGTAGCGGGGGCCGTCGGGGGTGGGGGAGACGGCGGTCAGCGACCGGTCGACCAGGCGCGTCAGCAGGTCGAGCACCTCGCCGCGCGCCACCCCGCCGCCCGCGCACACCTCCTCGGCGGCGGCCAGCGTGCAGCCGTCGGCGTGCACCGACAGGCGCCGCAGCACCGTCCGCTCGGCCTCGGTCAGCGGCTCCCAGCTCCAGTCGATGACCGCGCGCAGGGTCCGCTGCCGCGACGGGGCGCCGCGTGCGCCCATGGTCAGCAGGTGGAAGCGGTCGTCCAGCCGCTCCGCCAGGGTCGCCACCCCCAGGGCGCGGACCCGCGCCGCCGCCAGCTCCAGGGCCAGGGGCAGGCCGTCGAGGCGCCGGCACACCGCCGCCACGGCGGCGGCGGTGTCGGCGTCGACCGCGAACCCCGGCACCCCGGCCGCCGCCCGTTCGGCGAACAGCCGGGCCGCCCCCGAGGCCGCCACCCGGTCCGGGTCGTCGGCGCCGGCCGGAGGCACGTCGAGCGGGGCGACCGGCCACAGCACCTCGCCGGTCAACCCCAGCGGCTCCCGGCTCGTGGCCAGGACGCGCAACCCCGGGGCGCGGGCCAGCAGCAGGTCGGCGAGCGCGGCGGCCTCGGCCACGACGTGCTCGCAGTTGTCGAGCACCAGCAGCCGCTCCCCGCTCAGGGCGGCGGCCAGCCGCCCGGCGGTGCGGTCCGCCGCCGCGCGCGGCGGGCCCGCCGCGTCGTCGCGCACCCCCAGTGCCGCCGCGGCGGCCTCGGCCACCCGCGCCGCCGACGCCTGCGCGTCGGCCCCGGGCGGTGCGGGGTCCAGCGCCCCGAGTTCGACCAGGGCCGCGTCCCCGGCGCGGGCCGCCGCCGCGAGCGCGAGGCGGGTCTTGCCCACGCCCCCGGGGCCGGTCAGGGTGACCAGCCGGTGCGCCCGCAGCAGCGCGCCGACGCGGTCAAGGTCGGCGTCGCGGCCGACCAGCGCGGTCAGCGGCACCGGCAGGGCGGCGCGGGCCCGCTGCGCCCCAGTGGCCGCCGGGGCGGGCGCCCGCGCGGGCGCGGTGGGCGGCGGGGGCGGGG
>NZ_BCRK01000057.1 GCF_001552555.1 Nocardiopsis trehalosi NBRC 14201 | reverse complement strand
AAGCGTGCGCCCTAGGCCTCTAGGCGAATCCTCCGCAGACAACTTTACATGCCGGAGCGGGATGCTTCGACCGAGTTCCCAGGGGTGGGGTGCGGGCGTGGCGCGGCCGCTCCGGCCGGTGTCGGCGGCGGGTGGCGCGGCCCGCCGGTGGGGCCGGTGCCCGTGCGTGTTCCGCCGCACCCGGAACGTCGGATAGACTCGGGGCAGACCCCTCGTGCGGCGTCATCTTATGAACCTCCCCAGGGCCGGAAGGCAGCAAGGATAAGTAAGCTCTGGCGGGTGCGCGGGGGGTCCTTTCTTTTCCGGGACCCCCTTCTCGGCCCCGACCCCTCCGGCGTCTCCGGCGAACCCGTGCGGGCTGTCGCAGGCACGGGGTTCAATGGGGGGACGGACCGCCGGAGGGAGAAGTGACCGCGCCGTGAGCATCGCGCTGTATCGCAAGTACCGGCCCGCGACGTTCGGTGAGGTCCGCGGGCAGGAGCACGTCACCGACCCGCTGCGCCAGGCGCTGCGCAACGGCCGCATCAACCACGCGTACCTGTTCAGCGGGCCGCGCGGCTGCGGGAAGACGTCGAGCGCCCGCATCCTCGCCCGGTCGCTCAACTGCGAGAAGGGCCCCACCCCCGACCCCTGCGGGACGTGCGACTCCTGCGTCGCCCTCGCCCCCGACGGCGGCGGCAGCATCGACGTCATCGAGATCGACGCCGCCTCCCACGGTGGTGTCGACGACGCCCGCGACCTCCGCGAACGCGCGTTCTTCGCGCCCGTGAACTCGCGCTTCAAGGTGTACATCATCGACGAGGCGCACATGGTCACCCGCGAGGGTTTCAACGCGCTGCTCAAGCTGGTCGAGGAACCTCCGCCGCACCTGAAGTTCGTGTTCGCCACCACCGAGCCCGACAAGGTCATCGGCACCATCCGGTCGCGCACCCACCACTACCCGTTCCGGCTCATCCCGCCGAGCACGCTGCGCGAGCTGATGGAGGAGATCCTCAAGGAGGAGGACGTCCCGTTCGACCCCGCCGCGCTGCCCCTGGTGGTGCGCGCCGGCGCCGGGTCGGCCCGCGACTCGCTGTCGATCCTGGACCAGCTCCTCGCCGGCTCCGACGAGAACGGCATCACCCGCGAGGGCGCGGTGGCGCTGCTCGGCTACACCGACTCCAGCCTCCTCGGTGAGATGGTCGACGCGCTGGGCGCGGGCGACGGCGCGGCCGTGTTCGGCCTCATCGACCGCATCATGGAGGGCGGCCACGACCCCCGCCGGTTCACCGCCGACCTGCTGGAGCGCACCCGCGACCTGGTGGTGCTCGCGGCCGTCCCCGACGCCCTCGACAAGGGCCTGATCAACGTCCCGCCCGACGCCGTCGAGCAGATGCGCGACCAGGCGGTGCGGCTCGGCCCCGCCGCGCTCACCCGGGCCGCCGAGATCCTCAACCAGGGCCTGACCGAGATGCGCGGCGCCACGTCGCCGCGCCTGCTGCTCGAACTGCTGTGCGCGCGGGTGCTGCTGCCCGGCGCCGAGCCCGGTGGCGGCGACGGCGGGGCGATGCTCGCCCGGCTGGAGCAGTTGGAGCGCCGGGTGGCGTCGGCCCCGGTCGCCGCCGCACCGACGGCCGCCCCGCCCCCCGCTGTCGCGCCGCCCCCCGCTGCGGCGCAGGCCCAGCCGTCGGCGCCGCCGAGCCCCGCCCCGCAGGCCGCCGCCCCCGCTGCGGCTGCCGCTCGGCAGGCCCCGGAGCCCGCTCCGGCCGCGCCCGCCGCCGACGACTGGCCCGAGGCCACCCGCCCCGGCGCCGGCCGACCGGCCGCCGCCCCCGCGTCGCGCCCGGCGCCCGCGTCACGCCCCGCCCCGTCGGGCGGCGGCGTCATCGACATCGGGTCGGTGCAGGCGTCGTGGGGGCAGATCCTCGACGCGGTGAAGGGCTTGCGCCGGTTCACCTGGATGGTGCTGAGCGGGTCCGACGTCCACCCGGTGGGGATCGAGGGCAACCTGGTCCAGCTCGCGTTCGGCAAGCCCAACGACGCCAAGGGGTTCACCAACAGCGGGAGTGACCAGGTGGTCGCCCAGGCGATCCGCCAGGTGCTGGGCGTCGAGGTCCGCGTCGGCGCCATCGCAGCGGGCAGTGTTCCGCCGCCCCCGGCCCGGCCCGCACAGCAGGCCCCGGCGCGCCCCGAGCCCGCACCGGCGCCGCAGGCATCGTCGCCGACGCCGTCCCAGGGGACGCCGTCGCACGGCTCGGCCTCGCAGGGAGCGGCGGAGTCCGGAGCGGGGAGTGCGCCGCCCGCCTCCGACACCGGCCCGTCGCGTCCGCTGACCACCCGGCAGGAGCCCCCGCCGGACCCCTACGAGGACGCGGCGGCCCCACCCCCGGACCCGTACGAGGACGCGGCACCGAATCCGCCCGCCGACCGCCCGGCCCCCGGCCCCGCGCCGTCGAGACCCGGCCCGTCGGACCCCGGCGCGGACCCCTCCGAGGACGACGAGCCGCATCAGGCCGCCCCCGCATCGGGCCCGAAGTCGGGCTTCGCCCTCATCGAGTCCGAGCTGGGCGGCAAGGTCATCGACACCATCGACCACACAGCGGGGTAGTCGTCGCGGTCTGCGGCTCCGGGCCTCCTTGTCGACAAGTCGGCGGGGGGGCGGGAGCCGCGCCCGGGCGGGCCTTTCGGCCCTCTGGCTGTTCTGGGAGGGCCGTAGACGCACCGCGACACACGTGGAAGTTGCGGGAATCCGCTGTTCACCGGAGTATCCCCGCAGGTGAAAAAGGGTGCTCCCCGCACGCGCGGGGATGGTCCCAGGCGTCGTAGCATGTCGGGACCTCCTGGTCTGTGCTCCCCGCACGCGCGGGGATGGTCCTAAGCATCCTCTTCCCTGGCGAGATGGACGGGTGTGCTCCCCGCACGCGCGGGGATGGTCCCGCGGATATTTTGGTGACCCGCATGATTTCGATGTGCTCCCCGCATGCGCGGGGATTGCTGGGCCGGGAGATGCCTGCGGCCCGTCCCCTGGGGGTCAGGGGCGGGCCGCTGCTTTGGTGGTGGGGGTGGGTCAGCCGAACTGGCCGGGCTGGTAGTCGCCGGCCGGCTGGTGGACGAGGGCGTTCATGCGGTTGTAGGCGTTCATGACGGCGATGAGGGAGACCAGGGCGGCGAGCTGCTCCTCGTCGTAGTGGTCGGCGGCGTCGGCCCAGACCGCGTCGCCGGCGCCGCCGCCGTCGGCCAGGCGGGTGCCCTGCTCGGCCAGTGCCAGGGCGGCGCGTTCCGCGTCGGTGAAGACGGTGGCCTCGCGCCAGGCCGCCACGAGGTGCAGGCGCACCGCCGTCTCCCCGGCGTGGGCGGCGTCCTTGGTGTGCATGTCGATGCAGAAGGCGCAGCCGTTGATCTGGCTGACGCGGATCTTCACCAGCTCCTGTGTCGCGGCCGGCAGCGTCGAGCCCGCCAGCGCCCGGCCCGCCGAGTTGATGTGCTTGGTGAACTTCGCCCCGATGGTGCTGCCGTAGTAGTTGATGCGCGCGCTCATGGTGGGCTCCTTGCCGTGTCGACTGCTTCACCCCCATGACGCGGCGGGTCGGGCCAATGTGACTGCGGATCGCCACCGGATGTGCCCTGCAGGGGGTGGTGCGCATCAGCCCAGGTCGGCGCGGCGACGGGGGCGGAGAAGAGGCCGGAGACCGCCCCCGCCGCCGCCCGTCCGGCCGCTCACGCGGGTGCGGGAAGGCGCATCGCGGCGAGCTTCGCGGGGTCGACCACGATCGCGATGGCCGTGATCCGGTCGCCGGCCACCGTGAACGAGATGAGCGAGAGCGGGGTCCCGTCGGCGCGCCAGGAGACGTACCCCGGACGGCCGTCGACGCGCACCGCCCGGTACCGCGCGACGTCGCCGGACACCGTCCGCGCCCCGGAGGCGACGGCGGTGGCGCCGAGGGTGACGACGGTCCCGCCCGGGGTGTCGACGGTCAGTCGCACGTCCGGGTCGAGCACGCGCAGCAGCGCCGCGAAGTCACCGTCCGCCGCGGCCGAGCGGAAGGCGGCGACGGCCTTCCGCTCGGCCCGCCCGGCGGGCGTCGGACGCTCGGCCGCCTGGACCTTCCGGCGGGCGCGGCTGGCGGTCATCTTGGCGGCGTCGGCGGATCTGCCGAGGATGCGGCCGATGTCGGCGAACGGCACCGCGAACAGGTCGTGCAGCACGAACGCCACCCGCTCCCCGGGCGTGAGCGAGTCCAGGACGACGAGCATCGCCGACCCGACCGCGTCGGCGAGCGCCGCGACCGCCTCGGGGTCCGCGCCGTCGTCGTCCGCCGCCACGAGTACGGGCGCGCCGTCCGCGTAGGACGCCTCGGGCCGGGCCCGGCGGGACCGCAGGACGTCCAGGCTGATCCGGCCGACCACCGTGGTCAGCCAGCCCGCCAGGTTGTCGATGGTCGTCGTGTCCTGGCGGGCGAGCCGCATCCACGCCTCCTGGGCCGCGTCCTCGGCGTCGGCGTGCGAGCCGAGTACGCGGTAGGCGACCGCGCTCAGCCGGTCGCGTTCGGCCTCGAACGCCTCGGCGTCGAGGTCGGCCCGGCTGGTGTCCGTCATGTCGGCATCGTCCTTGATCCGGTTGTTCATGGCTGCGGCGGGTCCGCGTCGGCACGCGGTCTGTGGGGTGGTCAGCGGTCGGCGCGTTCCCGGTGGCGCCGCTGGCGGAGCGAGATCCGGTTGCCGTCCGGGTCGGCCGCCTCGATGCGGACGCCGAACGGGTAGTCCTCGGGTTCCGGCTGGTCGAAGGCCACGCCGCGCAGCCGCATCGCCTCGACGGCCTTGCACAGGTCGTCCGACTCCAGGAAGATCGGGCCGGCGCCGCCGCCCGGCCGGTCCTCGGTCGACGCGCCCTCGTCCGCCCAGAGGAGGATCTCGACCGGGCCGCCGGGGACGCCCACGGTGAGGAACCGCGACTCCGGGCCCCGGTAGTCAGCCCGCTTCTCCAGGCCGAGCCCTTCGGTGTAGAACTCCAGCGCGCGGTCCTGGTCGGTGACGACGGCCGTCACGTACATGATGTCCGTCAGCATTCTGGTCTCCCTCTCGGTGGTGGCGCGACGGCCGGGGTGTGCGCGGCCGTCGACCGTATGACGGGTGCGGGCACCGGGAGGTAACGCGGGCTCGGTCGGCCGCTCATCGGGGTTGGGCCGGGGCCGTGTCCCGTGGCGATGCCCGTGGCGGCGGGCGGCGCGGTCGCCGTCCACAGCCTGTGGACGGGCGCGCGCTCCTGCCCGGGACGGAGCGCCGACAGCATCGCAGGAGGGGATCGAGGTGGCTTCGAGGGCTTCCGGCGTCGCGGGCGCCGAGGGCCGGGCGTTTCCGGGCACGGTGAGGCCGTCCCTGCGGCGGTGGCGGGCGGGACCATGGTGCTGGGGGGAACCCCTGTTTCCAGTCAACCCGCACCGTGGGGTGCCGCGCCACCGCGATCGCGCTCCTGTGGAGGGCGGTCTCGATGCGGGGCTCGTCGGGTGGCCGGAGCCGGTGGGGCGGGCGGATTCCGAGGCGGCGCCGTCATCCACGGGCGGAGGCGCATGGGGTCGGGGAACGCCAGGGGAACCAACGAGGCGAGACGTATCGTCTTGACAGAAGTCGGGAAGTGCGACATGATCTGTTCAACGAGACGGGTCGTCTCGAAGAAGACAGAGGAGGGCCACATGGCCAAGGGTCGTGGAGACAACATGCTCGGCATCGGCGGGCAGCGCAACACCGTTTCGCGCAACGCCATGCGCGGCGCGGGGGCCGCGGGCAAGGGCTCGGCGCACAACGCCGCCGAGCAGAAGCGCGAGCTGCTGCGCCGGTTGAAGGAGAAGAACGAGCAGGCGCGCGCCGCCGAGAAGGCGGCCGACGACTGATGGGCGCCTCGGCGCCCGTGAACCGCGAACGGCCCCCGGTGGATTCCACTTCACCGGGGGCCGTTCGCGTGTCCGTGGGCCGCTAGCCGCGTCCGGCGGCGGGCCTGTCCGAGAATTCCGCCCATGTTGCGCCCGGCGGCGCTCACCCGGGTGCCCACACCGTTGTCCTCCTGCTCGGCGCCTACCGGGTCTCAGCACTTCCGGCGCCGCCACGTTCGATGGCGTCCCGACCGAACCGGACCTCCCGGCGCCATTCCGTCCCGCGCCCACCGCGCCCCCGCACTCGCGGTGCCCTACGCGCACTTCGCCCTCGCGACGACCGCCGAAGCTCTCGCGCCCGATGCGCTCTCCGCACTCGCGATGGCCGCCACGCCACTGCGGGCCTGGGATCGCGACGCCGACCCCTTCGCCAGGACCGCGCTTGCTTCCCCAGCCGCTGATCTTCCCTGGATGCACCGCACCGCGAGGGTTGGTCCGCCACCGACCTGCGCCGGGCGCGTCATCGATCATCCTTGGAGGCACAACGGGCCTGCTTCGCCGTCCACGGAGGGCCTTCCCGGCACCGCCGACCATCCCCCGCGCCCTCCCGACCGCGCGGGGTCAGGTGGCGGCCGGAAGCTCCCACGCCGCGCCGTCCGGGGCGTCGAGCCGGACGCGGTGTCGCCCGTCGGCCGTGACCGTGAGTCCGAACCGGTCGGGGCGGGGCCGGCCGAGCCGCTCCCACTCCTCGCGGGCGGCGTCGACCTCGTCCCACAGCGACCTGGGCCCGCCCTGTTCGACGGCCCACTGGTCGCCGTAGGGGCGGACGCGCGCCCAGGAGGCGCCGTCGTGCGAGGCCAGCCACAGGCCGCGTACGCCGCCGAACCGGTGGGTGCCGACCCGCCACGACGGCACCATGAAGGAGAGCGGGAACAGCGAGGCGCCGTCGGTGAGCGCGGCCACGGGGTCCCCGGTGACCCGGTGGGTCTCGTCGGCCCACGCGTCGGTGGGGAACGGCGGCTCGACCGCCATGGCGCGCCCGCCGGGGCTCACCGCGCCGGGTCCGTCGAGGAATCGCCCGGCGGCCGTGCCGTCGCCGGGGACGTCGAGGCGGACGAGCACCCCGCGCCCGTCGGCCGCCGCCCACGGTAGGACGACCGCGCCGCCGGGCGCGGTCTGGGCGATCCAGGCGGCGGGCACCCGGGCGGCGGGGCGGGTGGCGAGCACCCGGTCGTAGGGGGCGGCGGCGGGATGGCCGCACGCGGGGTCGCCGAGGACCGCGGCGGGGGCGCGGTGGGCGCGGGCGAGGGCCGCCCGGGCCGCCGTCAGCAGGGCGGGGTCGGATTCGACGGTGGTGACCGCGCCGTCGCCGAGGCGGGTCGCGAGCAGGGCGGTGACCCACCCCGTTCCGGTGCCGGCCTCCAGCACGCGGTGGCCGTCGTGCGGCGCGGCGGCCTCCAGGGCGCGGGCGGCCGCGGAAGGCGCGGGGCCGATGGGGGAGGGGGCGCCGCCGAACCGGCCGAGGAGGGCCTCGTCGGTGCCGACGGCGGTGAGCCACCGGTCGCGGGCGGTGGCGGCGTCGAGTTCGATGCCGTGGGCGGTCAGGACGCCGGCCGCCGGGACGAACAGGTGGCGGGGGACCGCGCGGAACGCGGCGGTGAGCCGGGGGTCGCGGAGGGCGCCGGCGCGGACCAGGGTGTCGACGAGCAGGGTGTGGCGGCGGTCGGCGGTGTCCATGGGTCTCCTAGCGGGCGGGGGCCGCCCGTCGGAATCGTCCCCCTCCGCGCCCGCACCGAACCCTTGTCCCGGTCGCCGCCGACCTGTCCCGGCCCCAGTGCGGCCCGGTCCGCGAGGAGGGAGAGGAGCCCCGGTGCGGGGTGGGCCGCCCCCGGTGCCCGCTGCCGTGCCGCTCGGTTCCGCGCCCCGTCGCGTCCGGGATCAGGCGGGGACCTGGGGGCGGGTGGCCGTCGGGTAGTCGGTGTAGCCCTCGGGGCCGGTGGAGTAGTGGTGGTCCGTTCCGATGACCGGGGCCCAGGGGGCGCCCTCGGCGATGCGGTCGACCAGGTCGGGGTTGGCGATGAACGGGCGGCCGAACGACACCAGGTCGACGCCCCTGTCGCGCAGCAGCCGCTCGGCCGAGGCGAGGGTGGTCTCCTCGTGCTCCCCGGTGTTGCCGACGAGCGTCCCGCTCCAGCGGGGCCGCAGGTCGGCCAGCGCGGGGTAGACCGGGTCGTCGGTGAGGTGCAGGTACGCCAGGCCGAGCGGGTCGAGGGCGGCGAGGAGGGCCCGGTAGACCGGCGCGGGGTCGGTCTCCGACATCTCGTTCTCCGGGTTGCCGGGGGACAGCCGCAGGGCGGTGCGGTCGGCGCCGACGGCGTCGGCGACCGCCTCGGTGACCTCGATCGCGAACCGGGCCCGCCCCAGGGGTCCGCCGCCGTAGGCGTCGGTGCGCCGGTTGGTGCCGTCGGCGAGGAACTGGTGGACCAGGTAGCTGTTGGCCCCGTGGATCTCCACGCCGTCGAAGCCGGCGCGCAGGGCGGCGCGGGCGGCCGCGGCGAAGTCGGCGACCGTGGAGCCGATCTCGGCCGCGGTCATCGCGTGCGGGACCACCGGGTCGGCCTTGGCGGTGAGGGTGTGCACGGAGTTGGTCAGCGGCACGGCGGAGGGGGCCTCGGGGGTGCCGCCGTCGCGCCGGTTGAGCGGGTGCCCGTTGCGTCCGGCGTGCATGAGCTGGGCGAAGATCCGCCCCCCGGCGCGGTGCACCGCCGCGGTCACCGGCCGCCACGCGGCGACCTGCTCCTCGGTGTGCAGACCGGGCTCGTTGAGGTACTGGCGGCCGCGCTCGCTGGGGGCGATGCCCTCGGAGACGATGAGCCCCGCGCCGGCGCGCTGGGCGTAGTAGGTGGCCATCAGCGGGCGCGGGACGCCGCGGGTGTCGGCGCGCAGCCGGGTCATCGGCGCCATCACGACCCGGTTGGGCAGGGCGAGGCGGCCGAGGGTGGTCGGGGTGAGCAGCGGGCTGGGGTGTGCGGTGGTGTCCGTCATGGGTCCGACCGTAGAATGTGCCATCGATGTCAGTTTCAACCCTTTGTGGGGGAGGTCACATGCGGATCGGCGAGCTCTCCCGGCGCACCGGGGTCAGCGTGCGGTCGCTGCGCTACTACGAGGACCAGGGCATGCTGGCGTCGCGCCGCACCCCCGGCGGCCACCGCGAGTACGGTGACGACGCGGTGGGCACCGTCGAGCGCATCCAGTCCCTGTTCGCCGCCGGGCTGTGCAGCGAGAAGATCGTGGAGCTGCTGCCGTGCATGCGCGACCGCGACCGCGGCGCCCCCACCCCCGACCTGCTCGACCGGCTCGCCGTCGAGCGCACCCGCATCGACGGGATGATCGCCCGCCTGGAGCACTCCCGCGACCTCCTCGACGGCGTGATCGCCGAGACCGCCGCGGCCTCCGCGCCCGCCGGCCGCGCGGCCGCCCCCGCCGCCCCGCCGCGAGCGGCTACGCTCGCAGCAACGGGAACCCGCAGGCAAGGAGAAGCGCAGTGAACCCTGGCGGTGGAATGGACATGCAGGCCCTGCTCCAGCAGGCCCAGCAGATGCAGCAGCAGTTGGTCATGGCGCAGCAGGAGCTGGACGAGGCCAAGGTCGAGGGCACCTCGGGCGGCGGCCTGGTCACGGTGACCGTGAGCGGCCGCGGGTCGGTCGAGGACATCAGCATCGACCCCAAGGCGATCGACGGCGACGACCCCGCCGAGACCGCGCAGACCGTCGCCGACCTCGTGCTCGCGGCCATCCGCGACGCCGAGTCCGGTGTCGAGGAGCTCCAGCAGGAGAAGATGGGCCCGCTCGCCGAGGGCCTCGGTGGCGGCGGCATGCCCGGCGGTATGCCCGGGCTGGGCTTCTAGCCGCGTCCGGCGTCCCGGGCGCCCCCGCGGCTCGGTTACCGTGGGGGGCGACACGACGAGCTGAGTGGTAGGCGATGTACGAAGGCGCGGTCCAGAATCTGATCGACGAGCTCGGGCGGCTGCCCGGCGTCGGTCCGAAGAGCGCGCAGCGCATCGCCTTCCATCTGCTCGCCGCCGAGACCGCCGACGTCAAGCGCCTCGTGCACGCGCTGGTCGAGGTCAAGGAGCGCGTCCGGTTCTGCGCGGTGTGCGGCAACGTCGCCGAGGAGAGCGAGTGCCGCATCTGCCGCGACCCGCGGCGCGACACCGCGGTCATCTGCGTCGTCGAGGAGTCCAAGGACGTCGTCGCCATCGAGCGCACCCGCGAGTTCCGCGGCCGCTACCACGTGCTCGGCGGCGCCATCAGCCCCATCGAGGGCATCGGCCCCGACGACCTGCGCATCAAGGACCTCATGACCCGGCTGTCCGATGGCCAGATCACCGAGCTGATCCTCGCCACCGACCCCAACCTCGAGGGGGAGGCCACGGCCACCTACCTCGCGCGCCTGGTCAAACCCTTGGGGATGAAGGTCACGCGGCTGGCCAGCGGCCTGCCCGTCGGGGGCGACCTGGAGTACGCCGACGAGGTCACCCTCGGCCGGGCCTTCGAGGGCCGCCGCAGCCTGGAGTTCTGAACCTCCGCCCGCCGGCGTCCGCCGAGCTGGAATGTGACTTTCTCCCCGGTTCCCCCTGGACCGAGTATGTGCGCCCGAAACGGGTAAAACCTCGCGCTGGTGCCTCCTGCCGCAGGTGGGAGGCCGTCCGAAGTGACCCGATGACTACACTTCAACTGATCACCGTGATCCCGATTCCCCAGGAGCAACGACCGTGGCTCTGATCGTGCAGAAGTACGGTGGATCTTCCGTCGCCGACGCGGAAGCCATCAAGCGAGTGGCCCAGCGGATCGTCGCTCAGAAAAAGGCGGGGTACGACGTCGTCGTCGTGGTCTCGGCCATGGGCGACACCACCGACGAACTCCTCGACCTGGCCGAGCAGGTGTCCCCGCTGCCCCCGGGCCGCGAACTCGACATGCTGCTGACCGCGGGCGAGCGCATGTCCATGGCGCTGGTCGCCATGGCCATCGGCAACCTCGGCTACGAGGCCCGGTCGTTCACCGGTTCGCAGGCGGGCGTCATCACGACGTCCCTGCACGGCAACGCCAAGATCATCGACGTCACGCCGGGGCGCATCCAGGAGGCCCTCGACGAGGGCTCCATCTGCATCGTCGCCGGCTTCCAGGGCGTCTCGCAGGACAGCAAGGACATCACGACGCTGGGCCGCGGCGGCTCCGACACCACGGCCGTCGCCCTCGCCGCGGCGCTGAACGCCGACGCGTGCGAGATCTACAGCGACGTCGACGGCGTGTTCACCGCCGACCCCCGCATCGTGCCCACCGCGCGGCGCATCCCCAAGATCTCCTACGAGGAGATGCTGGAGATGGCGGCCAGCGGCACCAAGATCCTGCACCTGCGCTGCGTGGAGTACGCGCGGCGGTACAACATCCCGCTGCACGTCCGCTCGTCGTTCAGTCAGAAGCCCGGTACCTGGGTCGTCTCCGAAGTTGAGGAAGCCGAAGGCATGGAACAACCGATCATCTCCGGTGTCGCGCACGACCGGAGCGAGGCCAAGATCACGGTCGTGGGCGTCCCCGACAAGGTCGGCGAGGCCGCGGCGATCTTCTCCGCGCTCGCCGCCGCCGAGACCAACATCGACATGATCGTGCAGAACGTGTCGGCGGCCTCCACCTCCCGCACCGACATCTCCTTCACCGTGCCCATGGAGTCCGGGCAGACCGCGCTCACCGCGCTGAAGAAGATCCAGGACACGGTCGGGTTCGAGTCGCTGCGCTACGACGACCAGATCGGCAAGGTGTCGCTGGTGGGCGCCGGCATGCGCTCCTACCCGGGGGTCACCGCGCGGTTCTTCGACGCCCTCGCCCGCTCGGGCACCAACATCGAGATGATCTCCACCTCGGAGATCCGCATCTCGGTGGTGGTCGAGCAGGACCAGGTCGACACCGCCGTCGCCGCCGCCCACTCGGAGTTCCAGCTCGACGCCGACCAGGTCGAGGCCGTCGTCTACGGAGGTACCGGCCGATGAGTTCCCGCCTGCCCACCCTGGCCGTCGTCGGCGCCACCGGCGCCGTCGGCACCGTCATGCTCGACATCCTCTCCACCCGCGAGAACGTGTGGGGCGAGATCCGGCTCGTGGCGTCGCCGCGCTCCGCCGGCAAGCGCCTCACCGTCCGCGGCGAGGAGGTCGAGGTCCAGGCGCTCGCCCCCGAGGTCTTCGACGGGGTCGACGTCGCCATGTTCGACGTGCCCGACGCGGTGTCCAAGGAGTGGGCGCCCGTCGCCGCCGAGCGCGGCGCCGTCGCCGTCGACAACTCCGGCGCGTTCCGCATGGACCCCGACGTCCCGCTGGTCGTGCCCGAGGTCAACGCCGAGCAGACCCGCAACCGGCCGCGCGGCATCATCAGCAACCCCAACTGCACCACCCTGTCGATGATCGTCGCCATGGGGGCGCTGCACCGCGCCTACGGGCTGGCCGAGCTGGTCGTCGCCTCCTACCAGGCGGCCTCGGGCGCCGGCCAGGAGGGCATCGACACCCTGCACGACCAGCTCGCCAAGGTCGCCTCCGACCGCACCCTGGGCAGCCGGGCGGGCGACGTCCGCGCCGCCGCCGGCGAACTCGGCCCGTTCCCGGCGCCGCTCGCCATGAACGTCGTGCCGTGGGCGGGGTCGCTGAAGGACGACGGCTACTCCTCGGAGGAGCTGAAGGTCCGCAACGAGTCCCGCAAGATCCTCGGCCTGCCCGACCTGCGGGTGTCGGCCACCTGCGTGCGCGTCCCGGTGGTGACCACGCACTCCCTGTCGGTGCACGCCACCTTCGAGCGCGAGGTCGACGCCGACGCCGCCCGCGCGGTGCTGGCGTCGGCGCCGGGCGTGGTCGTGCTGGACGACCCGGCGGCCGGCGAGTTCCCGACCCCGGCCGACGTCGTGGGCACCGACCCCACCTGGGTGGGGCGGATCCGCCGCTCGATCGACGACCCGCGGTCGCTCGACCTGTTCCTGTGCGGCGACAACCTGCGCAAGGGCGCCGCGCTCAACACCGCGCAGATCGCGGAGGTCGTGGCGGCCGAGTTCACCGCCTGACACCCCCGCCACCGCGCCGGCCCGCCCCCACCCGGGGGCGGGCCGCCGCTGTTCGCGGGGTCAGCGCCGCTGCGGGCGGGCCAGGCTGAGCCGGTACAGCAGCCGGCAGTGCTCGACCGAGCCGACGAGGTCGGAGGTCTCGACCGGGCGCTGCCCGTTGTAGTGGGTGCGTTCGACCACGAGCGCCGGCCGGCCGGGGGCGAGCTTGAGCAGCGACGCCTCGGGTTCGCGCAGCGGCCGCACCCCGACCTCCTCGACCACCCGGTCGATGATCACCCCGGCCGCGCCGAGCCGGTCGAGCACCCCGCTGCCGGGGTCGGCGTCGGCGGGGGTGCGCAGGGTGCCCTGGGTGAGCACCACCGGTTCCCACGCCGTGTGCAGGGCGACGGGCGCCCCGTTGGCGGTGCCCAGGCAGCGGGTGCGGTACACGGGGTCGCCGTCGCGCAGGGTCAGCCGCCGGGCGACCAGGTCGCCGACCCGGACGGTGAGCGTGCCGAGGTCCTCGCGGTCGAGCGGGTCGACGCCCGACCCCGACGAGCGGTCGGTCCGGGAGAACCGGTGGATCTGCGGCACGGGCCGCACGTAGTAGCCGGACCCGGGGCGGGCCTCGACCAGCCCCTCGCTGACGAGCAGCCGCAGCGCGTGCCGGGACACCTGCTCGCTGACGTGGTGGGTGCGGGCCAGCCGGGAGCGCGACGGCAGCCGGGTGCCGGGCGCGTATTCGCCGTTGAGGATGGGGCGGCGCAGCAGTTCCGCCACCCACAGGTAGCGCGGTTGCCCAGTCACGGCTACACGGCCCCCGGTGCCGGTCCCCCCGTGCGGGCGCCGGTGCTTCTCAGCGCGAAGTCGAGTTCGACGGCGGTGTGCCGGATGCGCTCCTCGACCACGAGGGAGCCGTGCCCGGCGTCGAACCGGAACACCTCGTGCGGGTGGCCGAGTTCGGTGAGGCGGTCGAGGTAGACGTCGATCTGCCGGATGGGGCAGCGGGGGTCGTTCTCCCCGGCGAGGACGAGCACGGGCGCGGTGAGGTCGGCGGCGTAGGTGAGGGGGGAGGAGCGCCGGTACCGCTCGGGGACGTCGTCGGGCGACCCGCCGAACAGGTCGCGGTCGAACGCGCGCAGCGCCTCCATCTCGTCGGCGTAGGCGGTGGCGTAGTCGGCGATGGGCACCACCGCGATGCCGGCGGTCCAGTCGCCGGGGTACACGCCCAGGGCGAGCAGGGTGAGGTAGCCGCCCCACGAGCCGCCGGACAGCACGAGCCGGTCGGGGTCGGCGGTACCGGAGGACACCGCCCAGTCGCGGACGGCCTTGACGTCCTCCAGCTCGGTCAGGCCGACGCGGCCCACGAGGGCGTCGCGCCAGGCGCTGCCGTAGCCGGTGGAGCCGCGGTAGTTGACCCGGACGACGGCGAACCCGTGGTCGACCCAGGCGGCGGCGTCGGGGGAGAACGCGTCGAGGTCGTGCGCGTGCGGGCCGCCGTGCACCAGGAACACGGTCGGGTGCGGGCCGGGGGAGCCGTCGTCGGGCACCGACACCAGGGCGTGCACGGGACCGCCCGGGCCGTCGACCAGGACGTCGCGGACGGGGACCGACGGCGGCGCGGTGATGCCGGGCGGGGTGAGCAGGACGCCGCCGGCGGTGCTGCGGATCTCGGTGGGGCGCGCGGAGCTGGACCAGGAGTACTCGACGCTGCCGTCCGGGCGGGCGGTGGCGCCGGACACGAACCCGGGCGGGGCGGGGACCTCGGTGACGGCGCCCGTGGCCAGGCGCAGCAGGTACGGCCGGGAGCGGGCCCGGTGGTCCTGGAGGATCAGCAGGTGCTCGCCGTCGGGGGTCCAGTCGGCGGAGAGGTCGCCGGGGAGGTCGAGGGCGGGGTCGTGCTCGGCGCCGGTGGCGGGGTCCCAGACCAGGGGTTCGCGGCGGCCGCGGCGCTCGTGCAGGACGAGCAGCCGGTGCCCGCCGGGCGCGAACCCGGCCGCGTGGAGGCCCCGGCCGGGGCCGTCCCACAGGTCGGCGAGCGCGGTGGCGGAGCCGTCGGGGTGCAGCCGGAGCACCCGGACCGCCGGGTGCCGGCTGTCGCCGTGCTCGCTGTGGGTGATCGCGAGCAGGGTCTCGTCGTCGGACAGCGCGGCGACGCCGCCCTCGTTGCGGTGGGCGTAGACGGTGCGGGGCGCGGTGCCCGGCACGCACAGGTGGGCGCTGAACCCGTCGTCGGTGGAGCGGCCCACCGCGGCGGCGCCGGAGGCGCCAAGAGCGAGGCCGGCGTCGTACGCCGGGCCGAGTCCGGGCACGGCGGTGCGGTCGGGGCCGCCGTGGAACGGCTGCACGCGCCACACGCCGAACTCGTCGCCGTCGGTGTCGTCGAACCACCACACGTGCGCGCCGGTGGGGTCGAGTGCGGCGTCGAGGGTGCCGTGCCGCCGTTCGGTGACCTGCCGGTGCGCGCCGGTGCCGCGGTCCCAGGTGTGGATCTCCCACGTGCCGGAGGTGTTGCCGCGGTACAGCGCGTGGTCCGGCGCCTCGCGGGCCCACGACGGGAGACTCATCCTGCCCGCGCGGAAACGATCCTGCCAACGCTCGCCCATGCTGCCCAGTAAAGCAGCGGTGTTCGGCCCATTGGGGCCGAATCGACGAGTCGACGTGGCCACACGCGGTCGAATCCGCAAGTCGACGGTCCGGGGCGCCGGTACCCGGCCGCCAAACCGGTGGCCATCAGGCGCCGCACCCCGGCACACTGTCCGGCATGTCCGTTCCACCCCCGGCGTCGGTCGCCGAACTGCGGGCCCGCACCGCCGCCGGCGCCCGCCCGGAGTACCTGTTCTTCTGGGGGCACCGCCCCCGGCGCGACGGCTCCGTGGGAGCGGGGTGCCTGAGCCAGTGGTGGCCGGCCCCCTTCACGGTCGACGGGGTGCGCTACCCCACCGCCGAGCACTGGATGATGGCCGAGAAGGCCCGCCTGTTCGGCGACGCCGCGGCGGCCGAACGCGTCCTGGCCGCCGCCGCGCCCGGCGCGGCCAAGGCCGTCGGCCGGTCGGTCCGCGGGTTCGACGAGGACGTGTGGCGCGCCCACCGGTTCGACGTCGTGGTGCGGGGGTCGGTCGAGAAGTTCCGGCAGAACCCGGCGGAGGGCGCCTTCCTGCGGGCCACGGGCGGCCGGGTCCTGGTGGAGGCCAGCCCGGTCGACCGGGTGCGGGGGATCGGCCTGGCCGCCGACGACGAGCGCGCGGCCGACCCCGCCCGGTGGCGCGGCGAGAACCTGCTCGGGTTCGCGCTCATGCGGGCCCGCGCGGAGCTCGCCGGGGGGTGACCCGGCCGGCGGAGGGGCGGGCGGGCCCGGTGGCGGGTCAGCGCAGGAGGGGGAACCGCCCCACGAGTTTGCCGACCGCGTTGCGCGGTCCCACCAGGCTGACGCCGAGGTAGACGATGTCGTCGGGGGCGCTGGCGCCGAGCGCGGCCAGGTAGGCGGTGTACACCGAGTTGGTCTGGGCGTCGCGCGGCATGTCGACGACGAGCACGCCGTCGCGGGCCAGCGCCTTGGCGCGGACGGCGCGGATCTCCTCGGGGCCGGCCGCCAGGACAGCGCAGCCGGTCCAGGGCAGCCCGGGGTGCCCGGTCCCGGAGGCGTCGGCCGCGTCGGGGCCGAGCAGGCCGGGGAGCGCCCGGCCCACCGCCGCGGCCATGCACCCGGCGGCGTTGGCGGCGAGGCCGGGGCCGATCGACGGGTCGACCAGCATCACCCACCGGACCGGTGACTCGCGGGTCGACAGGTCGGGGCGGACGTCCTCGGGCGGCAGGACGACCGAGGCCGGGCGGGTGGTCGCTTCAGGCATGGGGGTCCCTTCGAAGGTGCGGGCGGGGGCGGGGACCGGCGTGCGTCGTGCGGCGGCCACCGCAGAAGCTAGTCACCGGTGCGCGAGGATGGAAGCGGCGGCGAACGATGTTCGGCGGAAAGGGGCGCACGGTGGAACTGGACGAACTCGATCGGCGGATTCTGCGGGAACTGCAGAAGGATGCGCGGCGGACCAACCGCGACCTGGCCGCCGAGGTGGGGGTCGCGCCGTCGACCTCCCTGGAGCGGGTGCGCGGGCTGCGCCGCAAGGGCGTGGTGCGCGGCTACCGGGCCGAGGTCGACCTGGCGGCTCTGGGGCGCGCGGTGCAGGCCATGATCGCGATCCGCATCCGCCCGCCGTCGCGGCGCAACATCGAGGCGTTCCGCGCGTGGGTGTCGCAGCTGCCGGAGACGGTCGGCGTGTTCGTCACGTCGGGCCGCCAGGACTTCCTGGTGCACGTGGCGGTGCCCGACACCGACGGGCTGTACGCGTTCGTCATCGACCGCCTGACCCAGCGGCCGGAGGTGGCCGACGTCGAGACCAGCGTCGTCTACGAGCACCGCCGCACGGTGGCCGTCGAACCGGTCCGCCGCCCCCACCCGGACCGGTGAGCGGCGGCCGCGCGCGGGCCGGGCGCCCGGTCAGGCGCCGCGGCGCCGGGTGAGCAGCGCGGCCGCGCCGTGCACCGCGCCGAGGGCGGCGGGCAGGAGCAGCAGCGCCCCCGGGGACACGGGCGCGGCGGGCACGCCCGCGCGGCGCAGCCGGTGCCACGCCCACAGGGAGAACGGGGCCACCACCAGCGGGGCCGTGACGGCGCCGGGGGTGTAGCCGCGCAGCGCGGCGGCCTGGGCGGCGTGGGTGACGGCGTGCAGGCCGAACGCGGTGAGCGCGGCCTGGTAGAAGGCGCTGCGGCCGCCGGTGCGCGCGCCGTCGGCAGCGGCGGCGGCCACGATCGCGCCCATGAGGCCGATGGCGGTGGCGGCGTGCGCCGGGGAGACGTCCATGCGGTCCCATACGCGCCCCGGCACCCACGGCAGCGCGGCCTCCAGGCGGGGGCGCGCCCGGCGGGCCCACCCCGGCATGGTGGCCAGCTCCTCGGCGTCGTGGACGGCCCAGGCGGCGAGCAGCCCCCACGTGGCCGCCGCCGGAACGCGGGTGCCCTCGCCCATCGCCGTCCGCCCTTCCGCCCGCGCGGCGCCCGCCGCGCCGCCCGGCGGCCAGCCTAGCCGCGCCGGCGCCGGCGGTGGCCGCGGACCCCGCCGCGGGCGGCCGGGGCGAGCGGGGCACCGGCGCGGGCCTGCGGCTATCTTTGCCACCAGACGAAAGGAGGGCCGCCGTGCTCCCCACCCATGCCCCCACCCGTCCCCACGCTCCGGAGCCGTTCGTGCTGCGGTCCGATCGCCGGTCGATGAGGAGGACGCTGGTCACCGTCGCGGTGGTCGCGACGGTCTCCTCCGTCGGTGCCGCCCTCCGGACGTCGTCCTGGGGCGTGGGCGTCCTCGGTGCCGTCTTCTTCCTGGTGCTGGCCGCGGTGATGGTCGCCTACGTGCGCGGGGTCGGCCTGGTCCTGACGGAGCGGGAGGTCGTGGCGACCGGGTGGGGCCGGAACCGGCGCCACCCCCGTGCGGCGGTCGCCCGCGTGCTGCGGGCGACGATCGCCCCGTCACGGGGCCGGCCCTACGACAACCTGTTCCTGCTCGACGCGTACGGCCGCGTACTCGTGCGGCTGTACGGCATCCACTACACCGCCGCCGACATCGACCGGCTCCTGCACGTGCTCGGTGTGCCGTGCGTCGGCCCGGACCGCCCCCTCGCCCCCGCCGAGTTCGACCGGTTCCACCCGGGCATGCTGCTGTGGATCGAACGGCGTCCGGGTCTGTTCGCGGCCCTGCTCCTGGTCGGCGTGCTCCCGGTGGTCGTGGCCGCCGTGCTCATCGCCATGTGGGCCCAGGGCGCCCTCTAGGGCGCGCCGGGTCCCGGCGCCGTCCCCGCCGCCGGACCGGGACGGCGCGGTGCGGCGCGGGTCAGGCGTCCAGGCGGTCGACGGTGACGCCGTCGGCCTCCAGGAGGCGCTGGACGAGGGCCGGGGCGTAGTCGGCGAGCCCGGCGTCGTTGAGGGCGAGCATGTCGGACGGGTGCGGCAGGATGTCGCGCGGGTGGGCCTGGTCGATCCCGGCGACCTCGGCGGGGGCGTCCGCGCGGTCCGCCGGCAGCGGGCACCGGCGCAGCGCCCGGTACACGTGGACGCGGAACCGGTACGCCGCCCCGTCGTCCGTGCCGCGCACGTCGTAGATCCCGGTGGGGGCGAGCGCGCCGGTGCGCAGCCCGGCGGCCTCCTGGGCGGCGCGGCGGGCGGCCCGTTCGGCGCTCTCCCCGGGTTCGATCCCGCCGCGCGGGAGCAGCCAGTGCCCGGCGTGCACGCCGCGGCGGCGCAGGACGAAGGTGAACGTCCGGCCGGGGCCGGGGACGATGACGGCGGCGGAGGGGACCGGTGCGGGACCGGCGGGCGGTCGGGGGGCGGTGGTCATCGGGCGGGTCTCCTGGTCGGCACCTGGTTCGGCTGCCGCCACCCTCGCGCACCGCCGCCGCCCCCCGCCACCCGGGGTCGCACACGGCAAGGCGATCGTGACCTTCGCTGTTTCACGTGGAACCACGGGGGCGGCGGAGCGCCCGAGCGGCGGGTGGGGCGGCGGTCATGCCGCCGGGGTCAGCCCCCGGCGGGCCGGGTCATGCACCAGGTGCGGGGGGCGCCGCCGGGGAGCTCGACGTCGGCCGTCACCTCGAACCCGAGGCGGCGGTAGATCCGCACGTTCGCCTCGTCGGCGGTCTCCAGGAACACCGGGGAGCCCGCGGCGTCGGCGGCGCGCAGGCCGGGCTCGATGACGGCGCGCCCCAGGCCGCGCCCCTGGTGGCCGGGGCGGACGCCCACGGTGGCGAGGAACCAGCACGGCGTCGCGGGGCGGTGCGGCAGCAGCACCTCCTCGACGGCCGCCGCGGCCTCGGCGCGGTCGCCGTAGAGCGCGACCAGCTCCGGCGCGCCGAACACCTCCGGCGGGACCTCGGTGTCGGGCCGGGTCCACACGGACACGGCGGCGTTGCCGGCGGCGGTCCACACCTCCCCGTAGGGCAGCCCGACCCGCTCGGCGAAGTAGAGCTGCACGGCGCGCAGCCGCTCGGGGTAGCCGTCGGCGGGCAGGACATAGCGCGTCCACGCGTAGTCGGCGAACGCGGCGGCCAGGGTGTCGGCGATCGCGGGCAGGTCGGCGGCCTCGGCGCGCCGGACCTCCGCGGCGATGCGGTCGCGGTCGGCGTCGGTCATGGTCGTCCCTTCTCGCGGGCGGGCCCGCGGTCTCGTCGTCGGCGGCCCGGGGCGGTCCGGTGCCGGGCCGGTGGTGCGGGGCGGTACACGGCGGCGCCCGCCCCGGGGGTCCGGGGCGGGCGCCGTTGCGTGCGGTGGATCAGAGGATGATCCGCATCGGGCTCTCCAGGACCTCGGCGAGCTCCTTGAGGAACGCGGCGCCCACCGCGCCGTCGACCGCCCGGTGGTCCACCGACAGCTCCAGCGCGATGGTGTTGCGGGCGACGATCTCGCCGTCGCGCACCACGGCCTGCTGCTTCATCGCGCCGACGGCCAGGATCGCGGCCTCCGGCGGGTTGATGACGGCGGAGAAGCTGTCGACCCCGAACATGCCCAGGTTGCTGACGCTGAAGGTGCCGCCGCTCATCTCCTGCGGCTTCAGCTTGCCGTCGCGGGCGCGCCCGGCCAGCTCGCGGGTGGTGGTGGCGACCTTCGACAGCGGCATGGTGTCGGTGTCGTGCAGCACCGGGACCACCAGCCCGGCGTCGACCGCCACGGCCACGCCGACGTTGACGCGCCCGTGCTGGAGCAGCCGGTCGTCCACCCAGGAGGCGTTGACCTGCGGGTGGGCGCGCAGGGTGGTCGCCGCGGCCTTGACGATGAGGTCGTTGAAGCTGACCTTCACTCCGGTGTCGGCGAGCTGCTCGTTGATCTGCGCCCGGAACGCCTTGAGCGCCTCGGCGTCGATGGTCCGGCGCAGGTAGAAGTGCGGGACCTCCTGCTTGCTCTGGGTGAGCCGGCGCGCGATCACCTTGCGCACGTTGCCGACCTTGACCTCCTCGGAGGCGCGGCCGTCGTCGTAGGCCTGCCCGGCGGGGCCGGACGCGGCCGGGGCGGCGGCGCGCTCGGGGGCGGGCGCGGCGGCCGCGTCCCCGTTCTCGCGCTGCTCCTTGGCGGCGGCCTCGATGTCGGCGCGGACGACGCGGCCCTTGGGGCCGGACCCCTGGATGGACGCGATGTCCAGGCCGTACTCGCGGGCGAGGCGGCGGGCCAGGGGGCTGGTGCGCGGCCGGTCGGCGTTGTCGCCGGCGGCGGGCGGCGCGGTGGCCTCGGCGCGGGGCTCGGCGTCGGCGGAGCCGGCGTCCTCGCCCTCCTCGCCCTTCTCGGCCTCCTGGTCGGCGGCGTCGGAGTCGGACTCGTCGGCGTCGCCGCCGGCGTCCGTGCCGCCCTCGTCGCCGGTGTCGGCGTCGGGGCTGTCACCGATGACGCCGATGACCTGGCCGATGGGGACGGTGTCGCCCTCGCTGACGGCCTGTTTCACCAGGTAGCCGTCCTCGTAGGCCTCGTACTCCATGACGGCCTTGTCGGTCTCGATCTCGACCAGCACGTCGCCGGACGCGACCTTGTCGCCGACCTTCTTGACCCAGGAGCTGATGACGCCTTCCTCCATGGTGTCGGAGAGGCGCGGCATGTAGATCTCGGACATCTGTGTTCCCCTTTACCCGACCCGCTTGCCGACGGCGCTCAGGGTCTCCTTGACGGCGGTGGTGATCGACGCGACCGACGGCAGCGCCGCGCTTTCGAGCGGCTTGGCGTAGGGCATGGGCACCTCGGCCATGGCGACCCGGCGGACCGGGGCGTCGAGGTAGTCGAACGCGCCCTCCTGGATGGAGGCGGCGATCTCGGCGCCGATGCCGTAGGTCAGCCAGTCGTCCTCGGCGACCACGGCGGCCCCGGTCTTGCGGACGGAGGCGACGACGGTCTCCCGGTCGAGCGGGCGCAGGCTGCGCAGGTCGACCACCTCGACGCTGATGTCCTCGGCGGCGAGCTTCTCGGCGACCTGGGTGGCGACCATGGCCATCCGGGAGTAGCCGATGAGGGTGATGTCGGTGCCCTCGCGGGTGACGGCGGCGCGGCCGATCTCGGCGACGGACTCGTCGTCGGGGACCTCGCCCTTGGTGTTGTACAGGCCGAGGTTCTCCAGGAACAGCACCGGGTCGTCGTCGCGGATGGCGGCGCGCAGCATGCTCGCGGCCTCGGCGGGCGTGCTCGGGGCGAGCACCTTGAGCCCGGGGATGAACGCGTAGAACAGCTCGATGTTCTGCGAGTGCGTGGCGCCGAGCTGCTGGCCGCCGCCCCCGGGGGTGCGGATGACCATGGGCACGCTGGTCTGGCCGCCGAACATGCCGTAGATCTTGGCGGCGTGGTTGATGATCTGGTCGATCGCGATGAGCGAGAAGTTGATCGTCATCAGCTCGACGACGGGGCGCAGGCCCAGCATCGCGGCGCCGATGGCGGCGCCGACGAAGCCCTCCTCGGCGATCGGGGTGTCGCGGACGCGGCGCTCCCCGAACTCCTTGAGCAGCCCTTCGGTGATCTTGTAGGACCCCTCGAAGACGCCGATCTCCTCACCGAGGAGGAGGACGTTCTCGTCGCGGTGCATCTCGGCGCGCAGCGTGTCGCGCAGCGCCTGGCGGTAGGTGATCACGGACATGTACCCGCTCCTTGTCTACTCGGCGAAAACCGGGTCGGCGGGCATGCGGCGCGACTCGTTCGCCACGGGGGTGGCGTAGGTGTAGTCGAACAGCGTGGACACCTCGGGGTGCGGGCTGTTCTCGGCGAAGTCCGCGGCGTCGGCGACCTCGTCGCGGACGGCCTCGGCGATCTCCTTCTTCTTCTCCTCGTCGAGGATGCCGGCCTCCTCCAGCCGGGCCTCGAAGGACGCGACCGGGTCGTTGGCGCGGGCCTCGGCGGCCTGCTCCTCGGTGCGGTACTTGGCCGGGTCGACCACGGAGTGGCCCTTCATCCGGTAGCTGGTGGCCTCCAGCAGGTAGGGCCGCTGCTCGGAGCGGGCGCGCTCGACGAGGTCGGCGGCGGCGTCGCGGACGGCGAGCACGTCGCGGCCGTCGACGCGGACGCCCTCGATGCGGAAGGCCGACCCGCGCTTGTACAGCTCGGGCTCGGCGGAGGACTTCTCGACGGTGGTGCCCATGCCGGTGAAGTTGTTCACCACCACGAAGACGATGGGCAGGTTCCACAGCGAGGCGATGTTGAGCGACTCGTGCCAGGCGCCGATGTTGGTGGTGCCGTCGCCCATCTGGCACATGACGACCTCGTCGCCGCCGCGGTAGGAGATGGCGAGGGCGGCGCCGGTGGCCAGCGGGAGCTGCCCGCCGACGATGCCGTAGCCGCCGAGCATGCGGGTCTCGGTGTCGTACATGTGCATCGACCCGCCCCAGCCCTTGGACACGCCGTCGGAGCGACCGTACAGCTCGGCCATGACGGTGCGGGGGCTCATGCCCTTGCCGATCGCGTACCCGTGGTCGCGGTAGTTGGTGAAGAGGTAGTCGTCCTCGCGCAGCGCGGTCATGAGGCCGACGACGGTCGCCTCCTCACCGAGGTTGAGGTGGCAGTAGCCGCCGATGCGCGCCTGCGTGTACGCCTGCCCGGTGCGCTCCTCGAACCGGCGGATGAGCAGCATCTGCCGGTAGTAGTCGAGGAGGGTCTCGGGGCGCTCGGAGGTGAGGTCCGGGGCGGCGTCCTTGCGGGTCCGCCGGCGGCCACCGGTACTCCTGGCGGTGCCGCCGCCCTTCGCCTTGGCCGTGTCAGCCATGGTGGTGCCTTTCTACGTGCGGGAACGGACCCGCCCGGACCGGTGGGTCCGGGAAGGCCGGTGCCGAGGCCCCGCTGTTGGGACGGCGACCGCGGCGTCCGCGCCGCCGCCGGGCTCAACGGCGGGGCGCGGGAGTGGCTGGTTGAGTTGTCGTGGCAGAACTCCTCGGTCCGCCCGCCTCCCGGGTGACCCTTCCCCAATACGGGGGGGACGTCACCTTCCCCCGGCCGGTCGGCGCGGCGGTTCGCGCCGCACGTATGGTGTGACGTGCGTCGCGCACACTCTACGTACTGATCGATGATCGATCAATACGACTTTAGGGGAGATCCCAGGCGTTCGGTTCCGGGGGGAGGGGGGTGCGGCGCGGTGCCGCCGGGCTGCGGTCAGCGGACGGCGTCGTGCGACTTCACCGCGGCCTCGACGTAGTTCAGGACGTGGTCGCGCACCATCCGCCCCACATCGGGGTCGCGGGCGCGGAACGCGTCGGTGATGGTGGCGTGGTCGGCGGCCTTCGCGTGCAGCTCCATGTTGAGCCAGCGCACCGAGAGCCGGGTCCACACCTCGACCCCCAGGGACTCCCAGGTGTGCGACAGCACACTGTTGCGCGCCGCCCGCACGATCTGGCGGTGGAACTCCACGCTGTGCTTGATCTGCGCCTCGACGTCGCCGTCGGCGGTGGCCCGCCGCAGCGCCTCGACCTCGCGCTCCAGGGGGCGGGCGTCCTCGGCCAGGCGCGGGGCGGCGAGTTCGGCGGCGACCAGCTCCAGGCCGGCGCGCACCGGGTAGATCTCGGCCATGTCGGCGACGCCGAAGTCGCGGACCCGCGCCCCCTTGTTCGGCACCGACTCGATGAGCCGCAGGGTCTCCAGCTCGCGCAGCGCCTCGCGCACCGGCGCCTGGCTGACGTTCAGCTCGACCGCGACGCGCCGCTCGACGATGCGCTCCCCGGGCTGCCAGCGGCCGGCGAGCAGCCCGTCGACGAGCACGCGGCGGATCTGCTCCCGCAACGGGTTGCGGGCCAGGTGGGACGGATCGTCGCGGCCCGCGGGGAGGTCGACCATCGACGGCCTTTCTGCTGGGTGGGCTGGCGCGAGCCCGTGGGCTCATTACGAAGAGTGCCATACGGTGGCGCCGTTCCCGGACCGCGGACGCCGCCGGTCCACTACCACGGTCCGGGCCCCCGAACGGGGCCCGCGCGGGCGTCCCGCGGCTAACGGATCGCTCACATTCGGGCGGCGGCGGGATGAACGTTCCGCGCGAACCGCCTGACGGATGGGCAAAGCACGAGGTAGGAACGGTGGTGAACCGTCGAGCGCCGCGCCGCGTCACATTACAGGGCGCTATGCTCTCCTGTCGGAAATGTTCTGCCAAAGCTGGGTAGCGTGCTGTGGTGTCCCCCACACGGTGACGCAGCGTGGTCACCGCGTCCGCCGGTCGGACGCGGCGGCGGCGCACCCCCGGCCGCGGACCGTACCCGACATTCGCCCCCCGGCGGCGCGGACGACCCCGTCCCGCCGCGACCCGTCCCCGACCGCACCCGTCCCCGAGCCGACAACCGTCCCAGCGGCGAGCCCGTCCCCCCTACGCACAACAGTGCCGCAGGCCAGCCCACAATTCGTGAGACAGCACTGAGCACATGATGCATACATTGCGGATCAGGTCGAAGCCGCCGTTCCGGGCCGGGCTCTCGATACCCCCCTTCAACCGCGTGCAGGGCGCGCCGCGGGCGCTGCCCGGCACGGCCGCGCGCACCGCCACGCGCCGGCCCGGCGCCCCCCGCGTGTCGTGGCCGAGCGTGAGCGAGATCGCGTGGGGACTGGCGTCGGACAAGCGCGCCATCGTCCTCGCCGTGGTCCTCATCACCATGACCGTGCTGTCGGCGGGTCCACTGCACCCGGTGGACGAGTTCATCAACAACGCGCCCCGCCCCTACTGGGACCAGATCCGCGAGCCCATGATCCTGTGGCCCGACACGGTGGCGTCCCGGTTCGTCGCGCTGCCCGTGCTGGGGGTGACCGCGCTCCAGCTCGCCTACTGGCACCGGTCGTGGCGGCCGATCATCCTCGGCGCCGGCGGGGTGGTGGGCATGATGAGCATGGTGGCGATGATGAAGCTGGTGTTCGCGCGCAGCCACCCGCGCACCGGCGACCCGTCGTTCTTCGCCGAGGGCGGGGTGTCGTTCCCCTCGGGCCACGGCGCCAACGCCATCCTCATCTACGGGCTGGTGCTGTTCCTCATCATCCGGTACCGGGCGGCGCGGCCGCACATCATCCGGCGGCTGGCCTACTGCATCGTCGGCATCGCCCTGCTGCAGGCGTTCGTCTCGGCGTTCCTGCACTTCCACTGGTTCACCGACCTGCTGACCGGGATGGTCGCGGGCGGGTTCGCGCTGAGCCTGGTCATCCGGCTGGACCGGATGATCCCCGAAGGCCGCACCGCCACCTGGTGGCCCTGGTACGGGGGCGGCTTCTGGAGCCCCGACGACGACGGCGCGCCCGCCGGGGCCGCCGGCCGGGGCTGACCGCCGGCCCTCCCCACCCGCCGTTCCACCGCCCGCGCCGCAGCGCGGGCGGCGCTTCGGCGCGGCCGAATGTTTGAACGGTAAGAATCCTGAAAAAAGAGAGGTTGAACCCGGTCGATCGGGTTAGCGCAGGGGGAGGACCGCCCGTCCCCCGCTGACGACCAGGAGGCCCGGATGCCGGGAGCCCGCCGCGAGACCACCGGCCCCCCGACCCCAGTCTCCACCCTCGCCCCCGGCCGTCCGCCGTCCCTGGACGGGCGTGTCGCCGCCACCGTGCACCGGTGCCTCGCCGATTACCTCGCCGACCGGCGCCGCGCCGCCGAGGCCGCCGACCCCGTGTTCGCCGCAGAGGTCGTCGACCGCCTGGAGCGCTTCACCCTCGACGGCGGCAAGCGCATGCGCCCGATGTTCGCCTGGTGGGGGTGGCGCGCGGCGGGCGGACCCGACCGGGGCGACGCCGCCGAGGCCGCGCTGCGCGCCGCCTCCGCCCTGGAACTCATCCAGGCGTGCGCGCTGATCCACGATGACGTGATGGACGGCTCCGCGCTGCGCCGGGGCCGCCCCGCCGTCCACGTGGCCTTCGCCGACGAGCACCGCGACCGCGGCTGGCACGGCGCCCCCGACCGCTACGGCCACTCGCTCGCCGTCCTGGCGGGCGACCTCGCCCTGGTGTGGGCCGACGACATGCTGGACGCCGCCGGGCTGGGCGCCGCCGCGCGGGCGCGCGCCCGCGCCCCCTGGTGGGCGATGCGCATGGAGATGATGGCCGGCCAGTTCCTCGACGTCCGCGCCTCGGCGGCGGCCGACGCGTCGGAGTGCACCGCGCTGCGCGTCGACCGGCTGAAGACCGCCGCCTACAGCGTCGAGCGGCCCCTGCACTTCGGCGCGGCCCTGGCCGGCGGCGACGACCGGCTGGTCCGGGCGCTGCGCGGGTACGGCGCCGACGTCGGCACCGCGTTCCAGCTCCGCGACGACCTCCTCGGCGTGTTCGGCGACCCCGCCGTCACGGGCAAACCCGTCGGCGACGACCTGCGCGAGGGCAAGCGCACCCTGCTGCTCGCGGTCGGGGTGCGGCGGGCCCGCGAGCAGGGCGACGCCGCCGCCGGGGAGCTGCTGCGGTCGGCCGTCGGCGACCCCGGCCTGTCGGGCGGCGGCGCCGAGGCGGTGCGCGCGGCGCTGGACCGGCTGGGCGCCCGCGCCGAGGTCGAGGAGCGGCTGCACGGCCTGCTCCGGCAGGGGCTGCGCCGCATCGACGCCGCCCCGATGCCGGCGGAGGCGCGGGCGGCACTGCGCGACCTGGCGCTGCGCGCCACCGAACGGGACTCCTAGTGGCGGCGGCGGAGGGCGGGCGCGCCACGGGCGGCGGGCGGTTCCGGACGGTCCCCGGGCCGACGGGCCGGGTGGTGGTCGTGGGCGCCGGGCTGGCCGGGCTGGCCGCCGCCCTGCACCTGCGCGGGGCGGGCCGCGAGGTCACGGTGGTCGAGCGCGACCCCCACCCCGGGGGGCGGGCCGGGCGGATCGACGCCGACGGGTTCCGCATCGACACCGGCCCCACGGTGCTCACCATGCCCGAGCTGATCGGCGACGCCCTCGCGGCGGTCGGCGAGCGCCTGGCGGACCGGCTCGACCTGGTCCGCCTCGACCCCGCCTACCGGGCGTCGTTCGCCGACGGCGAGACCGTGGCCGTGCACACCGGCGCCGAGGCCATGGCCGCCGAGGTGGAGCGGGTGGCCGGCGCCCGCGAGGCGGCGGGCTACCTGCGGCTGCGGTCGTGGCTGCGCCGCCTCTACGACCTGCAGATGCGCCGGTTCATCGACGCGAACTTCGACTCCCCGCTCGACCTGCTCCGCCCGGAACTGGTCCGGCTGGCCGCCATGGGCGGGTTCGGCCGGCTCGACCCGGCGATCGGCCGGTTCCTCGCCGACCCGCGGCTGCGCCGCGTCTTCTCCTTCCAGGCGCTGTACGCGGGGGTGCCGCCGCAGCGGGCGCTCGCCGCGTACGCGGTGATCGCCTACATGGACACCGTCGCCGGGGTGTACTTCCCGCGCGGCGGCATGCGGCGGCTGGGCGACGCCCTCGCCGGGGCCGCCGCCGACGCGGGGGTGGAGCTGCGGTTCGGCGCGGCGGTCGAGCGCCTGGAGCGCCGCGGCGACCGGGTCACCGCCGTGCACACCGCCGACGGCGCCCGGCTGCCGTGCGACGCCGTGGTGCTCACCCCGGACCTGCCGGCCGCCTACCGGCTGCTCGGCCGCACCCCGTGGCGCCCCGTCCCGCTGCGGTTCTCGCCGTCGGCGGTGGTGCTGCACCTCGGGGTCGACCGCTCCTGGGACGGGTGGGGGCACCACACCATCTCCTTCGGCGCCGCGTGGCGGCGGACGTTCGAGGAGATCACCCGCTCCGGCCGGACCATGAGCGACCCGTCGCTGCTCGTCACCCGGCCCACCGCCACCGACCCCGGCCTGGCGCCGCCCGGCCGCGAGCTGCTCTACGTGCTCGCGCCCTGCCCGAACCTGCGCACCGGGGGGCCCGATTGGGCCGCCGAGGGGCCCGCCTACCGCGACGAGGTCGTGCGCGTCCTGGAGGAGCGCGGCCTCAAGGGGCTGGGGGAGGCGGTCGTCACCGAGCGGCTGGTCACCCCGCTGGACTGGGCGCGGCAGGGCCTCGCGTTCGGCACCCCGTTCGCCACCTCGCACACCTTCGCGCAGACCGGCCCGTTCCGCCCCCGCAACCTGGTGGCCGGAACCGCCAACGCGGTGCTGGCGGGGTGCGGTACCACCCCCGGTGTCGGCCTGCCGACCGTGCTGATCTCGGGCAAGCTCGCCGCCGCCCGCATCACCGGCGCGGCCCCGGACCGCAGGAGAGGCTGATGGGAACCGCCGCCGAACTCGACGCCGCGGGCGTCCGCGACCCCGGGCTGCGCGCCGCCTACGCCCACTGCCGGGGGCTGCACGCCCGCCACGGCCGCAGCTACTACCTGGCGACCCGGGTGCTGCCGCCCGCCCGCCGCCCCGCCATCCACGCCCTGTACGGCTTCGCCCGCTGGGTGGACGACGTGGTGGACGACCTCGGCGCGGACCGCACGGCGGCCCAGAAGGCGGCGCTCATCGGCGAGGTGGACGCCGACCTCACGGCGGCCCTGGCCGGCGGCCCCGCCCGGCTGCCGGTGGTGCGCGCGGTCGCCGACACCGCGGCGCGGCACGCCATCGCCGCCGACCTGTTCACCGCGTTCCTCGCGTCGATGCGGATGGACCTGGAGGTCGACGGCTACGCCAGCTATCGCGACCTGCGCGGCTACATGTACGGGTCGGCGGCGGTGATCGGGCTGCAGGTGCTGCCCGTGCTGGGCACGGCGGCGCCGCGCGAGGAGGCCGCGCCGCACGCCGCGGCGCTCGGCGAGGCGTTCCAGCTCACCAACTTCCTCCGCGACGTGGCCGAGGACCTCGACCGGGGCCGCGTCTACCTGCCCGCCGACGTGCTCGCCGCGCACGGCGCCGACCGGGCGCTGCTGCTCCACTGCCGCCGCAGCGGCGCCCCGGACCCTCGGGTGCGCGCCGCGCTGGCCGACCTCGTCGCCCTCAACCGCGCGGTGTACCGGGAGGCCGAACCGGGCATCGCCATGCTGCACCCGGTGTCGCGCCCGTGTGTCGCGACGGCGTTCCTGCTCTACCGGGGGATTCTGGACCGCATCCAGGCCGCCGACTACGACGTGTGGAGCCGCCGGCACCGGGTGCCGCGCGCCCGCCGGGCGCGGGTGGCGCTGCCCGCGCTGGGCCGCGCGCTCGCCGCCCGGCTGACCACGGCCTGACGCCCCGACCGGGGAGCCCACCGCGACGACCCGCAGGAAGGACCGCCCCCGATGGCCATGCCCGACCCCGCCCCCCGGCGCCTGCCGCTGCGCCGGATGCCCGCCACCACGTGGGCGCGGCAGCGTCCGACCTGGCGGGAGGCGTCGCCCGCCCGCATCGACGGCGCCCTCGGCCGGGCGCTGGCCCGCCCGTCGGGCAACTGGTACGTCCTCGCCGCCTCCGCCGAGGTGCGCGGCGACCGGCCGTTCGGCCGGCTGGTGGCGGGCACCGAGGTGGTGGCGTGGCGCGGCGCCGGCGGCGAGCTGCACGCCGCCCCCGGCGCCTGCCCGCACATGGGGGCGCCGCTGTGCCGGGGCGCGGTCGACGCCGGGCGGCTCGTCTGCCGGTGGCACGGGCTGGCGCTGAGCGGGGACGGCTTCCCCGGCTGGTCGCCGTTCCCGGTGCACGACGACGGGGTCCTGGCGTGGGTGCGGCTGGACCGGGTGGGCGGCGAGGAGCCGCTGCCGCTGCCGGTGCTGCCCGAGCGCCCGGCCCTGGCGCCCGCGATCGCCGCCGTGGAGAGCCTGGCGGGCCGGTGCGAGCCCGAGGACGTGGTGGCCAACCGGCTCGACCCCTGGCACGGGTCGTGGTTCCACCCCTACTCGTTCGTGGGGTTGAAGGTGACCGAGGTCCCCGAGGGGCCCGACCCCGACCCGGACCGCATGGTCGTGGAGGTCGCGTTCAAGGTGGCCGGGCGCTGGGGGGTGCCGGTGCGGGCGGCGTTCTCCTGCCCGGAGCCGCGCACGGTGGTCATGCACATCATCGAGGGGGAGGGCGCGGGCAGCGTGGTCGAGACGCACGCCACCCCGCTGGGCACGGACCGGTACGGGGTGCCGCGCACGGCGGTGATCGAGGCGGTCGTCGCGACGTCGCCGCGCGTCGGGTTCGCGCTGGCCCGCCGAGCGGCGCCGGCCGTGCGGCCGCTGATGCGGATGGCCGCCCGCCGCCTGTGGCGGGACGACCTCGCCTACGCGGAGCGCCGCTACCAGCAGCGGACCGCCAAGCCCGCCGACTGACGGCGGCCGCCCCGCGCGGGGCGGCCGTCAGGCGCGGGCGCGGGCCCGGGCGGGGGTGCGGGCCCAGCGGGCGAGCGCCCGCAGCGCGGGC
>NZ_BCRK01000056.1 GCF_001552555.1 Nocardiopsis trehalosi NBRC 14201 | reverse complement strand
CCCGGGGGCGGGGTCAGGGGTGGTAGCGGACGGCGACGGTGGTGTGGCGGGGGGCCTCGCTGTGCGGGGCGACGGTGAGGCCGTCGGCGAGCGGGATGGCGCAGTGGGGGTCGGCGTAGGCGGTGGCGGTGTGCGGGGTCTCGTTGTGGACGGCGTAGGCGGGCAGCCACGACCCCCAGCCGAGGTCCTCGCCGACGGTGTGGCAGCGGCCGGGCTCGGGGGCGGGCAGCCGGTGCTCGGTGCCGTCGTTGGAGTACCAGAGCAGCCGGTGTCCGGCCGCGGCGGCGGGTGCGGGGTGGGCGAGGAGGGCGGCCGCGGCGGCGGCGAGGACGACGGGGAGGAGGCGTCGCATGAGTGGTCACACTCCGGATCTGGTCGGCTGCACATCGTGAGGGAGGACGTCCGTAGGTTACCGTCCACGGCCCGGGGGCGACCGGCGAATGCGCCGGTGGGCGGCCCGGCGGCCCGTTTCCGGGGGCGGTCGGGGCGGGGGTGGCGGGACCTCGGGTGTCCGGCCGATGCGGGCTGGGCGCCGGCGGACGCGGCTATCCCTTGCGCAGGGCCGCGACCAGGATCAACGTCCCCATGGCCGTCAGGGAGAGTCCGCCGAACGTGAGGGTGGCGATCGGCGGCCGCCACGCCCAGCCGGCGTCCAGGTAGGTGTCGACGGCCAGGACCGCGCAGAGCAGGCCGAACGCGATGAAGGACAGGGCGCCCCCGACCATCAGCCTTCGCTGCAAGGGGGGCGTCCGCTCACCGTGCATGGGGTCCCCGTCCTCCGTCGGAACCGGACGCCTCCCCGGCGTCGGCGAGGTCGACGGCTCGGGTACCCGGACGCGGGCCCGCTCCCACCGGCCGCGCGTATTCCGTCCCGTGCCGTCCCTGCCGGGGGGTCGGCGGTGCGGGTCGGGAGCCGCCGGGTCGTCCGTGCCTTCACCGGCCGTGGACGCCGGCTACGGCCGGGGCGGCTCCGGCGTCCCCGGAGCGATCGGACCGCCGCCGGTCGCGTCGGCTTCGGCCGCGCCACGTGCGGAAACCGGTCCCCGTCCGGTCGGCCGCCCGAGGACGACGCGCCTCCGCCGGCCGGTCGCAGACGCGTCGTCCGCGCCCCGGACGGTTGCGGCGTCGGGCGGAGGCCGGTGCGGGGGCGGGTGCGGGGCCGGTGCCACAATGGCGCGGACGCGGGCGGGGCGGGCACCGCCCGCCCGAGGCGCGGGAGGCCGGCGTGGACGGGCGACGCACGAACTGGGCGGGCAACCAGGTGTTCCGGGCCGCGCACGTCCACCATCCGACGACCGTCGCGGAGCTGCGGGGCGTGGTGGCCGCGGCGCCCCGGGTGCGCGCCGTGGGCACCGGCCACTCCTTCAGCGGCGTCGTGGACGTCCCCGGCGGGGCCCTGGTGTCGGTGGCCGCGCTGCCCGCCGCGATCGAGGTGGACGCGGCGGCGCGGACGGTGAGCGTGGGCGCGGGGGTGCGCTACGCGGAGCTGGGGCGGGCGCTGCACGAGCGGGGGTGGGCGCTGCCCAACCTGGGGTCGCTGCCGCACATCTCGGTGGCGGGGTCGGTCGCAACGGGCACCCACGGGTCGGGGGACGCCAACGGGTGCCTGGCGTCGCCGGTGGCGGCGGTGGAGATGGTCGGCCCTGAGGGCGACGTGGTGGTGCTGGACCGCTCCGACGGCCGCTTCGCGGGGGCGGTGGTGGCGCTGGGCCTGCTGGGAGTGGTGACGCGGCTGGTCCTCGATGTGGTGCCCGCGTTCGAGGTGGAGCAGCGGGTGTTCACCGGGCTGCCGCTGGAGGCGCTGGCGGACCGCTTCGACGACGTGATGGGCGCGGGGTACAGCGTCAGCCTGTTCACCACGTGGCGGGCGGCGGTGATCGACCAGGTGTGGGTGAAGCGGCGGGTGGGCGACGGCGGCCCCGACCCGGCGGCGTGGGGGGCGCGGCCGGCGGACCGCCCGCTGCACCCGGTCCCGGGCATGCCGGCGGGCTCGTGCTCGCCGCAGCTGGGGGAGGCGGGCCCGTGGTTCGCCCGGCTGCCGCACTTCCGCCCCGAGTTCACCCCCAGCAGCGGGGCGGAGCTGCAGTCGGAGTACCTGGTGCCGCGCCGGCACGCGGTGGCGGCGCTGCGGGCGCTGGCCGGTATCCGGCACCGGGTGGCGCCGGTGCTGCAGGTGGCGGAGGTGCGCACGGTGGCCGCCGACGGGATGTGGCTCAGCCCGGCCTACGGGCGCGACACGGTGGGCCTGCACTTCACGTGGGTGGCCGACGCGGCGGCGGTGGCGCCGGTGATGGCGGCGGTGGAGGAGCGCCTGGACGGCCTCGACGCGCGTCCGCACTGGGGCAAGCTGTTCGGGGTGCCGCCCGCCCGGCTGGCGGAGCTGTACCCGCGGCTGGCCGACTTCCGGGCGCTGGCCGCCGACCTGGACCCCGGCGGCAAGTTCGGCGGGCCGTTCACCGACCGCCACGTGTTCGGCCGCGCGGGCTGAACCGGGCGCCGGTCGGGCCGCGCGCGGCGGTGCGGCGCCCTGGAATGATGGCGGCCATGTCCGCGCGTGAACTCCTGGTGCTGGGGACCTCCAGCGCGGTGCCGACCCGGCGCCGCAACCACAACGGCTACTTCCTGCGGTGGGACGGGCACGGCCTGCTGTTCGACCCCGGCGAGGGCACCCAGCGGCAGATGCGCCACGCGGGGGTGTCCGCGCACGACGTGACGCGGATCTGCCTCACCCACTTCCACGGCGACCACGCGCTGGGCGTGCCCGGGGTGGTGCAGCGCATCGCCCGTGACGGGGTGGCGCACGAGGTGCGGGCGGCGTTCCCCGCGTCGGGCCTGGAGTACTGGCGGCGGCTGCGGCACGCGACGGTGTTCGCCGATACCGGCGTCATCGTGGAGCAGCCGTTGGCCGGGGAGGCGGTCGAGCTGCCGGGGGAGGACGCGTTCACGCTGACGGCGCGCCCGCTGGCGCACCGGGTCGACACCTACGGCTACCGGCTGGCCGAGCCCGACGGGTGGCGGATGCTGCCCGACCGGTTGGCCGCGCGGGGCGTGGCGGGCCCCGACATCGGGCGGCTGCACCGGGAGGGGCGGGTGCGGGCCGCCGACGGGTCGTGGGTGGAGCTGGCCGAGTGCGCGGAGCCGCGCCGCGGGCAGGTGTTCGCGTTCGTGATGGACACCGGTCCGTGCGCGGCGGCCGAGGAGCTGGCGGCGGGCGCCGACCTGCTGGTCATCGAGGCGACCTACCTGGCGGCGGAGGCGGCGCCGGCCGCGGAGTACGGGCATCTGACCGCCGGGCAGGCGGGGCGGATCGCGGCGCGGGCGGGGGTGCGGCGGCTGGTGCTGACGCACGTGTCGGAGCGCTACGACGCGCGGGACGAGCCGCGGTTCGTCGCCGAGGCGGCGGCGGAGTTCGGCGGCGAGGTGGTGCTGGCCGCCGACCTGGACGTGGTGGCGGTGCCCGCCCGGCTGTGAGGCGGTCGGCGGCGGGTCAGGGCGCGACGGTGCCGGGCAGGGACCGCCAGGCGTCGGCCAGCCGGGTGAGGTGGCGGGCGGCGGCGTCGAGGGGGTCGGGGCGGGGGAGGTAGCGGACCTCGCGGCCGTGGCGGCGCCCGGCCACCAGGCCGGCGCGCTCCAGGACGGCGAGGTGCTTGGCGACGGCCTGGCGGGTGACGGGCAGCCGGCGGGCGAGGCCGGTGGCGGTGGCGGGCCCGTGGGCGGCGAGGGCGTCGAGGACGGCCCGGCGGGTGGGATCGGCCAGGGCGGCGAAGACGGCCTCGTCGGCGGAAGGGCCGGGTGGCGGTGGGGTGTGGCGCGTCATCGGCTCACCCTGCGAGGTCGCGCGGCACGGCCGGGCCCGCGGTCCGGCCGGCGGTGGTGCCGGCGTGGCGCGCGGCGCGGTCGGTGGGGGCGGGCGGGTGGAGGTCGGGGTCGGTGCGCTGCTCTGCCATGGGCTGCTTCCGTGATGGCGGGTGGTCGGGTCGGGTGCGGGGTCGCGGGCGGGGTCAGCCGGGGTGGTCGCGGCGCCACCGGTAGGAGCCGGGGGTGTAGGTGATGTCGGCGGCGGGGCGGTAGCGCAGCGCCGACCAGTCGGGGTCGACGGCGACCTGGGCGACGGGTTCCCACCCGGCGGCCAGCACGGTGTCCCAGCCGGTGTCGCGGCTGAGGTCGGATGCCAGGGCACCGCTGCGCTTGGGGTAGCACAGCCACAGCCGGGTGTCGGGGCCGGCGGCGGCCAGGGCGGCGGGCGCGGCGCGTTCGACGTCGGCGCGGGTGCGCACGAACAGGTGGACGCCGTCGTAGCGGGCCCCGGGCCGGGCGGCGGTGTCGACGCGGACGCCCGGGGGCGGGTCGAGCAGGCCCGTGTAGTGGGCGGGGGCGTCGAGGACGAGCAGGCGGTGGTCGGGCGCCACGCCCAGCTTGTGTGCGAGTGGCCGGGGCACGGTGACCTCCGCTTCCGTGGTCGGTGTCGTCGGGATCACCGTACGTGCTGGTGGTGACGTTTCCGTGGAGGGCGGGCGGCGTGCCGGTGGGCGCAGGGCCCGGGGCGGAGGCCCGGGGCGGCGGTGCGGGGCGGGCGCGGTCGTGGCACCATCGGGCGGGACCCGCCGCCCCGCCCGGGGCGGGACCGCACGCTGGGAGGACCGCGACCGCCATGACCGACGCCCCCGACACCGCGCGCGGCTGGATCCGCCGGTTCCACCCCGCTCCGGACGCCGCCGTTCGGCTGGTCTGCCTGCCGCACGCCGGCGGGTCGGCGAGCTGGTTCTTCCCGCTGTCGCGCGCCCTGGGCGGTGCGGCGGACGTGCTCGCCGTGCAGTACCCGGGCCGGCAGGACCGGCAGGCCGAGCCGGGGATCACCGACCTGGGCGAGCTGGCCGACGGCGTCCACGCGGCCCTGGCGCCGTGGGCGGACCGGCCGCTGGTGCTGTTCGGGCACAGCATGGGGGCGCTGGTGGCGTTCGAGGTGGCGCGGCGGCTGCGCCGCAGCGGGGGCGGTGCGGCGGGGTTGGTGGTGTCGGGGCGGCGGGCGCCGTCGCTCCCGCGCGCGGGCGAGGACGTGCACCTGCGCGGTGACGCGGGCATCATCGCGGAGCTGCGGCGGCTGGGCGGGACCGACGGCCAGGTGCTGGACGACCCGGAGCTGCGCCCGCTGGTGCTGCCGGCGCTGCGCAGCGACTACACGGCGGTGGAGACCTACGCCTACCGGCCCGAGGAGCCGCTGCCGTGCCCGCTGACCGCGCTGACCGGCGACGCCGACCCCCGGGTGACGGTGGCCGAGGCCGAGGCGTGGCGGGACCACACCACCGGGGCGTTCCGGCTGGTGGTGCTGGAGGGCGGCCACTTCTTCCCGGCCGAGCACCCCGGCGCGGTGCTGGCGGAGCTGCGCGCCCACCTGGCGGCGGCCGCCGGCGCGCGGTCGGCGGGCTGAGCCCGGGAGGGTCGCGGCAGCGGGCGGGGGTGCCCGGGGGCGGGTGGCCGGATGCGGGCCGCAGTGCGGCAGCGGGTGCGGGCGCCGGGCCCGTCGGCCGGGCGCAGGACCCGACACACGCGTCGGTCGGGGATCGGCGGTGCGGGCGCCGGTGGGGCAGCCCGAGAGCGGACGGTCCGCGACGCGGCCCGGACCGGGACGACCGGCTGGGGGTGGGCGCCGTGGCGGCTCGACGGTATGCCGGCGGACGCGGGATCGGCTGGTTGCGGGCATCGGTGATCGCCGATGCCCGGTGGTCGGCCGACAACGGCGTGGGGCGGGATGGGCCGCGGGTCAGGGGGCGGCGGTGCGGTGGGCGGTGGTGCCGCCGGTCGCGGAGCGCAGCATGGCCTCGGCGTCCGACCCCGGGTCGGGGGTGTATGCGATGAGGGTCTGGTCGGGGTCCTCGGGAAGGCGCAGCGCCCGGAACGGCAGGGTGTAGGCCGCGCCGGAGGGATGGCGCAGCCGATAGGCGCCGTGGGTCTTGTCGGCGACCACCTGGGTGTCCCACAGCCGCCGGAACTCGGGCCGGGCGTCGGCGAGTTCGGCGACGAGCCCGGTCAGCGCGGGGTCGTGCGGGTGGCGGCCGAGCATGAACCGCAGCCGGGCGATGACGTCGCCCGCCTTGTGCTCCCAGTCGAGGTAGAGCCGTTGGGCGTCGGGGTCGAGGAAGACCAGGCGCGCCATGTTGCGGCGGGCGCGCGGCAGCGCGTCGAAGTCGGCGAAGACGGTCCGCGCCGGGTGGTTCCACGCCAGGAGCTGGGTGTGGCGGCCGACGACGTAGGCGGGGGCGGGCGCCATGCCGTCGACGACGGCCTGCACACCGGGGCTGGCGTGCTCGGCGGCGGGGGTGAGGTGGCCGCGGCGCAGCGGGCGGGCGAGGTTGTGCAGGTGCTCGCGTTCGATGTCGCTCAGGCGCAGGGCGCGGGAGACGGCGTCGAGGACGTCGGTGGAGACGTTGCCGTTGCGGCCCTGCTCCAGGCGGACGTAGTAGTCGGGGCTGACGCCGGCGAGGTCGGCGACCTCCTCGCGGCGCAGCCCGGGCACGCGCCGCCGCCCGCCCACGGGCCACACGCCGACGTCGTCGGGGGACAGCCGGGCTCGTCGGGAGCGGAGGAAGGCGCGGAGTTCGTCGGCACGGTCCACGCCCCTCAGTCTCGCCCACCCGCGCACCGCCCGCCGTCGCGGCGCCCCCGCCGGACTGTCCGGACCCGGCCATCGTCACCGCCCCGCCGCAGAGGGGGCGGGTGCCGGGGCGGTGCCGTGCCCGGCCGCGACCGCCCTCGGCCCGGGTCATGGGCGTTGCCTCGTCGCACATGCCGCCCATGGGGGACATGGGTGAGCAGGGTCCGGTGAAGGAGCCGCGCTCGTGCCGGTCGACGTCGCGGCTGCGGCGCCGCGCACCGAGGAGACGCGGCCGTCGCCCGTCGGCGCGGGCGGCGGTGACCTCGTGGTCCTGGAGGGCCGGTCTCTCCGCACGTGTCGCCGCCGCCGTAGGCAGGCGGTCCCGTCGGCGAGGTCGCGTTGGCGGGTCGAAGCGCGCGGAAAGGACGTAGGCGGTGCCGGAACCGTCGTCCACGGGGGGCGGGCGGCGCCGTATGGGGTCGGTGATGCGTCCGTTCGCCGCGTGGGCGGCGGCGAGCCGGTGGCCGGCGAGGCAGAGGCCGGGCCTTCCGCCGGATGGACTCCGCAGTGCCCGATCATCCGCCCGCCACCCCATCCACCCGCGCGGGCGCCGTCGCGGAGTCGACGGCGGCGATCCAGGGCGCCGCTCCGGAGGCGTGGCCCATCGCCGGCGCCTCGGCGTCCGCCGCCGGAGGCGCGCCGGAGGAACGCGGGTCGGTCCGGTTCGCATCCCCTCTCCGGCGCCGGAGACGCGGCGAGCGAATCCGCGTGGAGCGTCGGTGTCCGGCCGCTGCCGAGGACCGGTGCTGTCGCGGGGCCGGCGCCGGTGCCGCCGGGCAGGCGGCGGAGCCGGGTCTCGGTGCGGGGCCCCAGATGCGCGGTCAGGCCGGGAGCGGGGCGGCGGTGTCGATGCCGAGGAGGTCGGCGAGGGCGCGGCGGCCCTCGGGGGTGACGGTGACCGAACGGGGCCGGGCGCCGGGGGTGATCCACGCGCGTTCGCGCAGACCGCGGTTGAGGGCGGCGCCCGCCGCCCCGGCCAGGTGGGGGCGGCGCTCGGTCCAGTCCAGGCAGGAGCGCACCACCGGCCGGCGCCCGCCGCCGTCGGCGGGCGGCGCGCAGCCGAGGTCGGCGAACCAGGCGCGGCCCTCGGCGGTGAGCACGAGCCCGCCGTCGTCGCTGAGCAGGCCGCGGCGGACCAGGGCGGCGAAGATGTCGGTGCCCAGCCGTCCGGCGAGGTGGTCGTAGCAGGTGCGGGCGGCGGCCAGGTCGCGGTGGGCGCGCACCGCGCGCAGCGAGCGGGCGGGGCGCGCCGGGACGCCGGCCAGCGCGGCGAGGTCCTCCAGCAGGCGCGCGGTGTCGGGGTCGGCCAGCCGGACGTAGGCGTGCCGGCCCTGCCGCTCCCGCGTCAGGACCCCCGCATCGACCAGCCGCGCCAGGTGCTCGCTGGCGGTGGAGGGGGCGACACCCGCGGAGCGGGCGAGTTCGCCGGCGGTCCAGGCGCGGCCGTCGAGCAGGGCCAGGCACATCGCGGCCCGGGTGCGGTCGGCCAGCAGGGCGGCGAAGTCCGCCACCGACGCGGCCTCGACGATCGTGTCCATGGGTGCCTCCTCGGTCGGTCGGGCCGCCGCGCGGCTCAGCTTCGCCGGGCCAGGGCGACCCCGCCCAGGCAGAGCGCGCCGCCGATCAGCGCGGCCCCGGGCGGGACCTCCGCCAGCAGCGCCCAGCCCAGCACCACCGTCAGCGGCGGCACCAGGTAGGTCGTGGCGCCCAGGCGGCCCGCGTCCGTCCTGGCCAGAGCATAGGCCCAGGTGGCGAAGGCCAGCGCGGTGGGGACCAGGCCCAGGTAGACGAGGGCCGCCAGGTGCGCCGGGGAGGCGGCGGCGGCCTCCCCGGCGAGGGCCGGGGCGAACGGCAGGCAGGCCACCGCGCCCGCCGCGCACGCGGTGGTGGTCACCTGCAGCGGGGGCAGGCGGCGCAGCACGGGCTTCTGCGCGAGGACCCCGACCGCGTAGGCGACGGCCGACACCTGGCAGAGCACGACGCCCAGCGGATCGGTGCCGGGGTCCGCCGAGGTGGCGGTGCCGATGAGCACCACACCGGCGAAGGCCAGCGCCAGCCCGGCCAGCAGCCACCGGGGAACCCCTCGCGCAGCACGATGCCGGCGGCCACCGCCAGCAGCAGCGGACCGACGTTGACCAGCATCGCCGCCGTCCCCGCGTCCACCCGCTGGGCGGCGGCGTTCAGCGCCACGTTGTAGGCGCCGAACCAGGCGGTGCCGCACAGGGCCAGCAGCGCCCACTCGCGCCCGCTGGGGCGGACCCACCCGCCCCGCAGGGCCGTCGCCCCGGCCAGCACCGCCGCGCCCACCAGGAGCCGGCCCAGCGCGAGCGGCCCGGGGGAGAACGCCGTCCCGGTCCAGCGGACGGCGACGAACGCCGACGCCCAGGCGGCCACCGTCACGGCGACGGCCGCCGCCACCCGGGGGTCGGGCCGCCGCCGGGCCGACGTGCCCGGCCCGGCGGGTGCGGGGGGTGCGGGCGTGGGGGGAGAAGCGTCGGATGCCATGCGGCAACGGTAGGGGCCCGACGTTTCGGTGCCCGCCGAACCGAGGAGGGCGGGCGGCGCCCCGTTCCGGCCGAGCGTGCCCGGGTGCCGAAGGCCGACCCTGCGCGGGATGACGCTCCGTGTGGCGTCGCGGTAGGGCGGGCCGTGCGGGGCCTTCGCTTCGGGAGATGTGAGTTCTGGGCGGGGCGGGTTGGTCCGTGTGGTGCCTTGGTGGGGCGGGCGGTGCGGGTCGGGTGTCGGCTGTGGGGCGCTTCACTCATACGCCCCTGTCGGCCGGGGCCGGGGCGGGCGCGTGGCGTTCTGGTGCGGTGGATGGGTGCTCGCTGCGGGTGCGTCCTGTTCGGGCGGCCGCGTCGGACGGGTGGGGAGGGCTGGGGGCCGAAGGCGTTGTTCCGCGCGGTGCCTCGGTGGGGCGAGGCGTCTGGGGGCGGTGTCCGGTGTGGCGCCTTGGTGGGGCGGGGCGCCGCGAGTGGGCGCCGCGTCCGGGCCGGGCGCGTCAGCCGGGGGCGGGGGCCGGGGGCAGGTGGGGGGCCAGGCCGTCGGACAGGAGCGCGAAGGCGGCCTCGGCGCGGGCGACGGCCTCGGGGTGGACGGCGTCGGCCGAGCGGCCGGCGCGCATCTCGTCGCTGTTGCGGGCGGCGAGGACCCGCTGAGTGGCGGTGATCTGCGCCGCGGCGATGCGGGCGGTGGGGTCCTCGGCGCCCCCCGGGCCGGAGGGCGCGGGCGCGCCGGTGCGGCCGGTCGCACCGGGGGCGGGTTCGGGTGCGGTGGCGCGGGCCTCGGCCAGGGCGCGGGCCAGCTCGTCCTCGCCGCGCAGGGTGTAGGCGGGCAGCCGGGCGAGCAGAGCGGGCGTGGAGTACAGCAGGCGCTGGAAAGCGAGCACATCGGGGGTGTCGCACAGCCCCGTCACGGGGTCGCGGCGGTCCAGGGCGTCGAGCAGGTGCCGCCGCAGCGCGGCCAGCGGGGACTCCCCGGCGGCGCGGGCGCGCACCACGCGGGCCGCCTCGGTCTCGTGGTCGGCGATCCGGTGCAGGACCAGATCCTCCTTGGTGGGGAAGTACGCGAAGAGCGTGGGCTTGGAGACCTCCGCGGCGGCCGCGACGGCGGCCACCGGGACCCGGTCGAACCCCGACTCCAGGAACAGCGCGATGGCCGCATCGGAGATGGCCTGCCGTGTGCGCCGCTTCTTGCGTTCGCGCAGCCCCAGTGGTTCCGCCATGCCCGCCAGCGTAGTGCGGACCGACCGCCCGGCGGGTCCGCCTCCGCCGGCCGGGTGCGCCGCCCGCGGAGCCGGGCCGGCCACCGGTCGGCGGCCGCCGACCGGCGCCCACCGGCCCTCGTGCGGGGGTCGGTGGGCGGCTGGTCAGGTGGTTGGCTGTGGCCTGGGCCGGCCGGGTCGGCGTCCGCTGCCGGTCGGGTCAGCGGGTGGTGCGGACGTCGCGGATGTAGGCGCCGGCGGTGGGGAGGAACATGGCCACTACGGCGGTGAGGACCGCCGCGACGTGCACGCCGCGCACCACCAGGAACGCGATGGCGCTCGGACCGTCGGTCGGGAACACCTCGGCGAGGGGGACGCCCGCCGCCAGTTCGCCGACGGGTTCGTAGACCATCGACAGCAGGCCGACCACACCGAGCAGCACGGCCAGCGCGGCGCGCGCCCACCCGCGCCCCGCCAGCAGCGCGAACGCGAGGGCACCCATCGCGGCGGTGACGGCCAGCCGGGCGGCGACGACCAGCGCGACGGCGGTCCCGGGCATACCGCCGGGGGAGGCCAGCTCGCCCGCCGCGCCCAGCGCGGTCTCCGCGCAGCCCATGGCCAGGGCGGTCCACCACAGCAGGAACGCCGCCCGAACGGCGGTGGGCGCGCCGTGCGGTCGGGGGCGGCCGAAGACGGCGGGCCGCGTGCGGGGCGCCGTCGCGGCGGTGGTCGGGGTGGCGGCGGTCATGGGGTTCCTCCATCGGCGTCGGGGTGTGCGTCCGAGTCTTCTCCCCGAGTGCCGCCGAGGCACGGGTCCGCCGCCCCGTCGCCGTGGTGGTGGGCGCCCCACCCCGCTCCGCCCCCGGGGCACCCCACCCCGACGCGCCCTCGGGTGCCGCGCCGGTGGCATCCCGATGAGCCCCGTCGTCCTGGCCAGCCCGGCGATGGTGTCCGTGGGCTGTGGTCGGCGGCAGTCCCGGGCGGCGGGTCCGGTCAGTCGGCCGTCGGGGCGGCGCCGCGCGGGCCGAGGGCCGCGGCGGTGGCGGCGTCGGCCGGGAAGAACGACTCGATGACCAGCTCGGCCACGGTGATGTCGAGCGGGGTGCCGAACGTGGCGACCGTGCTGAGGAACGCGAGTTCGCCCTCGCCGTCGATCCGGCGCAGCCGCAGCGGCACCACGAGGTCGCCGGCGCCGGGCATCTCGACCACGGGTTCGGGCTGGTCGCACGGGTAGCCGCGCAGCTCGTCCAGCAGGTCGGTCAGGCCCGGGTCGGCGGTCTGGTCGACCTGGCGGCGCAGCCGGCCGAGCAGGTGCGCCCGCCATTCGCCGAGGTTGGCCACCCGCCGCGCCATCCCCTCGGGGTGCAGGCTCACCCGCAGCACGTTGACCGGGGGCTCCAGCAGGTGGTCGGCGACGCCCTCCAGCATGGCGGCGACGCTGGCGTTGGCCTCCAGCAGGTTCCAGCCCCGGTCGACCACCACGGCCGGGTAGGGCTCGTGCCCGGCGAGGATGCGCCGGACCGCGTCGCGCACCGGCGCCATCGCGGGCCCCTCCAGCGGGGCCTCGGTGTAGACGGGCGCGTACCCGGCGGCGAGGAGCAGGTGGTTGCGCTCCCGCAGCGGGACGTCCATCACCTCGCTGAGGCGCAGCACCATCTCGCGGCTCGGCGCCGAGCGGCCGGTCTCCACGAAGCTGAGGTGCCGGGTGGAGATGTCGGCCCGGATCGACAGCTCCAACTGGCTGACCCGCCGCCGCTCCCGCCACGAGCGCAGCAGTCCGCCCACCTGCCGCTCCGCCGGACGCTCCACCGGACGCTGCCGTTCCAGGGTCTCGGTCACGTTCTCCCCCTCGTCGTGGTCGGCCGCGCAGCGCGGCCGGAACAACGAGCAGCATGCCGTGTGCGGCGCCGACTGTCGATGACGTCCGGGGTCATGACCGCCGTTCCGGGGCGCGCGCCGCCGGGGGTTGGTAGGTTCTCGTCCATGCGGTCGGGAAACGGTCAGGGCGGTCAGAAGAAGCGGTCCTTCATCGAGCAGGCACGCCGGGCGCAGATCATCAACGCGGCGATCGAGACGATCGGGGAGGTCGGCTACGCCAACGCCTCCCTGGCCCGGATCGCCCGGCACGCCGGCATCAGCAAGGGCGTCATCTCCTACCACTTCGCGGGCAAGGACGAGCTGATGGAGCAGGTGGTGACGCACGTCTACACCGCCATCATCGAGCACGTCGTGCCGCGCATCGTCGTGTGGGACGGCGCCCGCGACCGGCTGCGCGTGCACATCCTCACGCTGGCGGAGTTCATGCGGGAGCAGCCCGTCCGGCTGAAGGCGCTGGGGGAGATCTTCGGCAACTTCCGCGACGCCGACGGCCAGTTGCGCTACGACATGGCCTCCTCCGTGGAACTGTTCGAGAGCCTGGAGCACACCTACCGCATCGGTCAGGAGAGCGGGGAGTTCCGCGACTTCGACACGCGGGTGATGGCCGTCAGCATGCAGACCTCGATCGACGCCATGTTCGGCTACTGGATGGCGTTCCCCGAGACCGACCTGATGGCCTACGCCGCCCAGCTCGCCGACCTCTTCGACCACGCCACCCGCGCCCTCCCCGAGGGCTCCCCGGCGGGCACCGGGGCCCGCGCCGATCCGCGGACCGCCCCCTCGGCCCCGGAGGACGGCCGCGCCTGACCCGGGGCGCCCGCGCCGCGTCCCGGCGGCGGAAAACCGGTTGGCGCGTGATCACCGCGCCCCTACGATCGTCGCCATGGACCTCGGCGCGACACCTCCCGACCACCTCGGCACCGTCCGCCTGGCCGACGGCCGTCGGCTGGGGTGGGCGCAGTGGGGGCCGCCCGACGGCCGCCCCGTCCTGTTCTTCTCCGGGGCGGGCATGGGCCGCTCGCTCGGTTTCGGCGGCCACGTGACGGCCGCGCTCGGGGTCCGGCTGATCGCCGTCGACCGTCCCGGCCTCGGCGCCTCCGATCCCGCGCCCGGCCGGACGCTGACCGACTGGGCCGCCGACGTCCGCGCCCTCGCCGCCGCCCTGGACCTCGGGCGGTTCCGCGTCGCCGCGTTCTCCCAGGGCGCACCGTTCGCCCTGGCGTGCGCCGCCGACGGCACCCCGGAGGCGGTCGCCGTCGTCTCCGGCCAGGACGACCTGCGCCACCCCGGCGTGGCCGGCCTCCTGCCGCCCGACGTCGCGCGCATGGTCGCCGCGGCGGGCGACGACCCCGCCGGGTTGGAGGCCTCGTTCGGCGCCATGACCGCCGACGCGCTGCACCGGCTCGTCCTCGACCTCAGCGCCGACGCCGACACCGCCGTCTACACCGCCGCCGACTTCGCCGGGGCCTACGCCCGCTGCCTGGCCGAGGGCTTCTCACAGGGCGCGGCCGGCTACGCCCGCGACGCCGTCCTGGCCATGGGGCCGTGGCCGTTCGCTCCCGAGCGCATCGGCGTCCCCGTCGCCCTCTGGTACGGCGGCCGCGACACCAGCCCGGTGCACTCCCCCGACCACGGCGCCACCCTGGCCGGCCGCATCCCCGGCGCCCGCCGGCACCTGCTGCCCGAGGCGGGCGGTGCCCTGCTGTGGACCCACGCCGAGGCGATCCTCGCCGCCCTCCTGGCCGAGGGCCGCTGACCCCCGGCGCGGTCGGGGCGGGCGGAACCCGCCGCTGACCCCGCGACGCCAGGGGCGCGTGCGGGGGCGGCGCCGGTGTCAGGCGAAGCCGGGGAGGACGAACCCGGGGAACGGGTCGGCCACCTCCACCAGGATCGGCAGCAGCAGCAGGGGCACGAGCATCTGCGCCACGATCACCCGGGTGCGCCGGCGCAGCCGCGGGTCGTCCCGGGGCATCTCCTCCAACCACGCCCGCGTGAGGAAGCGCCCGTGGCCGAGGAGGCCCACCGTCATGGTCAGCAGCAGGTAGCCGCCGAACAGCAGGGTGGAGGCCCGCCGCTCGGCGACGGGCAGGTCGGCGGGGAACACGAACCAGCTCAGCAGCATCAGCGCCGACAGCGCCAGCGCGAGCACCCCCGCCCGGGGGCGGAGGTCCTCGGGTACCAGGGTGACCGCGCGCACGGCCACGGCCGCCGACGCCAGCACGTAGCCCAGGGCGAAGTAGATCTGCGGAGTCTCGGCGAGGGGGAACACGGAAGGTCCTTTCCACCGGACCCGTCCGCCCGGACGCGCGTCCTGCTCGGCGGGTGTGACGGCGCGCCGCCGCCTCCGGTTCCGTGGTGCCCGTCACATCGGGCGGTGGCCCGGCCCGCTGCCCGGCGGGTGGGGCCGAGGCCGGTGCGGGCACCCTGCGCGCGGGCGGGTCCGGTCGGGACCCCGGCGCCGCGACCCCGGTGGCGGGCTCTCCGCGGGCGCGGCCCCTAAGGCGGGCGCCGGTCGCGGCGCGGGCGGTCGCGGCAGGTCGGCGCCGATGCGCCGAGCGGCGCGCCGGGGGTCGCGGCGCCGCGCGGCCGCGGTGCGGGCGGCGGCCCCCTAAGGGGCGGCTCCGTGAACGACCGGGGTTCGCCCCAGAGGGCCGACTCATCCGCGCGTGCTACTTTTTGTCCGTGCGGCCAGAAAATCGTCCGCACGACCATAAGGGCCGATCGGCGGCCCACCCCCTGCCACACGGAAGATGAGCGCGATGACCGACCAGACGCGGGCCCCCGCCCCCGCCACCCCCCGGGACGCGGCCCCCGCGGCACCCCCCGCCCGCCCCCGGCTGCACTACATCGACAACCTGCGGATCGCCCTGACCGCCCTCGTGGTCGTCCACCACATCGCCGGCACCTACGGCAACCTGCCCGTCTGGTACTTCGCCGACCTCGCCGAGGACCCCTCCGGCACCGCCCTGGACGCGCTGGTCATCCTCAACCAGGCGTTCTTCATGGGGTTCTTCTTCCTCATCTCCGGCTTCTTCGTGCCCGCCGCCTACGAGCGCAAGGGCGCCCGCGGGTTCCTCCGCGGCCGCCTGCTCCGGCTGGGCGTGCCCGTGCTGCTCTTCGTGTTCCTGCTGCGGCCCTTCGCCAACTTCCCCAGCCTGGCGTTCGCGCGGGAGATGGCGGCCGAGGCGGGCACGGAGATGCCGTACTGGCTCTACTACATCGTCAGCTTCGACCCCGGACCGATGTGGTTCGCCGAGACGCTCATCGTCTTCGGCCTCGGCTACATGCTGCTGCGCCGGGTGCGCGGCACCCGCGCCACCGCCCCGGGCACGCCCGCGCCCCCCGCTGTCCCGCAGCGCCCGGCCACGCCCCTCACCGCCACCCTCGCCCTGGTCGGGGGCGTCGCGGCCCTGGCGGTCGCCACCTACCTGTGGCGGCTGCTGGTGCCGTCTGGCTCCTACTGGCCGGTCGTCGGCCTGCCGACGCCCTACTTCCTGCCGCAGTACGTCGCCCTGTTCGCCCTCGGCGCCGTCGCCTACCGCCGCCGCTGGTTCGACCGCCTGCCCCGCGCCGCCGGCTGGGCCGGGCTCGCCGCCGCCGCCGTGACCGGGGCCGCCTACGCGGCCGCGGCCCTCCTGGTGAGCGGCGCGGACGTCCCCGCCTGGCAGATGCTGCTGCACGCCCTGCTGGAGAACGCGTTCGCGGCCGCCGTCATCGTCGCCCTCATCGTGCTGTTCCGCGAGGTCGCCAACCGGCGGGGCCGCGTCAGCGCGTTCCTCGCCGACCACGCCTTCGCCGTGTACTTCGTGCACCCGGTGGTGCTCGTCCTGCTCTCCTACGCCCTGCGCGGGTGGGAGGCCGTCGCGGTGGTCAAGTTCGGCGCCGTCACCCTCCTCGCCCTCCCGCTGTGCTGGGGCGCGGCCTACCTCATCCGCCGCGTCCCCGGTGCCCGGCGCGTCTTCTGACCGGGCGGGCGCCGACCGGCCCGGGGCGGCCGGCCGGCGGCGGGCGGCGCCGGTGGTGGCGGCGCCGCCCGCGCCGCGCCATGCTGGGGGCATGCGCGTGATCGTCGTCGGAGCCGGCATCGTCGGGGCCAGCGCGGCCTACCACCTGGCGAAGCGGGGGGTGCCCACCACCCTGGTCGACGCCCGCCTGCGCGGGGCGGCCACCCCGGCCGGGGCCGGCATCGTCTTCCCCTGGCCGTTCCCCGGCGACCCCGCCCCCGACTTCGCGCTCCAGGCGGCCGAGCACCTGCCCGCCCTGATGCGCGACCTCGCCGACGACGGCCTGCCCACCGGCTACGCCCGCACCGGCGGCATGTCCGTGGGCACCGACACCGACGCCCTCGACGCCGAGTACGGCATGCTCGCCGACCTCGCCCGCCGGCCCGGCTACACGGGCCTGGGCGAGGTCGCGCGACTGGAGCGGGGCGAGCCCGCCCGCCGGTTCCCCGTCCTGCCCGAGGACACCGCCGGGGTGTGGGTGCCGGGCATGGCCCGCCTCGACGGCGCCCGCACCGCCGCCGCCCTGGTCGACGCCGCCGAGCAGCGCGGGGCGCGCCGCGCGGCGGGCGACGCCGCGCTCATCGGCGGCGCCTCCGGTGTCACCGGGGTGCGCGTGGGCGGCACCGACCTGCCGGCCGACGCGGTGATCGTGGCGGCCGGCGCCTGGACGGCGCCGCTCCTCGCCCCACTCGGGGTGCGGGTGCCGGTGTACCCGATGCGCGGGCAGATCGTGCACGCCGCCCTGCCGGGGCGCGCCACCCGCGACTGGCCCGCTGTGCGCTTCGCCGGCGGCACCCACTACATGCTGGCGTTCCCGCCCGACCGGGTGGTGCTCAGCGGCACCCGCGAACCCGACGCCGGGTTCGACGCGCGGGCGACCGTCGGCGGGGTGGCGCGGGTGCTGGCCGACGCGGTCGGCCTCGCCCCCGGGCTGGAGGGGGCCACCGTCGCCGAGACCCGGGTCGGCCTGCGCCCGGCCGCCCGCGACGGCCGCCAGATCCTGGGCACCCCCGCCGGGCTGCCCGGGGTGGTCGTGGCCACCGGGCTGGGCGCCAACGGGCTCACCCTCGGCCCGTACCAGGGGGCGGTGGCGGCCCGGCTCGCCCTGGGCGAGGACCCCGGCTGCGACCTGGCCCCGTTCCACCCCGACCGGCCGGTCCCCGCGGAGTGAGGGCCCGCCCCGGGCGCGCGGCCGGGGCCGCCGCGACCCCGGAGCCCCGGCCCCGTACGCCGCCGGGCCCCGCCGCCCCCGCCGCCCCCTAATCTGGGAGCGGACCCGGCCGGGTCCCGGCGCGGCCCGGCCGCCGACGCCGTCGGCCGCTCTCGGGCGGCGCAGCAGCCGTGAGGAGTACAGGTGGTGGCAGAGGCGGTGGACCCGGCGCCGGGGCGCGGCAGGCCGCGCTCCCCGCTGCCGACGTCGCTGGCCATGCGGGTCGTCGACCTGGTGCGGCGGCACGGCCTTGCGGAGGGCGCCCACGTCACCGAGCAGTGGGTCGCCGACGAGCTGGGCGTGTCGCGCTCCCCGGTGCGCAAGGCCATGCTGTTCCTGGCCGATCTCGACATCGTGCGCCGCGTCCCCAACCGCGGGTTCTTCCTCACCCGGCCGGCCGCCGACCTGGGCGACATCGGTCTCGACGCCGACGCCGGCGCCGAGGAGGACGCCTACTTCCGCGTCGTGGACGACCACCTCGGCGGCCGGTTCGGCCCCGAGTTCACCGCCGCCGAGATCTCCCGCCGCTACGGGGTCACGGGCGGGCAGGCGCAGCGGCTGCTCGCCCGCATGGAGGGCGAGGACCTCATCGGCCGCCGTCCGGGGCGCGGGTGGCGGTTCCACCCCGTGCTGTCCAGCGCCGAGGGGCACGACCAGAGCTACCGGTTCCGGATGATCGTGGAGCCCGCCGCCGTGCTGGAGCCGGGGTTCGCCCCCGACCCGGCGGCCTTCGCCGAGCACCGCGCCCGCCAAGAGGCGCTGCTGCGCGGGCGCATCCTCACCGCGCCGCGCGCCGAGCTGTTCCAGACCGGGGCGGGCTTCCACGAGATGCTCGTCGGCTGCTCCGGCAACGCGTTCCTGGCGGACGCGGTGCGGCGGCAGAACCGGGTGCGCCGGCTGATCGAGTACCGCCACCAGTACGACCGCACCCGGCTGGTCCACCAGGCGCGCGAGCACCTGCGCCTGCTCGACCTGCTGGAGCGGGGCGAGCGGCGGGCGGCCGCCGAGCTGCTGCACGCCCACCTCGACCGCGTCCGCTGGATCAAGACGCGGGTCGGGGCGGAACCGCCGGTGCCGCCCGGCTGACCGCCCCGCCCCGGCCCGGCGCGCCCGTTCAGGCGCCGGTGGCGTCCCCGCCCGGCAGGAACCGGCGCACCACGTAGGGCAGGGTGCCGCCGTGCCGCAGGTAGGCGGCCTCCTGGCGGGAGTCGACGCGCAGCCGCAGCGGCTCCTCTGCGGTGCCGCCGCCGGCCCGCCGGATGCGCAGCACGACCGGGTGCTCGCCCGGGCGCGGGTCCGCCAGGCCGTCGATGCCCAGCTCGTCGCCGTCGCTCAGCCCCAGGTCGGCCGCCCGGCGGCCGGGCGGCAGCTCCAGCGGGAACACGCCCATGCCGATGAGGTTGCTGCGGTGGATGCGCTCGAAGCTCTCCGCGATCACCGCTCGCACGCCGAGCAGCGCCTGCGCCTTGGCCGCCCAGTCGCGGCTGGACCCGGTCCCGTAGTTGCGCCCGGCCACGATGACGAGGTCGGTGCCGGCGTCGCGGTAGGTCCGCGCGGCCTCGTAGACCGGCGCGACGCGGGTGCCGTCGGCGGTGCGGGCGCGCCCGCCGGTGCCCCGCTCCTCGGGGGGCAGCAGCAGGTTGGCCACCGCCGGGTTGGTGAACGCCCCGCGCAGCATGACCTCGTGGTTGCTGCGCCGGGTCGAGTACTGGTTGAGGTCGCGGGCCGGGGTGCCGGCGGCGCGCAGGTGGCGCCCCGCCGCGCTGTCGGGCGGGATGGCGCCCGCGGGGGAGATGTGGTCGGTGGTGACGTCGTCGCCCAGCAGCAGCAGCGCCCGGGCGCCGTCGAGCCCCGGCCGCGCGGCGGGGGCGGCGGTGACGCCGGTGAGGTAGGGCGGCCGGCGGATGTAGGTGGAGTCGGGGTCCCAGGCGTAGCGGACGCCGCCGCGGGCGCTCAGCCCCGCCCAGTGGGGGGTGCCCTCGCGGATGGCGGCGTTGTTGTCGCGGTACATGTCGGGGGTGAGGGCGGCGGCGACCCGTTCGGCGACCTCGGCGTCGTCGGGCCACAGGTCGCGCAGGTACACCGGTGCCCCCCGGGCGTCGCGGCCGAGCGGTTCGGCGGCGAGGTCGTGCAGGACCGAACCCGCCAGCGCGTAGGCCACCACCAGCGGGGGTGAGGCGAGGTAGGCCAGGGAGACCGACGGGCTGACGCGGCCGGGGAAGTTCCGGTTGCCGGACAGCACGGCGACCGCCTCGGCCCCGGCCGCGGCCGCCTCGGCCATGGGCGGCGCCAGCGGGCCCGAGTTGCCGATGCAGGTCATGCAGCCGAACCCGACGGTGTGGAACCCCAGCTCCTCCAGCGGGGCGGTCAGCCCGGCGGCGTCGAGGTAGCGCGCCACGACCCGGGAGCCGGGTGACAGCGACGCCTTGACCCACGGCCGGGCGCGCAGGCCCGCCGCGCGGGCCCGCTGCGCCAGCAGCCCGGCCTGGACCATCAGGGCCGGGTTGGCGGTGTTGGTGCAGCTGGTGATCGCGGCGATCGCGACGGCGCCGTCGGGAACCGGTTCGGCCCCGGCCGGCGGGCGCGCGGCGGTGGCGGCGGGGCGCGCCGCCTTCCGGTAGGAGTCGGGGACCGCCGACAGGGGCAGGCGCTGGTCGGGGCGGTGTGGTCCGGCCATGCTCGGCTCGACCGCGCCGAGGTCGAGCGGGACCGTCCGGTCGTAGCGGGGCAGGGGGTCGTCCGGGCCGCGCTTGAGGCCCTGGGCGCCGAGGTAGGCGTCGACCACGGCGCGGTGCTCCGCTGTGCGCCCGGTCAGCCGCAGGTAGGCGCCCACCTCGTCGTCGTAGGGGAAGAAGGCGCAGGTGGCGCCGTATTCCGGCGCCATGTTGGCGACCGCCGCGCGCTCGGCCAGCGCCAGGTGGGCCGCGCCGGGGCCGGTGAACTCCACGAAGGCGTCGACCACGCCGGTGGACCGCAGCAGCTCGGTGACGGTCAGCGCGAGGTCGGTCGCCGTCACCCCCGCCCGCAGCCGGCCCGTCAGGTGCACGCCGACGACCTCGGGGAAGCCGAACAGCAGGGGCTCGCCGAGCAGGGCGGCCTGGGCCTGGAGGCCGCCCACCCCCCAGCCCAGGACGCCGATGGCGTTGACCATGGGGGTGTGGCTGTCGGTGGCCACGAGGGCGTCGGGGTGCAGCATCGGGGGGTCGCCGGCGTCGTCGCGCCAGACGACGCGGGCCAGCGTCTCCATGTTGACCTGGTGGATGATGCCCTTGCCGGGCGGGACGACGCGGAAGCCGCGCAGGTGGCGCTCGGCCCACTTGATGAAGGCGTAGCGCTCCCCGTTGCGCTGGAAGTCGATGTCGAGGTTGCGCTCCAGGGCGGCGGCCGAGCCGTGGTGCTCGGCGATCGTGGAGTGGTCCACGGTCAGGTCCGCGTCGATCACCGGGTTGACGGCGGCGGGGTCGCCGCCCAGTTCGGCGACCGCGTCGCGCAGCGCCGCGAAGTCGGCCAGCGTGGGCAGGCACGTGGTGTCGTGCAGCATGATCCGGTTGGGGTGGAAGGGGACCTCGCAGGTCCCGACGCCGGTGCGGGCCCGGTCCAGGACCGCCGGCAGCGCCTCGGGCGCCCGGCGGGCGACGTTCTCCAGCAGTACGCGGACCACGTAGGGCATCTCGGCCAGCTCGCGCGGCGCCGCCAACCGGTCGAGCGGGACGTAGCGGTAGGCGCGTCCGCCGACGTCCAGGACCGCCGTGGCCGCCGGGGGTGCTTCGGGTCCGCTCATTCACGCCTCGCTGTTCTCGACGGTGGTGCCGCGATTGTACTAACGATGTTTTTTATACAAGATGCCGGAGGGGGAGGGCGGTGCGGGGTCGGTGGCGGCGGTGCGCGCACAGGCCTCCAGCGAATGGGGTGGTGGCGCGACGATGGGCCGAGCGCGGAACGCGGCACCGAACAGGTATTGCACCTAAATGATTTTTCATCCAATATGGCCCGAGTCACACGGCTCCGCGCCGCCATCGGCGCCGCGCGGCGCCCGCCCCCGCACCGGGGGCCGTCCCCTCCGTCAGCGACTCGCTCGCCCGATATCCAGGAGAACGATGAACAGGTTCGCCCTGAGCCGCCGCGAGGCGCTCGCCGGGGTGATCGCCGCGGCCGCCCTCGGCGGCGGCGCGTGGGAGGCCGCCGGATCGGCGGCGCGCGGCGGCGTCGGCTCGCGCGTCGAGGTGGTCGTCCCCGCGGCCGCCGGGGGCGGGTTCGACACCGTCGCCCGCCAGGCCCAGCACGCCCTCCAGACCAACGGGCTGACCCGCACCGTCGAGGTGGTCAACATGCCCGGCGGCGGCGGGACCGTCGGCCTGTCCCACGTGGCCGGGCAGACCGGGCGGGCCGACCTGCTGATGGTCATGGGCACCTCGATCCTCGGCGGCGTCCGCATCACGGGCTCCGCCGTGACCCTGGACGACATCACCCCGCTCGCCCGGCTCGCCGAGGACTACGTCGTCGTGGCCGTCCGCGCCGACTCCCCGCTCACGTCCTTCGCCGACCTCGCCGAGCGGTGGGCCGCCGACCCGCGCGCGGTCGCCGTCGCCGGGGGCGCCGTCGGCACCGCCGACCACCTGCTGGCCGCCCTCGCGCTGCGGGGCGTCGGGGCCGACCCCGCCGACCTCACCTACATCGTCTACTCCGGCGACGGGGAGGTCCTGACGTCGCTGCTGTCGCACACCGCCGACGTCGCGGTGTCCAGCTACAACGGGTTCGCCGCGCAGATCGACGCGGGCGAGGTGCGCGCCCTGGCCGTCTCCGCGGCCCGGCCGCTGCCCGGCGTCGACATCCCCACCCTGCGCGAAGCGGGGCTCGACCTGGACCTGGCCAACTGGCGCGGCCTCGCCGCCGCGCCCGGCCTCGACGCCGGGCAGCGGGACCGGCTGGCGGGCCTGGCCCAGGACCTGGTGGCGACCGAGGAGTGGCGGGAGAGCGTGCGGCGGTTCGGCTGGGAGGACGCCTTCCTGGCCGGGGCGGACTTCGCCGACTTCCTCGCCGAGGAGGACGACCGGCTCACCGGGATCATCGACGGATTGGGGCTGCTGGCATGACCACCACCGGACCGGACGCGCCGGCCTCCGCGCCGACCGCGCCCCCGACCGCCCCCGACGCGCCCCCGGCCCCCCGCACCCGCGCCACCCTGGGCGTCGCCGCGCTCACCGGTGCGACCGGGGTGCTGCTCCTCCTCGGCGGCGCGCTGATACGCGAACCCGCCGCCTCCGGCTACCTCGGCCCCCGCTTCTTCCCCCTGGCCGTCGGCGCGCTGCTGGTCGCCACGGCCCTCGCGTCCGCGGCGTGGGCGCTGCGCCCCGCCGCCCGGCGCGCCGCGGCCGCCGCGCCCGCCCCCGCCCCCGAACGCGGCGACCGGCGCACCCTCGTGGTCATGGCCGCCACCCTCGCCGGGCACCTGCTCCTGCTGCAGCCCTTGGGCTGGCTGATCGCCGGGACCCTGCTGTTCTGGGGCATCAGCACGGCCCTTGGGCCGCGCCGGCCGCTGCTCGACCTGTTCGTCGCCGCCGCCCTGGCGGGGGTGGTGCAGATGGTCTTCTCCGGACTGCTCGACGTGCCGCTGCCCGCGGGCCCGCTCGGAGGGATCGGCTGACCATGGACGCACTCTCCCTTCTCGCGGGGGGCTTCGCCGACGCCCTCACACCCGCCAACCTGCTGTGGTGCCTGGTCGGGGTCGTGCTCGGCACGGCGGTCGGGGTGCTCCCCGGCCTCGGGTCCTCGATGGCGGTCGCCCTGCTGCTGCCGCTCACGTTCCTGCTGGAGCCGACCGCCGCCTTCATCATGTTCGCCGGGATCTACTACGGCGGGCAGTTCGGCGGCGCCACCACCTCCATCCTGCTCAACACCCCCGGGCAGAGCTCCTCGATCGTCACCGCCTTCGAGGGCTACGCCATGGCCCGCAGCGGGCGGGCGTCCCAGGCGCTGGCCGCCGCCGTCCTCGGCTCATTCGTCGGCGGAATCGTCGCCACCACCGTCGTCGCCTTCTTCGCGCAGCGCATGGTGGCGTTCGCCCTCGGGTTCGGGCCCGCCGAGTACTTCGCGCTCGCGGTGCTCGCGTTCGTGTCCACCGTCGCCGTGATCACCTCCGCCCCGGCGCGGGGGGTGGCGGCGCTGGGCGTCGGCCTCGCCCTCAGCGTCGTCGGCATCGACGACCAGACCGGGGCGGTGCGGATGACCCTGGGCGTCCCCCAGGTCCTCGACGGCATCGACATCGTCGTCGTCACGGTCGGCCTGCTGGCCGTGGGGGAGGTGCTCCACTGCGGGTTCCGCCCCGACGGCGCCCCCGCGGACCGGGTCATCGCCAGCGGCGCCCCCTGGCTCAGCCGCGCCGACCTGCGCCGCTCCTGGCTGCCGTGGCTGCGCGGCACGGCCGTGGGCCTGCCGTTCGGCGTCGTCCCCGCCGGCGGCGCCGAGATCCCCACCTTCCTGTCCTACGGGATGGAGAAGGCCCTGGCCCGGCGGCGCGGGAACAGCGAGTTCGGCCGGGGCGCGATCGAGGGCGTCGCCGGGCCCGAGGCGGCCAACAACGCGACCACGGCCACCGCGATGATCCCGCTCCTGGGCCTGGGGCTGCCCACCTCGGCGACCGCCGCCGTCATGCTCGCGGCCTTCCAGCAGTACGGCATGCAGCCCGGCCCGCTGCTGTTCGAGGGCGACGCCGACCTGGTGTGGGCGCTGCTCGCCAGCATGTTCGTCGGCACCGTGCTGCTGCTCGTCATCAACCTGCCCTTCGCACCGCTGTGGGCGCGGCTGCTGCGCCTGCCGCGCCGCCACCTCTACGCGGGCCTGGTCGTCTTCGCCACCGTCGGCGTCTACGCGGCCAAGGGGTCGGTGTTCGAGGTCGGCCTGCTCTACGCCGTGGGCGCGGTGGGGCTGCTGATGCGCTGCCACGGTATCCCCGTCGCCCCGGTCCTGATCGGGGTGATCCTCGGGCCGCTGGCCGAAGGCGAGCTGCGCCGCGCGATGGCCGCCGGGCAGGGGGACCCGGCGGTCCTGCTGGACAGCGGGATCGCGCTCGGGCTGTACGCCCTGATGCTCGCCGGGGTGGCGATCGCCGTCGCCGCGGCCCTGCGCGCCCGCCGCCGCACCCCCGCCCCGGACGCCGAGAACCCGCCGGTCGCGGCCCCCTGACAACGGCCCCGCTCGCGCCCCTTCCCCGGGGGCGGGAGCGGGGCCGCGTCGGCGCGGCGTCCGGGTCCGGCGCGCGGGGCGGGTGACACTGGTGGCATGGACCGTGCCCGCGGTGAGGAGCCGCTCGTCGTCCGTGTCGGCTCCGACGAGCTGGTGCTGCGGCGCCGCTACGAGGTGGCGAGCATCGCCAACGACATCCTCGTCGCGGCCTGGTTCATCGGGGGCAGCATCCTGTTCTTCTTCCCCGCCACGACCACCGCCGGCACCTGGATGTTCCTCGCTGGCAGCGTCGAACTCCTCATCCGGCCGGTGATCCGCCTGGCGCGCCACGTCCACCTGCGGCGGCTGGGCCCGGCGGCGCCGGGGACGGCGCCGCCGGAGTCCGCGAACGACTTCTGACCCGGGGGGTCCGCCCGCCGTCCCCGCACCGGTGCGGCAGGGCGGCGTCGAGCCGTGACGGCCGACGGCGCGCGCGGCCGCACCGCGTCAGGGGGCGGGGTCAGGGGGTCAGCACGGCGGCGTGCCCGTTCTCCAGGGCCGCCCACACGCGGCCCCGCGCGTCGACGGCGATCCCGTGCGGCTCCGCCGCCGCCGAGGGCAGCGGGACCTCGGTGATGTCGCCGTCCGGGGTCACGCGGCCGATCCGCCCGGCACCCCACTCGGTGAACCAGCACGCCCCCTCGCCGTCGGCGGCGATGGCGTGCGGCCGGCAGGCGGGGTCGGGCAGCGCGAACTCGGTGACCTCGCCGTCGAGGGCGACCCGGCCGACGCGGCCCGCGCCGATCTCGACGAACCAGATGGCGTCCGGCGCGGCGCAGATGCCGACGGGCGCGCCGCCCGACGTCGGCAGCGGGTACAGCGACGTGTCGCCGCCGGTGGTGATGCGCCCGATGGCGTCGGCCTGGTTCAGCGTGAACCACAGGGCGCCGTCGGGGCCGGCGGTGATCAGCGAGGGCATCCCCCCGGCCACCGGCGGCGCGAACGTGGTGACCTCGCCGTCGGTGGTGACGCGCCCGATCCGGTCGGTGCCCATGAACGTGCACCACAGGGCGCCGTCGGCGCCCGCCGCGATGCCGTAGGGGGCCGATCCCTCCGGCATCGGGACGGTGCGCACGGTGCCGTCGAGCCCGACCCGGGCGAGGGCGTCGGCGCCGTTGAGGGTCACCCACAGGTGGCCGTCGGGGCCGGCGGTGATGACGCAGGGCCGGGCGCCGTCGGGTGCGCCGAGCGGGAACTCCGCGACGGTGCCGTCGGGGTCGACGCGGGCCAGCCGCCCGGCGTGCACGAGCGTGAGCCACACGGCCCCGTCGGGCCCCGCGGCCACACCGTAGGGACCGCCGCCCGGCGGCCCGACGGGGATCTCGCGGACGGCGGAGGGGGACAGGGGAGCGGGCATCGGTATCCTCACTAAAGCGATCAATGTAGCGTTAACAGCATGCCTGGTCGCCCGCCCCTCGGCAACCGCTTTTCCGCGCGGTCCCATCGGCGGCACCGCCGCGCCGCCGCACCGGGGTCGGGAGCGGCCCCCGAGACGGACAGGGCGGACACGCGTGCCGGACCTCCGGCGGCCGGACGCGGACGCGGGCCCGGCGCCGGGGAGCGGGCGGGGCCGGCCTGCACGCGCGGACGCGGGTCGCGGCGCCCGTGGGCCGTGCTCGTGCACGGGATGACGGCCGACTCCGGTCCGGGTCGGCACACCGGCCCGACACCCGCCGGACGCGGGCACCGGGTCATCGCCCCCGACCCGCCCGTCCCCCCCCACGGTCGCAGCGGGTACGCCGGCGCGCGGACATGGCGGCGCGCCGCTCGCCGTGGGCCCGGGATGCCCCGGCCCGGAGGCCGGAGTCGCGGCCCGGGCGGGCCGGTGCCGGTCGCAGCGGCCGCCCGGATGACGCCCGCCAGGGCCGTGCACGGGGACCCGCCGTGGGGGTGATTCCCGGCGCGGCGACGGCGGCCCCTTTGGCCGGTTCCGCCGAACGGTCGAGCAGTCGGCGGCCCCCCCGGTCACACAGGCGGCACGGCACGAGCCCGCGGCGCTCGCACCGCGCGGGGCCCGGCCACCACCGGGGCAGTGCGGGAGTCGCGGAGCCCGGGACGTTCCGCCCGCCGTCCGCCCCCGGTGCGGCAGGGCGGCGCCGAGCCGCGATGGTCGGCGGGGCGCGGCCGCGCGGCGGTGGCTGTGGGACGTGCATGGTCGCCGGGGCGGGCCACTATGCCCACGCCGACGCCCCTGGCGCGTTGCGAGCGTGTCTCGACGGCGGGAGGTGATCGGCCGATCCACGGACACCCACGCCGCCACCACCCGCCACGCGGGCGGGGGCGGTCAGCCGGTGAGGGTGCCGGTGGGGGCGTCGGTGGCCCAGGTGATGCGGACCGGCGGGGCGGTCGCGGCGAACGGGTGGACGCGCACCGTCAGCAGGTGCGGGCCCGCGTGCTCGACGCGCACGTCACCCTCCGGGAACGCGGCCCGCAGCGCCGCCTCGACGGCCCGCGACCACGGTGGGGCCGGCGGGGGAGAGCCGCCGCCGGAGATTCGCGCCCCCGTTGCGGCACCCCCGGCCGCCCCGGGCGCGGGCGCCGGGAGAGCCCCACCAGCCCCCGCGCCGTCGACCGCCGCCACGGCCGACGGCCCGCTGTCGGATGCGGCGTCGGGAACGCGATCCCCGGTGTGCGGTAGGCGAGGCGGGGTGGCGGACGGCGGTGCGGCGGGTTCCGCGCTTCCGGGGGACTCTCCCGGGTTGGCGCTGGTGCGCCGGCCCATGGAAGCGGGTTCCGTGCTCGCCTCGGATGCAGCTGGGGACGGAGCGGCCGCCGGAGGTGCCGCGTGCACGCCCACGCCCCGCGCCCCCTGTTCGAGGCCAAGCTCGGGTGCGGCCCCGAGCGCGGCGGGGTGGGCGGGCGGCCGTGGGGCGGCGGGTTCCGCGCCGCCGGGGGGCCCTCCCGGGCCGGCGTCCGGGGGTGGTGCAGCGGGGGCCCCGGCGGCAGTGTCGGCCGGGGCCGGAACGGGCGGACGCCCCGGGGGTGTGCCGCCTGTGGGCGCGGCCTCGTCGACCGCCTCGGGCGCCCCCGCTGTGGCGATGACCGCGGTGACACGGGGGGCCAGGGGGGCGGGGGTCTCGACGCGCACGCGCGTTCGCGGTCGGTCCGGGGCGTCGGCGGGGGACGCCGCCTCGACCCGGCGCCACTCGCGCAGCCCCGCGTAGGCGGCCAGCGACCAGCGGTCCGGTTCCGGCGTCCGGCCGGCGCCGCCGCTCCGGGGCGGCGCGGCGGGGGACAGGCCGTAAGCGCGCAGGGCGTCGGAGAAGTGGCCCAGGTCGGTCCACGCCGACCGGGCCAGCGCGGCGGCCGCCACCGCCCGCCGCTGCGGCCCGGACAACTCAGCGGGGGGCGGCGGGGCGCCCACCGGGCCGCGCGGGAACGCGGCGGCCAGCAGCGCGCCGACCCGGTGCCGCGCCTCCTCGTGTCCGGCCCGCAGCAGCCCCCGGCACAGCGCCTCGACGGTGGCGGCGTCGTGCGCCGCCCCGGTCTCCAGCAGTGCGGCCCCGGCCGCCGCCGCGACGTCGTTGGACACGAACGGGGGCGCGGTGCCGCCGGTGCCCCGGTCGACCGCGGCCCACGCGCGCAGCTCCGCCACGACGCCGTCCGGCGCGGCCCGCCCCAGCAGCCGGGCCAGCGCCACGGCGGCGGCCCAGCGCGGCAGCGGGTCGGGGTCGCCCGCCAGGCGGGAGACGAGGTCGACGTCGCCGGGCTCGTGGCGGCCGCCCGCCGCCATGGCCAGGGCCAGCGCCAGGCAGGCCCGGACCCGCGGCGACCCCTCCTCGGCCAGCCGGGAGCGGAGCGCGGGCAGGACCGCGTCGGCGCGGGCGGGGAACCACGCGCACAGGTAGGCGGTGTACTCGCGCACCTCGTCGTCCGGGTCGGCCAGCAGCGGGAGCAGGCGCGGCAGCTCCGCCCCGACCGCCGCGTGCGAGGGCAGTGCCCACATGTCGCGGATGTCGATGCCGTCGGCGGCCCCGTCGAAGTCGTCGCCGGTGGCGGGACCGGCGCCCTCGGGCCCGGTGGGGTCCGGCGGCGCGGCGGCGGGCAGGCCGCCCGGGACCAGGCCCTCGTCCCAGCCGACGGCGATCACGGTCAGCAGCCGCACCAGCGGAGCCCGCAGGTCGGGCAGGACCGCGCCGCCGCGCAGCGCCGCCACCAGGAACGGGACGGTCTCGGCGCTGCGCGCGCTGCGGATGTAGCGGAAGGTGTAGCGGGTGTACTCCAGGTGGGCGGTGGCGTCCTCGATCTCGTCGAAGGCGTCCCACGCGGCGGTCTCGTCGGAACCGCACAGGTCGGTCAGCTCGGCGAGCAGCACCGGGGCGCCGCGGGACGCGAGGAGCCCGTCCCAGTCGCGGAAATCGGCGGTGGCGCTGGTCGGCATGGTGGTCCCTCTCCGCGTTCGGCGAGTACCGGGAGGGTACCTTCCCGCACCCCGGCGCTGCCATGCCCGCGCACCCGCGCCGACGGGCGCGACCACGGCCGCGACGACACGGCCGGAACCGGCCGTCCGGACCCGTGGGGCCTGTGGGGTCGGCGCACGGCGCGTACCCCGTCGATGCGCCCGGACTCCATGCCGGTTTCGGGTATCGCTCCCAAACCCAGGCGTAGCACGGCAATCTCGGTTATCTTGCTCGTGGGTTCGCCACTCTCTCCATCGCCCCGGGGGCGAGGGCCGAGCGCGTACGCGGTATGCGCTCCGGAGCGTGGAGGAGAACGTCGATGCGCAAGGTCCTGATCGGTGCGGGGGCGGTCGTGGTGGCGGGGGTGGCGGCGGTCGCCGTCGCGCTGGCCGTACCGTCCGGGGACGGGCCCGCCCCGTCCGAGGGCGCGACGGAGTCCCCGGCCGCGGCGGGCGTCTACGCCTACATGCGGGTCGAGTTCGGCGAGAGTTGGATGAGCACGCAGGGCGAGATGGTCGTCATGGACGGCACCGAGCGGATCGGCGGCACGCCGTTCGGCCTCGTCGGCACCCGCCCGGTGTTCACCACCGACGGCCGGTACGTGTTCACCGTGATCCTCGGCGACGAACTCGGCGTGGTCTCCACCGAGAACGGCGAGGCCGCGTCCGTGTCGTGCGAGGGCTGCGGCGACCGCCAACTGGAATGCCAGTGCCAGACGGTCGTGCCCGTCGGCGGCAGCCGGGTCGCCTGGCTGGACGGCGACGACCACGTGGTGGTCATCGACCTCGCCGACGCCTCACCCGAACCGCAGCGGACGGACGTGGCACTGCCCACCGAGGACGGCTTCCTGGACGAACGCGTCCGGCCCCACCTGATCGCCGGCACCGACGGCGCCGCGCTCGCCGCCTACCCCCACGGCTCCCTGCCCGGCGACGACGTGCTGCCCGCGTACCTGGTACCGCTCGACGGCGAACCCCGCCGGCTCGACCCGGACCGGCCGGACTCCATCGAGGAGGCCGCCTTCAGCCCCGACGGCACCCGAGTGCTGCTGACGGGCGACCAGGAGTACGCCTGCGCGACGGTGACCGTCGTCGACGTCGCCTCGGGCGAAGGCGAGACCGCCCCGGTGCACGCCGAACCGGGTGAGGAGTGCGAGACCCACGACGTGTACATCGACGCCCTGTGGTGGGACCCGGACGGCACCGCGAACGTCTACTTCCAGGTCGACGAGCAGGACGCCGAGAACAACGCGGAGGAGGGCCAGCGCCGGCTCGACGGGGAGCGCTGGGTCGAGACCGGCACCGACCCGCTCACCGAGCAGCGGAGCCTGACCACCGGCGTGACGGTGGCCCTGCGGGATTGGACGCTGTCCCTCGACGCCGACGGCGAGCGCACCGAGATCGCCACCGATGTCCGCTACGTGACCGCGGCCCCGGCCACCTGACGGAACGCGGAGCGTTCAGGGGGTCTGCGCGCCACGGCCATGCCACGGCCGTGGCCACGGCTCGACCGGTGCGGTCGGGGCTGCGCGGGTGCGGCCGGGTGGTGTCGCTGTCGACGGCGCCTGGTGGGTGGGGGTGGGTTCGCCCTGGGAGCGCGCCCGGCGGGTCGGGGCTTCGACCCGACTGGGCGCGGTGCGGCTCGGGGCAGGGCCCCTGAACCGCCGGGCCGCGTGCCCGGATCAGGGGCGGACGGCCGTGATCCGCAGGCGGCGGTAGTCGGCCCACCAGGAGCCGTCGCGGTGCAGCTCCGGGCGCAGGCGCACGGCCAGGTCCGCCAGGAACGTATCGGGGTCGGTGACGCCGGTGAGCAGGTGGCCGCCGAACATGCGCACCCACGCGGCCAGGCCGTCGTCACCCGTCAGGCGGGTCGGCCGGTCGAAGAGGCGGGCGGACGTCACCTCCAGGCCGGCCCGCTCCAGCACGGCCGCGTAGTCGGCGATGCCGGGGAAGTACCACGGGTCCGGGGCGTCGGGCAGGCCCAGGGCGGCGCGCAGCCCGCGCGCGCCCCGGTCGATGACGGCGACGTTGCCGCGCCCGCCGAGTTCGGCGACCAGCCGCCCGCCGGGGCGCAGCGCCCCGGCCAGGGTCGCCGCCGCCGCGTCGGCATCGGGGATCCAGTGCAGCACGGCGTTGCTCAGCACCGCGTCGAACCCGGTGCCGACCGACCCCGGGTCGCGCAGGTCGCCCACCCGCAGGTCCAGGTGGGGGAACCGGGCGCGGCCGCGCGCGACCATCTCGGCGCTGGCGTCGACGCCGACCACCTCGGCCCCGGCCTCGGCGAGCGCGGCGGTCAGGTCGCCGGTGCCGCACCCGGCGTCGAGCACCCGCTCACCGGGCGCGGCCGCGAGCAGGTCGAGCAGCCCGCCGCCCAGCGAGGCGACGAAGTCGTGGCGGCTGTCGTAGAGGTCGGCGTCCCAGCGCTGCACGGTCATGGGCCGACCCTACCGCGGCGTCTCAATATGAGAAACCATCATCTCTAATAATGAGACGGGGTCTGTTGTCCGCCCACGGCACCCCGGCGGGTCTCCGAGGGGCCATCCGTCAGGCGGGTTGCCTACCCCGCCCGTTCGCCGTGGTGCGCAACAGCGGCGGCGAGAGCGGCCGGGAGCGGCCCAGCCGTCAGCGCGGCGTAGGACCGGAGTCGGCCCGCGTCGCTACGGCTTCCCCGGCATCCGCCGCATCGTGGCCACCGACCGGTGCGCCTCCATCAGCTTCCACCGGTTCACCGAGCGTCGCCGGAGTACGGCCTCGTCTCCCGCCTTCTCCTCTTCTTGGAAGGGGAGAAGGCGGGAGACGAGGCGGGG
>NZ_BCRK01000055.1 GCF_001552555.1 Nocardiopsis trehalosi NBRC 14201 | reverse complement strand
CCGCCGGCCGGCCGCCCCGGCCCCTCGGGGGGGCCCGACCCGCTGCCGGTGGCCCCGCCCGACTCCCCGCCGGGCCGGCCGGTCCCGGGCGCCCCGCCCGGGGCGCCCGAGTTCTCCGACACCGACACCGCGGCCGGGTCGGGCGAACTCGCCCGGCTGAACCCCAAGTACACGTTCGACACGTTCGTCATCGGCTCCAGCAACCGGTTCGCGCACGCGGCGGCGGTCGCCGTCGCCGAGGCCCCGGCCAAGGCGTACAACCCGCTGTTCATCTACGGCGGTTCGGGGCTGGGCAAGACCCACCTGCTGCACGCGATCGGCCACTACGCCCAGCGCCTCTACGACGGCGCGCGGGTGCGCTACGTCAGCTCCGAGGAGTTCACCAACGAGTTCATCAACTCGATCCGCGACGGCAAGGCCGACGGCTTCCGGCGGCGCTACCGCGACATCGACGTGCTCCTGGTGGACGACATCCAGTTCCTGGAGAACAAGGAGCAGACGCAGGAGGAGTTCTTCCACACCTTCAACACCCTGCACAACTCCAACAAGCAGATCGTCATCTCCAGCGACCGGCCGCCCAAGCAGCTGGTCACCCTGGAGGACCGGCTGCGCAACCGGTTCGAGTGGGGGCTGATCACCGACGTCCAGCCGCCCGAGCTGGAGACCCGCATCGCCATCCTGCGCAAGAAGGCGGCGCAGGAGGGGCTGAACGCGCCGCCGGAGGTGCTGGAGTTCATCGCCAGCAAGATCTCCACGAACATCCGCGAACTGGAGGGCGCCCTCATCCGGGTGACCGCCTTCGCCAGCCTGAACCGGCAGTCGGTCGACCTGCACCTCACCGGAATCGTGCTCAAGGACCTCATCCCCGACGACGAGGGCCCCGAGATCACGGCGGCCGCCATCATGGCCCAGACCGCGTCGTACTTCGGGCTGAGCACCGACGACCTGTGCGGAACATCGCGTTCGCGGGTGCTGGTGACGGCCCGGCAGATCGCCATGTACCTGTGCCGCGAGCTCACCGACCTGTCGCTGCCCAAGATCGGCCAGCAGTTCGGCGGCCGCGACCACACCACGGTCATGCACGCCGACCGCAAGATCCGCTCGCTCATGGCCGAGCGGCGGTCGATCTACAACCAGGTCACCGAACTCACCAACCGCATCAAGCAGCAGTCGCGGAACATCTGAGAACTTTTTTTCGACCCCGACGCCTCCGGTTATCCCCAGCCGGAGGCGTTTTTCTGTGGAAAACCCGTGGACAACCCTGCGGATAACCCGGCCGAAGCGGTGGACAACCTGGGGACGACCTGTGGGCGGGCCGTCCACCCCCTCTCCCGGCCCTCCCCACCTCCTGGGGACGACCCGTGGACAACCTGGGGACAGGCGGTGGATAACCGGGGGGCGAGCTGTGGAGGAGTTTTCCCCGTCCACAGCGACGCGCACTTCTCCCCAGGGTCGCCCACAGGCCCGGTGGATAAAAATTCGCGGGGTGACCTGCGGAAACAACGGTTTTCCACACTATCCACAGCCCCTACTACTACTGCGCCTCAAGAGAGAGATGTGTGGCGTGGTAAAACGGCTCGGCCCCCAATCTGTGGACAACCGGCTCCGGGCCGCGTCCGGCCGCCCCGCCCCTCGCCGGACCGGGCACCGGGCACGTGTGGTGGGCAGCGGCGCGAGTGGAATCCGGGTACCGTGTGAACCCGCCCCCCGAACGTCCGGCGACGCCCCGCCGCCGCCCGCCGCCGTGAGGGCTCCCAGGTTCCGAGGAAAGTGAGTCGGATAGTGAAGTTCCGGGTCGAACGCGACGTATTGGCCGACGCCGTGGCCTGGACCGCCCGCAGCCTGCCGGTCCGGCCGTCGGTCCCCGTGCTGGCGGGGATGCTCCTCGACGCCGGCGAGGCCGACGGACGGCAGAGGCTCAAGCTCTCCAGCTTCGACTACGAGGTCTCCGCCCAGGTGGCCGTCGACATCGACGTCGAGGAGCCGGGCACCACCCTGGTCTCCGGCCGCCTCCTCGCCGAGATCGTCCGCAACCTTCCTCCACAGGCGGTGGACATCAGCACCGACGGCGCGAAGGTCATCGTGTCCTGCGGCAGCGCCAAGTTCACCCTGCTGACCCTGCCGGTCGAGGACTACCCCACGCTGCCCGCCATGCCCGGCCTGGCCGGCTCGGTCGGCAGTGACGCGTTCGCCGCCGCCGTGGGCCAGGTCGCCGTCGCCGCCGGGCGCGACGACACGCTGCCGATGCTCACCGGCGTCCGCGTCGAGATCGAGGGCGAGACCCTCACCCTCGCCTCCACCGACCGCTACCGCCTCGCGGTCCGCGAACTCGCCTGGAAGCCCGAGGACCCCGGCCTCAGCGCCGTCGCGCTCGTCCCCGCCAAGACCCTCGCCGACACCGCCAAGTCGCTCACCGGCGGCGCCGAGGTGTCCATCGCCCTGTCCGCCGCCGACAGCGGCGAGGGCATGATCGGCTTCGAGGGCGGCGGCCGCCGCACCACCACCCGGCTGCTCGACGGCGAGTTCCCGAAGTACCGGGCGCTGCTGCCCGACACGTTCAACTCCGTCGCCGAGGTGCAGAAGGCCGAGTTCGTCGAGGCCGTCAAGCGCGTCTCGCTGGTCGCCGAGCGCAACACCCCCCTGCGCCTGGCCTTCGGCGACGGCCGGCTGGTGCTGGAGGCCGGAACGGGCGACGAGGCGCAGGCCGTCGAGGTCCTCGACGCCGCGCTCGACGGCGACGACATCCAGATCGCCTTCAACTCCGCGTTCCTCCTCGACGGGCTCAACGCGATCGACTCCGACATCGCGCGCCTGCAGTTCACGACGTCGACCAAGCCGGCCATCATCACCGGCAAGCCGGCCGACGACGGCGCGGCCTCGGACTACCGGTACCTGATCATGCCGGTCCGGCTGTCGAGCTGACCCGGCGCGGTCATCCACATATCCACAGGTGGCATAGGGGGAACGGAACATGCAACTCGGTATGGTCGGCCTGGGCAGAATGGGCGGCAACATGGCCCAGCGGCTGCGCGACAAGGGGCACGAGGTCGTCGGCTTCGACTTCGACCCCGAGGTCCGCGACGTCGCCAGCCTGGCGGAGCTGGTGGACCGCCTGGCCGCGCCCCGCACCGTCTGGGTGATGGTGCCGGCGGGCGACCCCACGGACGCGACCATCCGCGAGCTGTCCGGCCTGCTCGCCGAGGGCGACCTCATCATCGAGGGCGGCAACTCCCACTACGTGGACGACCGCCGCCGCGCCGAGGAGCTCAAGGAGCAGGGCGTCCACTACATCGACGCCGGTGTCAGCGGCGGCGTGTGGGGCCGGCAGAACGGCTACGGCATCATGGTCGGCGGCGCCGCCGACGACGTCGCCCGCGCCAAGCCGGTCTTCGACTCCCTGACCCCCGACGAGGGCGGCGGCTACGTGCACGCCGGCGGCGTCGGCGCGGGCCACTTCGTGAAGATGGTTCACAACGGCATCGAGTACGGCATGATGCAGGCGTTCGCCGAGGGCTTCGAGCTGATGGCCGCCTCCGACGTCGTGGACGACGTGCCCGGCACCTTCGACAGCTGGCGCGAGGGCACCGTCGTCCGCTCCTGGCTGCTCGACCTCCTCGTCCGCGCCCTGGAGGACGACCCCGGTCTCGAGGGCATCCGCGGCTACGCCCAGGACTCCGGCGAGGGCCGGTGGACCGTGCAGGCCGCCGTCGACCACGCCGTCCCGGCGCCGGTGATCACCGCCGCCCTGTTCGCCCGGTTCGCCTCCCGCCAGGACGACAGCCCGGCCATGAAGGTCGTCGCCGCCCTGCGCAACCAGTTCGGCGGCCACGCCGTGACCAAGTCCGGCGGCGACGCGGGGACCTCCCCCGCCTGAGCGCACCCCCCGGTCCCGTTTCACGTGAAACCGCGTTCGCGGCGGTGGGACGGGACCGGCGGCGTTGCCACCGGGACCCAGGAGACGCGGAGGACAGGAGAGGCCGGATGTACGTTTCCCACCTGCAACTGGCCGACTACCGGTCCTACGCGGCGGCCGACCTGCGGCTCGAACCCGGGATCAGCACCTTCGTCGGCCCCAACGGCCAGGGCAAGACCAATCTGGTCGAGGCCATCGGCTACGTCGCCACCCTCGGCAGCCACCGCGTGGCCACCGACACCCCGCTGGTCCGCAAGGGCGCCGAGCGCGCGATCGTCCGCGCCGCCGTCGTCCGCGACGACCGGCGGGCCGTGATCGAGCTGGAGATCAACCCCGGCAAGGCCAACCGCGCCCGGCTCAACCGGGCCCCCGCCACCCGCCCGCGCGAGGTGCTGGGCATCCTGCGCACCGTGCTGTTCGCCCCCGAGGACCTCGCCCTGGTCAAGGGCGACCCCGGGGAGCGCCGCCGGTTCCTGGACGAGCTGCTCGTCGCCCGCGCCCCCCGGTTCGCGGGCGTGCGGGCCGACTACGAGCGCGTGCTCAAGCAGCGCAACGCCCTGCTGAAGTCGGCGTCGGCGCAGTTCCTCAAGCGCCGCGAGCCCGACCTGTCGACGCTGGACGTGTGGAACGAGCACCTGGCGGCGGCGGGCGCGGAGCTGCTCGCCGCCCGGCTCGCCCTCGTCGCCGAACTCCAGCCGCTGGTCGCCAAGTCCTACGGCGAGCTGACCACGGCGGGCGGGCCGCCGGTCCTGTCCTACCGCAGCTCGGCCGCCCCCGAGGGCGCCGAACCGCCGGCCGACCGGACCGCGCTGGCCGACCTGCTGCGCACCGCGCTGGCCGGCGCCCGCACCCAGGAGCTGCAGCGGGGGGTGAGCCTCGTCGGCCCGCACCGCGACGACCTCGTGCTGCGCCTGGACGACCTGCCCGCCAAGGGCTACGCGAGCCAGGGCGAGTCCTGGTCGTACGCGCTCGCGCTCCGGCTGGCCGGCTTCGAGCTGCTGCGCGCCGACGGCGACGACCCGGTGCTCATCCTGGACGACGTGTTCGCCGAACTCGACGCCGAGCGGCGGCGCCGGCTCGCCGAGCACGTCCGCCACGCCGAGCAGGTGCTCGTCAGCGCGGCGGTGCCCGACGACATCCCCGCGGAGCTGAGCGGCACCCGGTTCCGGGTGCACGAGGGGGAGGTCGCGCGTGTCTGAGGACCGCCCCCGGGGCGACGGCGCCCCCGAAGGCCCCACCGGGGTCGACCTCGCCCGCCAGGCCCTCGCGCAGGCGCGGGCGGCGGCGCGCGAGCGCGGCGCCGCCCCCGACACCCGCGCCCGGCGGACCCGGCGCGGCCCGGTGCGGTCGCGCAACGAGCCGCAGCCCTTCGGCGACGCGGTGCGCGCCTGGCTGATCGAGCACGGCTGGCAGGAGCAGGTGGCCATCGGCGGGGTGTTCGGCCGGTGGGCCGACATCGTCGGCGAGTTCAACGCCCAGCACCTGCGGCCGGTGACCTACGAGGGGGGCGAGCTGGTGGTGGCGGCCGACTCCCCCACCATGGCCGCGCACGCGCGCGCCATGGCCCCCGATCTCGTCCGCCGCCTCAACGAGGAGCTGGGGCACGGGACCGTGCTGCACATCCGGGTGCAGCAGCCGGGGCGGGGCCGCGGGCCCGGGCCGCGCAGGTTCTGACCGTCCGATGTCGGCCCCGGCCGGTACGGTCGGCGCGTGACCGGCGCTTCGGCGGTGGTACGGGCGCCGCCGGAGGCCGCGCACCAGGGCGGTGGCCCTGGGCGGCGCTGAACGGGGCGCGGGCACTCGCGTGGGGCCGTCCGCGTGTGGGGACTCATATCCCCGTCCGTTCACCCGCTGTCGGGCGGCACAGCGCCGTGAATGCCACTTTCCGGTGCGCCGCGCGGTATCATGGACACGGTTCTTCGGACGCATCCGCCGGTACGGCCCGCCCCACGCGTGAGCGGCGGGACCAGGAGCAGTGAGCGGTGTCCGGCGGCGGCGTACCGGTCGGTCGTCCTCGCTGTGCGCCTCCCCCGTTCCCCACCCCACCCCGGGGGCCCGACTGGTAGGCGTTCCTCAGCAGGAGGGTGTTTCCACTTGGCCTACGACGCTCGATCTATCACAGTTCTCGAAGGGCTCGAAGCGGTACGTAAGCGCCCTGGCATGTACATCGGCTCCACCGGCGAGCGGGGCCTGCACCACCTGGTGTACGAGGTCGTCGACAACTCCGTCGACGAGGCCCTCGCCGGCCACGCCGACGCCATCGAGGTCACCCTCACGGCCGACGGCGGCATCCGCGTCGCCGACAACGGCCGCGGCATCCCGGTCGGCCTGCACCCGGTCGAGAAGCGCCCGGCGGTCGAACTCGTCCTGACCACCCTGCACGCGGGCGGCAAGTTCGACAGCCAGTCCTACGCCGTCTCCGGCGGCCTGCACGGTGTCGGCCTCTCCGTCGTCAACGCGCTGTCCACGGCCCTGGACGTCGAGGTCCGCACCGACGGCCACGTGTGGCGGCAGAGCTACGAGCTCACCCGGCCCACCGCCGACCTCGCCAAGGGCGAGCCCACCGGCGAGACCGGCACCATCATCACGTTCTGGGCCGACCCGACGATCTTCGAGACCACCACCTACAGCTTCGAGACCCTCGCGCGGCGCATGCAGGAGATGGCGTTCCTCAACAAGGGGCTGTCCATCACCATCCGCGACGAGCGCCCGCAGTTCGTCGACGACTCCCCCGTGGTGCACACCTACCACTACGACGAGGGGCTGTCGGACTTCGTCCGCTACCTCAACAAGTCGAAGGACCCGGCGCACGCGACCATCGTGTCGTTCGAGGAGGAGGGCGACGGCATCGCGGCCGAGATGGCCCTCCAGTGGAACCATTCCTACACCTCGTCGGTGCACACGTTCGCGAACACGATCAACACCACCGACGGCGGCACGCACGAGGAGGGGTTCCGGGCGGCGCTCACCTCGATCGTCAACCGGTACGCGCGCGAGCAGAAGCTGCTCCGCGAGAAGGACGACAACCTCACCGGCGACGACATCCGCGAAGGCCTCACCGCCATCATCTCGGTCAAGCTGTCCGACCCCCAGTTCGAGGGGCAGACCAAGACCAAGCTGGGCAACACCGAGGCCAAGTCGTTCGTGCAGCGCGTCACCAACGAGCACCTGCGCGACTGGTTCGAGCGCAACCCGGGCGAGGCCAAGGACATCGTCACCAAGGCGAGCCAGGCGGCGCGCGCCCGCATCGCCGCCCGCCAGGCCCGCGACCTCACCCGGCGCAAGACCCTGCTGGAGTCCACGTCGCTGCCGGGCAAGCTGGCCGACTGCCAGTCGACCGAGCCCGAGCGCTGCGAGGTCTACATCGTCGAGGGCGACTCCGCGGGCGGCTCGGCCAAGGGCGGCCGCGACCCCCATTACCAGGCCATCCTGCCCATCCGCGGCAAGATCCTGAACGTCGAGAAGTCGCGCATCGACCGCATCCTCCGTAACAACGAGGTCCAGGCGATCATCACCGCCCTGGGCACCGGCATCCACGACGAGTTCGACCTCGCCAAGCTGCGGTACCACAAGATCATCCTCATGGCCGACGCCGACGTCGACGGCCAGCACATCCGCACGCTGCTGCTCACCCTGCTGTTCCGCTTCATGAAGCCGCTGATCGAGGCCGGCCACGTCTACCTCGCGCAGCCGCCGCTGTACAAGATCAAGTGGGACCAGCGCGGCAGCGACGCCGACTACGTCTACTCCGACCGCGAGCGCGACGAGGTCATCAACGCGGGCATCGCCGCCGGCAAGCGCGACCCGCGCCCGCGCGACCTCGTCCAGCGCTTCAAGGGCCTCGGCGAGATGAACGCCGGCGAGCTGTGGGACACCACCATGGACCCCGCCCGCCGGGTGCTGCTCCAGGTGACCCTCGACGACGCCGCGCAGGCCGACGAGATGTTCAGCGTGCTCATGGGCGAGGACGTCGAGTCCCGGCGCTCCTTCATCCAGCGCAACGCGCGGGACGTCCGCTTCCTCGACATCTGACGACCGGCACCTCCCGACGGCAGCGAACGACTCAGCAGAAAAGGATCGACATCCCGTGACGGATGCGAACACTCCGGAAGCCCCCGAGGCCACCGGCCCCGGCAACCGCGTCGAGCCCGTCGACATCCAGGTCGAGATGCAGCGCAGCTACCTCGACTACGCGATGTCGGTCATCGTCGGCCGCGCCCTCCCCGACGTCCGCGACGGGCTCAAGCCCGTGCACCAGCGGGTCCTCTACGCCATGTACGACGGCGGGTACCGCCCCGACCGCGGGTACTTCAAGTGCGCCCGCGTCGTCGGCGACGTCATGGGCAACTACCACCCGCACGGCGACTCCGCCATCTACGACACCCTGGTGCGGCTCGCCCAGGGCTGGTCCATGCGGATGCCGCTGGTCGACGGCAACGGCAACTTCGGCTCGCCGGGCAACGACCCCGCCGCGGCCATGCGGTACACCGAGTGCAAGCTCGCGCCGCTGGCCATGGAGATGCTCCGCGACATCGACAAGGACACCGTCGACTTCCGGCCGAACTACGACGGCCGCTCGCAGGAGCCCGTCGTCCTCCCCGCACGGTTCCCCAACCTGCTGGTCAACGGCTCCGCCGGCATCGCGGTGGGCATGGCCACCAACATCCCGCCGCACAACCTGCGCGAGGTCGCCGACGGCGTCAACTGGTTCCTCACCCACCCCGAGGCGTCGGACGACGAACTGCTCGACGCCCTGATGGAGCGCATCAAGGGCCCCGACTTCCCCACCAACGGGCTGATCGTGGGCCGGCGCGGCATCGAGGAGGCCTACCGCACCGGGCGCGGCTCCATCACCATGCGCGCGGTCGTCGAGGTCGAGGAGGACGCGCGCGGACGGCAGACCCTGGTCGTCACCGAGCTGCCGTACCAGGTCAACCCGGACAACCTCGCGCAGAAGATCGCCGAGCTGGTCAAGGACGGCAAGGTCACCGGCATCGCCGACGTCAAGGACGAGACCAGCGGCCGCACCGGGCAGCGGCTCGTCATCGTCCTCAAGCGCGACGCCGTCGCCAAGGTCGTGCTGAACAACCTGTACAAGCACACCCAGCTGCAGGACACGTTCGGCGCGAACATGCTGGCCCTGGTCGACGGGGTGCCGCGCACGCTCCGCCTGGACCAGCTCATCCGCCACTGGGTGACCCACCAGATCGAGGTCATCGTCCGGCGCACGCGCTACCTGCTGCGCAAGGCCGAGGAGCGGGCGCACATCCTGCGCGCGCTGCTGAAGGCCATCGACCGCATCGACGAGGTCATCGCGCTCATCCGCGGCAGCGCGTCGGCCGACGAGGCCAAGTCCGGCCTCATGGGGCTGCTGGAGATCGACGACATCCAGGCCCGCGCCATCCTCGACATGCAGCTGCGCAAGCTCGCCGCCCTGGAGCGGCGCCAGCTCACCGACGAGTACGACGAGCTGATGGCGCAGATCAACGACTACAACGACATCCTCGGGTCGCCCGAGCGGCAGCGGAGCATCGTCCGCGACGAGCTCACCGAGATCGTCGACAAGTACGGCGACGAGCGCCGCACGCACATCATCCCCTTCGAGGGCGACATGCGCATGGAGGACTTCATCGCGGAGGAGAACGTCGTCGTGACGATCTCCCGCGGTGGCTACGCCAAGCGCACCCGCCTCGACAACTACCGGGCGCAGAAGCGCGGCGGCAAGGGCGTGCGGGGGGCCCAGCTGAAGCAGGACGACATCGTCCAGCACTTCTTCGTCACCACCACGCACAACTGGATCCTGTTCTTCACGAACAAGGGCCGGGTTTACCGCACCAAGGCGTACGAGCTGCCCGAGGCCGCCCGCGACGCCCGCGGCCAGCACGTCGCCAACCTGCTGGAGTTCCAGCCGGACGAGGAGATCGCGCAGGTCATGGCGCTGCGCGGGTACGACGACGCGCCGTACCTGGTGCTGGCCACCCGCGAGGGCCTGGTGAAGAAGTCGCGGCTGGAGGACTTCGACTCCTCCCGCTCCGCCGGCATCATCGCCATCAACCTGCGCGAGGACGACGAGCTGATCGCCGCCCGCCTGGTGTTCCCCACCGACGACCTGCTGCTAATCAGCAGCGACGCGCAGGCCATCCGGTTCCCGGCGTCCGACGAGTCCCTGCGGCCCATGGGGCGCGCCACGAGCGGCGTCATCGGCATGCGGTTCCTCGAGGGCGACTACCTGCTCAGCATGGACGTCGTCCGCGAGTCCGACGGTCCGGCCGACGTCCTGGTCGCCACCGAGGGCGGGTTCGCCAAGCGCACCCCGGCCGACCAGTACCCGGTGCAGAACCGCGGCGGCAAGGGCGTGCTGACGGCCAAGGTGGTCGAGGCGCGCGGCAAGCTCGTCGGAGCGCTCATGGTCTCGCCCGAGGGCGACGAGGTCTTCGCCATCACCTCGCAGGGCGGGGTGATCCGCACCCGCAGCTCCGAGATCAAGCAGTCCGGGCGCGCCACCATGGGCGTGCGGCTGATGAACCTCGGCAACGGCAACGCGGTCGTGGCCATCGCCCGCAACGCCGAGGCGGAGGCCGAGGACGTCGTCGAGGAGGTCGCGGCCGAGGCCGCGGGCACCGACGTCGCCCCGCCGCCCGAGCCCGACACCGAGTAACCCGCACGACCCGCGCCGCCGGGGGCCGCCCGCCCCCGGCGGCAGGCACGGCCCGTCGGCGGGGCGGCGGGGGCCGTCGGCCGGAGGGCCCTTTCGACCCCGAGAAGGTGGCCGCCTCTCTGAGGCGGGAACCGGGGGGCACCACCGCCGTCGCGAGGCCGACCCGGGGCCCTCGGATCCCGGCCGTCCCCCCGGGGTGCGCGGCGTCCTCGTGAGGCGGAGACGGGCGTGTACCGCACGGTCGCCGTCGTGAGGACGGCGCCGGGGCTCCCCGAGGGGTCCCTCGGTTCTGTGAGCCTGGTGGCCTCCTGAGGCCCGTGCGCCCACCCCGCCCCGGGGCGTCGCTCGGCGGTACCGTCCGCCGCGATGGGTACGCTGGGCACCTGGGGCGGCCGCGCCGGCACCGAACGGATGCCCGGACCGCCCGGGGGTTCCGACCCGACGGGGCCCCTCGGGCGCTCGGCGCCCATCGGCACCACGGGGTGCCGCGCCGGTATCCGGCACGGCCCCGCCGACCTCCCCGCACAAGCCCGGACGTTCTCCACGAACGGGACTAGAGTTGCCTCGCACGGCACCGGACGCCCCGCCAACCCGGTCGCCGACCATCCCCCTTGACCCGGTTCCTCCCTCACATGGAAAGTCCAGCGGTAACGTGGCCAAGTCTGACAACACGCAACGGAAGTCCGCTGCCGGCACGTCGACCATCGACGGCGGGAGCGATAGCGCGGTCGAGGACACCGCCCCGGACACCGTCGGCTCCGCAGCGGACGGCGACCGCCCGTCCACCGGAGCGGACACCGACACGGACGGCGACCGCTCGTCCGCCGAAGCCGACACGGACACGGACACGGACACGGGCACCGACGCGTCCGCCCGTGCGGACGCCGACGACATCGGAGCCGACGCCGCCCCGGAACCCTCGGGCGACGCGCGGCCGGACGGACCGGACGACCCGGGCGACGAGCCCGCCACCGCCACCATGTCCGGTGGCGCCAGTGAGGAGGCAGTGGTGGACGCACCCCCCGAGAGCCGAGCCGAGCACGGGAGCGCGTCGTCCGCGTCGTCGGCCCCGTCGACGCCGCGCGGCGTGCCCACCGTGGCGGTCAAGGCCACGAAGTCGTCGCGCAAGGCCCACCTGACGGTGAGCCGCGTCGAACCGTGGTCGGTGATGAAGTTCAGCTTCGTCATCGCCCTGGTGTGCTTCATCATCCTGTTCGTCGCGATCGGCGTCATCTACGCGATCCTGTCGAGCCTGGGCGTCTTCGACGCGGTCACCGAACTGTTCTCCAGCCTCACGGACGGCGGCGAGGGCGACGACCTCGGCATCAACCCGGCCGAGTGGTTCTCCCCGGCCCGGGTGCTCGGCTACACGGGCCTGATCGGGGCGCTGAACATCATCCTCATCACCGCCCTGTCCACGGTCGGCGCGATGCTGTACAACCTCGCCGCCGACCTGGTGGGCGGCGTCGACGTCACCCTCACCGAATCCGAGTGACGCCCCGGCGCCGCCCCCATCGGGGGGCGGCGCCGCCGGGTACCGGCGGGGCACCGGTAAGTGGCCGGAGCACCCGCCGGGACGCGCTAACCTGGATACCGAGGAGACCGCGCCCCGGCGCCCCTCCTCGACCCCCTACCGGCCAGGTCAACCGGTTCGCCCGGACCCCCGGCATACGGTAGAGTTCCACCGCAGCGCGGGCGTATAGCTCAGTCGGTTAGAGCGCATCCCTGATAAGGATGAGGCCCCAGGTTCAAGTCCTGGTACGCCCACCCGTTTTCGCAGGTCAGAGCCTGGTTCTCCCTCACGAGAGCCGGGCTCTTCGCCGTTTGACCGTCATTTGACCGTGGGTCCGGAGCCGGTCCGGGGCGGTCGGACGCGGGCGCAGGCGGCACCGGGCGGACCGGGCCGGCGGTGAAGCAGGTCGCGTTCGTCATTCCATCTCTCGCTTCTCGGTGGTCTGTGTAGCGGGTATCGGGACGTTCAGGAACCCGCAGGATCTCCGCGGTCGGAACGCGGTAGGTATCGCCGTAGCGAATGACCTTGCAGGGGAACTCCCCCTTCTTCGCCAGCCCGTAGGCCGTCGTGCGGCCGATGCCCAGGGCGCGGGCCGCCGTCATCGCATTCCACGGCCGCGGGGAGCGAGTACAGCTCCGCGATGCTGAAGGGCCTCAACGGCGACTCCGCCGGTGCCGAGGGTGGGCGGGTCTTTCGCGTGGAGCAGGCAGGCGGGTTCGACCGGGCCGCGCGGCACCGACCCGATCGATCCAGGCGCCCGCCCGCCTGCGCCGGCACGGGGTGCAGGCGGCCATTGGCCCGCACCGGCGCGCTGGCCAGACTCGTCACCCACCAGGTCAGCGACCGTAGAGGAGTGCTGCTCGCTAGGCACGGTCGATGAGCACTTGGACGCCGTCGAGGATGCGATCAAGGCCGAAGTCGAGTGGATCGAGCTCCGTGGAGGTGAATGCCCCGTCGGCGATCGCCTTGGTCAGGGCGGGGAAGCGATTGCTGTGGCGGTTGAGGAGCTCGCTGGTCAGGCGGCCCCATTCGCGGTTGTGGTCCTCGTCGAAGTCGGCCAGTTGCTGGGCGAGGCTGCGTACCTGCCCAGCGATCAGGAGGAAGACCTGGTGGCGCTGGCCGGAGGTCAGGCCGGTCGGTTCCAGGGCGGCGAGTGCGGCGTCCATCCAGGCGAGCTGGTGGGGGCCCATGATCTGCCGGCGCATGGCGGTGGCGGCCAGCAGCCAGGGATGGGCCTGGTAGACCCCCCACTGGCAGTGGGCCCACGCGGAAAGCCGAGGCCGCCAACCGGAGCCGGCGGCCGACAGGTCGGGGGGTTCGGCGAGGACGGCTTCGACCATCAATTCGACGAGTTCGGCCTTGCCGGGCACGTAGCGGTACAGGGCCATGGCCGAGACGCCGAATCCGGCGGCGACCTTGTTCATCGAGACGGATTCCAGCCCTTCGGCGTCGGCGAGGGTCACGGCGGCCTCGGCGATGCGCTGGGGGGTGAGCCTGGGCTTGGGGCCGCGGGCGGGTTGGTCCTGTTCGCCCCACAGCAGCGCGATGCCCGTCGGCAGGTCGCGCGCCTTCTTGTCCTTGTTCTCGCGCGGTTTGGCCGCCCTGGCCATGGTCGCCCCCCTTGGTGAGGTCGTTCGCGGGCGTCGGTTGACACCCTCCCGCAACTGTATATACCGTAAGCGCTGAGTTACTACTATAAACAGTTTAAAGGGGTAATGGATGCTCGGCATCACTATCGCCGCAACCGCCACCGCGGCCGTCGCCGTCCCCGCCGCCGGCCTGCTCGGCTACCGCCGGCTCAGGCGCACCGCCCACGCCAGACGACTACGCATAACGAGCCCGCAGGGCATCGAGGAATCCGGGTTCGTCCGCATCGGCGGCATCGACCAGTGGGTCACCATCCGCGGCGAGGACCACCGCAACCCGGTGATCCTGGAACTCCACGGCGGCCCCGGCGCCACCAACCTGATCTTCGCCTCGCGCACCCGCGCCTGGGAACGGCACTTCACGATCGTGCGGTGGGACATGCGCGGCGCCGGCAAGACCTTCGCCCACGGCGGACCCGACGGACAGGGCGACATGAGCCTGCAGCGACTCGAGCGCGACGCCCTGGAGGTCACCCGGCACATCCGCGCCCGGCTCGGCGTCGACAAGGTCGTGCTGCTCGGCTGCTCCTTCGGCTCCTCCATCGGGCTGCGCCTGGCCCGCGACCACCCGGAGCTGTACTGCGCCTACGTCGGCACCGACCAGAACATCAACGCCGGCGGCCGCGACCACACCGCCTACCGCGCGCTGCTGGACCGGCTCGGCGCGGCCGGAAAGCGAAAAGAACTGGCCGCCGTCACCACCATGGGTCCGGACAAGTCCGCCTGGAGCGCCGAGGACTGGTCGCGGTACAACAAGCACACCGTCGGCTCCGACCCGCTCACCTTCGACACCGTGAAGACCGTCGTGGTCGGCTCCCTGCTGTCCTCACCCCTGCACTCCCTGCGCGAGCTGCCCGCCTACACGAGGGCCATGAGCTTCTCCGAACGCATCGTGCCCGAGTCCGCGGCCATCGACGAATGGGCCGAAGGCACCACGTTCGCCATCCCGTTCTTCATCTTCCAGGGCGAGCGCGACGTGATCACCCCGCCCGCGCCGGTCCGGCGGTTCTTCGACGACGTCACCGCCCCGGTCAAGGACTTCGCCCTCATCCAGGACGCGAGCCACTTCGCCTGCTTCCGCCACCCCGACCGGTTCCTCGACCTGATGCTCACCAAGGTCCGGCCCATGCTCACCGGCCGACCGATCACCCGGTGAAGCGCCGCGGCCCTTGGCGCCGGGCGGACCGGTCGAGGGGGGCGGCGGCGTCGCCGAAGGCGGCGGCCAGCGCGTCGGCGACCAGGGCGGGGAGGTCGGCCCGTCCGTCGTCCTCGGCCCAGCGCACCAGCGCCGTGTGCAGGACCGCCAGGCAGGCGCCGGCCGCCGCGCGGGCGCGGAACGCGGTCTCGGGGTCGGCGGCGTCGTCGCCGAGGGCGCCGATGACCGCCTCCTGGAGGGCGTACTGGTTGTCGAGGTGCCGGGCCCGCAGAGCGGGGGTGGCGATCATGAGCCGGAGGCGGTCGAGCAGGAACCGCCCGTCGGCGGCCGCGGCGCCCGGGTCGCCACCGCCGGTCAGGACCGCGGTCGCGTCGACGAGCGCGCCGCCGATGCGGCGGACCAGGGGCTGGTCGGCGGGCGCGGCGCGGAGGCGCTCGGCGAGGAGCGGTCCGTTCTGGTCGACGAGCACGAGGTCTTCCTTGGTGGGGAAGTGCCGGTACACGGTCATGGGGGCGACGCCCGCGGCCTCGGCGACGTCGGCGACGGTCGTGGCGTCGTAGCCGCGCTCGGTGAACAGCCGCACCGCGTGCGCCTGGATCGCCCGTTGGGTCTCGGCGCGCCGTTGCGCGCGCAGGTTCGGGTGCCGATCGACCATGTGATAGACACTACCATCGTGATAGCGACTACCATTTAGGTAGTGACTAACAGAGACAGGTGATCGATGTGAGTGGTCTGAGCGGCAGGACGGCGCTGGTGACCGGGGCGTCGCGCGGCATCGGGCAGGCGGTCGCCACCCGGCTGGCGGCGGAGGGCGCGGTGGTCGCCGTGCACTACGGCCGCGACGCCGACGGGGCGCACGAGACGGTCGACCGGATCGAGGGCGCCGGCGGCACCGCGTTCGCCGTCGGGGCGGAGCTGGGCGTGGACGGCGACGTCGACACGCTCTTCGCGGGGGTCGAGGCGGGATTGGCCGGGCGGCCGCTCGACATCCTCGTCAACAACGCGGCGGCCGCGCCCGCCGGGCCGATGGGGACCACGACGCGGGCGCAGTTCGACCACCTGTTCGCGGTGAACGTGCGGGCGCCGTACTTCATCATCGAGCGGGCGCTGCCGCTGCTGCGCGACGGCGGCCGCATCGTCACCGTCTCCTCCGTCGCGACCCGGATGGCCAACCCCGCCCAGACCTCCTTCGCCATGACGAAGGGCGCGGTCGAGACGATGAGCATGACCTTGGCCAACGAGTTGGGGGCGCGCGGGATCACGGTGAACGCGGTGGCCCCCGGCGCCACCCGGACGGCGGCCAACGGGGCGGTCTTCGACGTCCCGGGCCTGGCCGAGCACATCGCCGCGACGACGGCGCTCGGCCGCCTGGGCGGGGCCGACGACGTGGCCGACGTCGTCGCGTTCCTCGCCTCCGACGGCGCGCGCTGGATCACCGGCCAGGTGGTCGACGCGAGCGGCGGACTGTTCCTCGGACCCCGTACCTGACCACCGGGCCCGGCCGCTCGCCGGTCGCCTGGCGGCGACCGGCCGAGTACCGCGGCGGTGTGCGGTGGAGCGGCCGGCCGGCGGTGCCCTAGCGCCGGATCCAGTGGCGGGCGCAATGGCGCACGACGCCCCTCTCCGCCGGCGACGTCGGTGACGTCGGCGAGGGAAGCTGCATCCGCCCCGGGTTGCGGACGTATCGGGTGTGCCGCAGCACACCGCGTTCCTGAGGCGCGCGTCCGCGCCGGGCGGGGCCGGGGGCGCTCCCTCCGGGGGGCCTTTTCTCGTGCTCCGCGCGCCATGCGTGCGGCGGCTACCGGGGCGCTGGGCGGGGGCGTTTGCGGAGGTCGACGCGGGTGGGTGGGGTGTCCGGGCGGGCGGAGCGGGGGGCGGGGCGGCGGGGGAGGGTGTCGGTGGACCGCCGGCTCCGGTCGGCCCGGGCGGCGGATTCGCCGAGGGAGACGAAGGTGACGCGTTCGTCGGCGAGGCTGAGGCCGGTGCCGGTGGTGCGGCCCTCCACCAGGCTCGGCAGGTGGTGGACCAGGGTCCAGGTCGCCTGCTCCAGGATGGACAGGCTCTCGGCGGAGGTGGTCAGCCCCCTCCCGGTGATACCGGCTCTGCCGACGAGGTCCTGGAGCCGGGCCCACGCCGGCCGGACCGTGTCCGCGAGGGGAAGCGGGATCCGCTCGGAGGCGCGGGCGGGGCAGGGGCCGGAGCGCTGGCTGTCGTACCGCCACCGGTCGGCGTCCCCGGCCGATCGCGGCCCCCCGGGCGGCGCCGACGGCGCCGGTCGCGACCCCCGGGGCAGCAGGGTCAACTCGACGACGGGAAGTCCCCGCTGCCAGGAGGCGATCGCGGAGAAGAACCCGGAGCGGAACGGACGCTCCTGGTCCTCCCGCCAGATCCGCAGGTACTCGGCCAGGCCCGCCTCGCCGTGCCGCTCCAGCAGGTAGTGGTGGACCCCGGCGGCGCGGCCGGGCACACCGTTGAGGGCGCCCATCACCGACATCCCGCCCAGGCCGCGCAGGGTGGCCGCGGTCCGGATCTCCCGGAGGTTGTACAGGACCGCCACGGCGAGGTCGCTCGCGCCGCGGGCCTGCCTCGCGCCCGGGATCTCGCGGATCTCGCGCGCCGTCATGCGTCCCCACGGGCCCATCAACTGCTCCACGCCGAAGAGGAGGTTGTAGGACTGCTGGCGCGTCATCGAGACGAGGGTCTCCCGTACCAGCCGCTCCCCGCCGGGGGTGCGGTAGCGCTCCATCTCCACCAGCAGGGGATGGTAGGGGTGCCGGGGGTCGGCGACGGTGATGCCCCGTCCGCCCCAGTCGAGGAAGACGTCCCGGTAGGCGGCGTCGAAGACGCCGTTGACGGACCGCAGGAAGCGCTCCTGGTCCGACCGCAGGGGGTAGACCGGGAAGCCTTCACCCTGCGCGACGTGGGGGTGCACCTTCTTGGCGTAGATGTCGGTGCAGTCGGCCGTGCGGAGCGGGTCGGTCCGGGGGAGGCGCCCTTCGTCGCGCTCGCCCATGCGGGCCACCGTGTCGACCATGGCGCGCAGGTAGACGGCCTCGACCATGATGGTCGACAGCGTGGAGAAGACCGCGCCGCGACGGCGTTCGTCGCCGTCGAGCACCGCGAGCGCCCGCTGCGCGGGCTCCGCCGCCAGCAGCTCCCGGATCCGCCCCGGCTCGTGCCGGGCACCCTCCACGGCCTTGATCAGCGACACCACGCCTTTTGGCGGCACCGTGCCTCCCCGTTCCCCTAGGACGACCCCGCACATCCTAGAAGCCGACCGCTCCGGCCCGATGGGGGGAGGCGGTTCCTCCGTGCGGGGCCGGCCCCGCACGGGCACGGGTCCGGGAGCACCGACCCACCGCCGTCGCCACTGGCGCATGTGCCGTGGCGGCCGCTCCGCTCCCCGCCCTTCGCTCCCCGCCTTGTGATCCGTGCTCTTCGCTCGTCACCCTTCGATCTCTCCCCTTCGATCCCCGTCCTTCGATCCGCGCGCTCGGGACCGTTCGAGCGGGGTGGGCCCTTGCGGCGGGGCCGCGTCCGTGTCGGGGTCCGGGACGCGGGCACGGGGGCACGGGTGGGATGACACGGGACGCGGTCGGCGGCGGTCCCCCTCCTCTGGGCCGTGCGGGGGAGAAAGGAGATCGCCGACGTCGGCGATGTGCCGGGGGTGCGGGCGGCCGACGATCGACACATGTGGAAAACATCGGTCGTCCCCGTTCTCGCTCCCGCTCTCGTGATCGTCTACGGCCTGGTCCGGCTCCTGGACGGGGTGGACGGTCAGCACGGCCCCGGCCTGCTCTGGACCGTCGGGCATGCCGCCTTCCTCGTCGCCCTGTTCCTCTTCGGGTCCGTGCTGCTCACCGCGCGCCGGCTGGCCGGCGGCGGGGTGGTGGCCACGGCCGCCGCCGTCGTCGGCGCGGCCGGGCTGGTCTGCTCGATCGCCCAGATCGGCATCGACATCGTGGTGGGGCTGGTGGCCGACGACAAGGCCGCGATGGGGCGGATGTTCGACGCCGTGCAGGCCGTGCCCGGTGTCGAGCCCGCCGTCTACGGGGTCGGGCCGACGCTGTTCTACGTCGCGCTGCTCGCGCTGGTCGTCCAGCTCGCGGTGGTGCGGGCCGTCGCGGTGTGGGCGCCGGTGGTCCTGGCGCTGGGCATCGGGGCCGTGGTGGTCGGTCTCGACCTGCTGCCGGTCGCCGGCCTGCTGATCCTGCTCGCGCTGGCCCCCCTCGCCCGGCGCGGGCGCGCGTACGCATGACAGCATGGCGCTCCGTGTGGTGGGGTCGATGGGTACGTTCGCCGTGGTCCGACGTCGCGCTGACGGCCTGCGTCGCGGTGGCCCAGCTCTGGCCGCTGCTGTCCCGGGACGGCCCGTGGCACTGGTGGGGGTACGTCGTCGCCGCCGGTTCGGCGCTGCCGCTGCTGGTGCGGCGCAGAGCCGCGCTCCCCGCGCTGCTGGCCGGCTCCGCCCTCAGCGCTTCGTACGACCTGGTGGACGTCGTCGCCCCCCAGCCGCTCTGGTACGGGCCGCTCATCGCCCTCTACACGGTGGCCGCCCGGTCCCCGCGGCGGGTGCGGTGGGCCGCGCTCGCCGTCGTCCTCTTCGGTGGGCTGGTGACGGTCGGCTCGTCGGACACCGCGTTCCGGGGGGCCGTCGTCTCCGTCACCGCGTACGCCTTGGGGCGGGCGGCGGCGGGCAGCAGGGCGCACACCGCGGTGCTGGAGGAGCGCGCCGCACGGCTGGAGCGCGAACGGGTGCTGGAGGCCGAACGGGCCGCCGAGCGGGAACGTGCGAGGATCGCGCGCGAGATGCACGACATCCTGGCGCACGCGGTGAGCCTCATGGTGGTGCAGGCGGAGGCCGGACCGGTGGTGGTGCGCGCCGACCCGGCGCGGGCCGCCGCCACGTTCGACGCGATCGCCGCCGCCGGTCGGGACGCGATGGACCAGCTCCGCGGCATGCTGGTGGTACTCCGGGAGGATCGGGGGCCGGACGCCGCGCGGGTGTCCGTCGATGACCTTCCCGCCCTGGTGCGGCAGGCGTCGGGGGCCGGGGTGGAGGTGGGCTACGAGGTGGTCGGCGACCCCCGGCCGCTGCCGCCCGCCTCGGGCGTGGCCGTCTACCGGATCGTCCAGGAGGCGCTCACGAACGTCGTCAAGCACGCCGGCGCGTCCCGCGCCGACGTGCGGCTGAGCTGGCGGGAGCAGGAGTTGGCGATCGAGGTCCGCGACGACGGCCGGGGCGCCGGGGCGGGGCTGCCGTCCGGTGGCAACGGCCTGACCGGCATCCGGGAGCGCGCCGCCGCGTGCGGCGGCACCGCATCGGCCGGCCCGGGCCCTTCGGGCTTCACGGTCCGCGCGCGGTTGCCGCTGTGATCCGGGTCGTGGTCGCCGACGACCAGGAACTGGTGCGCGCCGGTTTCGCGATGATCCTGGACGCCCAGGCCGACATCGAGGTGGTGGCCGAGGCGGGTGACGGCTTCCAGGCCGTCGCCGCGGTGCGGGACCACCGCCCCGACGTCGCGCTGCTCGACATCCGGATGCCGGGCATGGACGGCATCGAGGCCGCCCGGATCATCGGCGCCGAGACCGGGTCCCGGGTCGTCATGCTGACCACCTTCGACCAGGACGACCACGTGTTCGACGCGCTGCGGGCCGGTGCCGGCGGTTTCCTGCTCAAGGACGTGCGGCGCGACGACCTCGTGCACGCCGTGCGGGTGGTGGCGCAGGGGGAGTCGCTGCTCGCCCCGTCGGTGACCCGGCGGCTGGTGGAGCGGTTCGCCGCGGGCGGCGCGACCCGCCCGCTGCCCGCGGAGCGGTTGGCCCCGTTGACCGGCCGCGAACGGGAGACGCTGCGCATGCTCGCGGAGGGCATGTCCAACCCGGAGATCGCCGCCGCCATGGTGGTCAGCACGCACACCGTGAAGACGCACGTCAGCAACGTGCTCACCAAGCTCGGCCTGCGTGATCGGGCGCAGGCGGTGATCGCGGCGTACGAGACCGGCCTGGTCGTCCCCGGAGGGAGGTAGCCGCGCGGCGGGGGCGGTGACGTGGACGGTGAAGGTCGCCTCGTCGCCTCGTCGCCTCGTCGTCTCGCCGCCATGTCGACACGTCTCCCCGGTCACCGGCGTACGGCCGTGCCGGCCGAGGGCGGGTCGCCCCCTCGGTCCGGCGAGCCCGCCCCGTGGGCGCCGGCGGCACGCACCTCCGACAGCGGTGGCGCGGTGAACGGATGAGGCACGTCCCGGTGTGGCGCGACCTGCTGTCCGAAGCACTCATCGGTCATCGGGTCGTGCCGCGCTTCGCCGCCGGGGGCGGGCCGGTGTGGTCGGCACGGTTCACACCCGCGACCGCTCTGTGCTTCACCCGGACGGGCTCGGATCACCGGTACCGGTTCCGCACCCGGGAGCGGCGGCGGGTGGACGCGCCGCCGCCCGGCGTCCGGAGCGGGCCGCCCGGGCACCGGTGACGCCCCTCGGGCGCCGATGCCGGGTCGTGCGTCGCCGGGCGCGGATTCGGCGGGAACTCCACCGGCGGTACGGACGACTCCTCCTGTAGCCGCGCCGGCGTCCGGGGCGGCCGGCGGGTGGAGGAGGGGCCGTGCGGGCAGGCGGTGGCGGTGGTGGGCGGACGACGGGTGTCCTCCGGGTGTGCGCCCGGCTCGGCGGGCGGGCCGTGGCGGTGTTCGCGGCCGCCGTGGTCGGCGTGTCCGCGGCCGGGGCGCCGGCGCTGGCGCACGACCGGCTGCTGGCGTCGACGCCCGAGGACGGCGCCGACCTCGACGCGGCACCGCCCGACGTCGTGCTGACCTTCAGCGGCGAGGTCATGGACATCGGCGCGGCGGTCACCGTTCTGGACGGCGACTCCCGGCCGGTCGCCGAGGGCGATGCGGCCGTCGACGGCCCCGATGTGACCCAGGCGCTCGCCCCCGACCTCCCCGATGGCGGGTACGCGGTCCGCTGGCGGGTGGTCTCCAGCGACGGGCACCCCATCAGCGGCGCCTTCACGTTCACCGTCGGCGACCCCTCGGCCGCTCCCCCGGCCCTCGAACCGGCGACCGGGGAGGACGACGGCGCGACGGCGACGCCGTCCGCCGCGCCCGCCGCCGCATCGGACGCCCCGGCCCCGGCCGAGGGCGCGGGCGGCGGCCGCACGCTGCTCCTGGCGGCCGCCGGAGCGGCGGTCGGCCTCCTGCTGTACCTGGTCGGCTCCGCGGCCGCCCGGCGGCGCGCCCGCGCCCGGCCGCCGGCGTGACCCGGCCCCCCGCCGACGAGCGCGGCGCCCCTCTCCCGAGACCCCCGATACCCCGAGCCCCCCGACACCCCCGAGGAAGCGAACCATGGCCGACCTGAAGCACACCTCCACCGCGGCGGTCTCCCTCGCCTTCGCCGCGTGCCTGGCCGTCACCGGGTGCGCCGGCCCGGAGGCCCCCGAGCAGGACGGCGGGGCCGAGGCGGCCGCCGCCGACGCCGCGCAGGCCGACTCCTTCACCATCGAGGACGCCTGGATCAAGGCCGTGACCGAGGACGAGGGCATGACGGGCGTCTTCGGCGCCCTGGGCAACGACGGCGACCAGGACGTCACCGTGGTCGCCGCCACGTCATCGGTGGCGGGCATGGTGGAACTGCACGAGGTCGTCACCGGCGACGACGGCAACAGCGTCATGCGGGAGAAGGACGGCGGGTTCACCATCCCCGCGCAGGGCACCCACGCCCTGGAGCCCGGCGCCGACCACATCATGCTGATGGACCTCGGCCAGGACCTGGAGCCCGGCGCCGAGGCCACCGTCGAGCTGGAGTTCGCCGACGGCTCCACCACGGAGTTCACCGCCCCGGTCAAGGACTTCGAGGGCGCCAACGAGAACTACGACGAGGGCGCGGGCCACAGCGCGGACCACGGCGAGGAGGGGCACTGATGGCGCCCGACGCGCCCACCGCTCCCCCGGAACCGGAACGGGCGCTGACCCGGCGCCGGCTCCTGCTCGGCGGTGCCGCCGCCGGCGCGGGAGCGGCGGTGCTGGTGGGCGCCGACGCCCTGCTCAACGGGCGCCCCACCGGGTCGGCCGACCCCGGTGGGGACGCGCGGTTGAACGGGGCGGAGACCGTGCCCTTCCACGGCGTCCGCCAGGCCGGTGTCGAGACGCCGCCGCAGGCGCACGCGAAGTTCGTGGCCGTCGACCTCGCCGAGGACGCCGGCGCCGGACAGGTGCGCCGGCTGCTCACACTGCTCAGCGACGACGCCGCCAAACTGACCCAGGGGCGGGCCGCCCTCGCCGACTCCGAGCCCGAACTCGCCGTGGTCCCCGCGCGGTTGACCGTCACCTTCGGCTTCGGCTCCGGCCTGGTCGAGCGGGTCGCCCCGGAGGCGGTGCCGACGTGGCTGCGCCCCCTGCCGGAGTTCGCCACCGACCGGCTGCGCGACGAGTGGAGCGGGGGCGACCTCCTGCTGCAGATTTGCGCGGACGACCCGCTGACGGTCGCCCACGCGGCGCGGATGCTGGCCAAGGACGTGCGGGCGTTCGGGGGCGTCCGCTGGGTGCAGGACGGATTCCGCCGCGCCTACGGGTCCGAGGCGGCGGGCACCACCATGCGCAACCTCATGGGGCAGGTCGACGGCACCGTCAACCTCGCCCCCGGGACGGACGACTTCGAGCGGCTGGTGTGGGGCTCGGACGGCCACCCGGCCTGGCTGCGCGGCGGGACGGGCGTGGTGGTCCGCCGGATCGCGATGGACCTCGACGCGTGGGACCGCCTCGACCGGCCCGGACGCGAGGAGGCGGTCGGCCGCCGGCTGGCCGACGGCGCCCCGCTGACCGGCGGCGGCGAGCACGACGAACCGGACTTCGGGGCGCTCACCCCGCTGGGCTTCCCCCGGATCGCCGAGTACGCCCACATCCGCCGCGCCCGCTCCGAGGACCCGGACGAGCGCTTCTTCCGCCGCGCCTACAACTACGACCTCCCGGTCACCGGCGCCGACGGGCAGGACGCGGGCCTGGTCTTCGTGTCCTACCAGGCCGACGCCGACCGCCAGTTCGTGCCGATCCAGCGCCGCCTGGACGAACTCGACCTGCTCAACGAGTGGGTGAGCCCCATCGGTTCGGCGGTGTTCGCGATCCCGCCCGGCTGCGCCGAGGGCGGCTTCGTCGGCGAGACCCTCTTCGCCGACTGACCCCCCGCCGGACCCGGCCCCCACCCGGGTCCGGCGCCCCCCGGGCCGGTGGGCGCGCACCGCCCGGCCCGTGGCGCCTCCCCCGTCGCGAACGGAGGGCGCGTGGTGGGCTTGGGCGGTGGGGTGGGGAGTCGTGGTATCACTTTCGGTGGTGATACGGGTGCCCTGTGTGCTTGCGGGTGCTTCGGGGGGTCGGGCCGGGTGGAGGTGTCGCCGGGTGAACACGGGCCGCTCGGGGGACGCGGCCGCGCGGCTCGGGGCGGCCCGTCCGCCTCGATTGCAAGGAGCAGACGATGACCACGGTCGCCTTCGATCACACCGCCACCGGATACCGGCTGCCGCACGCCCTGTGCCTGGCACACGCGGCGAAGCTCGCGTACGCCGACGCCGGGACCGCGCGCCCAGGCCGCCGAGTGGGGGTATCGACCACCTGTCCCGCCGGGGCCGGGTGCACTGGGGTTTCAGCACCGCGTTGGAGGCCGTCTATCCGCAGCTGCGCGAGGCCATCGGGGAGTTCCACACCGACGACCGGTCGCTGTGGTTCACCGACCACAGGCTGGGCGGCGCGCTGGCGATGCTCGCCGCCGCGCGGGTGCACTTCGACGAGTCGTCCCTGACGCCCGAGGGCGCGTACACGTTCGGCCAGCCGCGCACCTGCGACCCCGAGCTGGCGGACGCCTACGACCGGGCGCTCAAGGGCCGGACGCACCGCTTCGTCAACAACGACGACGTCGTCGTGCAGGTGCCGCCGGAGCCGCTGTACGCGCACGTCGCCGAGGAGCGCTACTTCGACGCCGGCGGCCGCCTGCGCGCCAGGAAGCCGGGCCTGCTGGGCGGGCTCGCGGACAGCGCCAAGGGCCACGCCCTCGACGCGGCCGCGTTCCGCCCCGACGCCGACGGGATCACCGACCACTCCATGAACGCCTACATCGCCTGCCTGGAGGCGGCCGGCCGCTGACGCGAAGAGGTGGCGCCGAGTCGACTCGGCGCCATGGGGACCTGCCGTCGTGGCGACCGGAGTCCGGCCGCGATCGGACCCCGTCGCACCCGGGGCGCGCGCCGACCCCGGGTGCGGTTCACAGCCCCGACGGGTCGGCCTCGGTGCCGCGGCCGTCGACCGTACCCCGCACGACGAACCGCAGTCCCTCGCGGCGGGCCTCCGGCCCCGCGTCGTAGGGTTCCACGAGGCCGATTGCCCTCAGCGACCTGCCCCGCAGGGCCTCCAGCACGTCGAAGTCGCGCAGGCCGCTGCCGGCGGCCTCCAGTCGGGAGACCACCGCGACGCGCTCACCCGTGTCGGTGAACAGCTCGAAGCAGAACGTGGGCGGGATGAAACTGCGAATCCCGTTGTCCACGATGGTGACCGGCTGGTCAATCGTCTTCTGACCTGTCATAGGGAGTCCGCCATCTGCCGTCGGGGCAGTGCTCGGTGGCGAGCCTCGCTTTGCGGCGGACGTCGCAGCCGCACAGCCCGCACACGGTCTTCTTTCCGGTCGCCTTGAGCACAGAGTACACAAATCTCTTCGGAGGCTCGGTGAGGTGCTCGCAGGAGCTGCAGGTCGCGAGCCTTTCCTTATAGTTCTCATCGTCGACCCGCGTGAACCCGCCGGCCGCCCACCGGGCCATAGCAGTACCGGCGCCGGCCAGCAGTTCGCGGTCGCTTCTCACCCGGTCCGCCTCGAATTCGGCGTCGTTCTTCCCGAGAAGGAGCGCCAGCATTTCCGGGTCATCTTTGCAGACCATCAGGTGATGAAGGAAAAGGGGGTCCTCGGCGATGCCGCGAAGCAGTGCGTCGGTGACGTCGCGTTCGGGGATCCCCAACTCGTGGGCGATGATTTCCCTGTTCATGTCCGTCGGTGCATTCCGTTCGATCAGCTGCAGGCGTCTTCGGGGACCGTTACGGCGATGGCCTCCGCGGGGACGAATACGGCGCCGTCGGCGTCCAGGTCCATCGTCCGGTTCGGGCCTCTTGGCCTTGGCGACCACGTGGTGGAAGCCGGCGAGGTAGTCGCCGATGTGCACGCCGTCGACCTGGACCGGTCGCCCCTGCGGCGAGATCAAGAAATCCTCGACACTGAGGCGGTCTACCTGCTTGAGCGTGCGCTCCCCGCCCGACGCCACCAGGTCTGCACCATCGTGCCGAAGGCCAGGCAGGAGCAGTAGCAGGCGCAGAAGCCGTGCTCATCGCGGGTCAGGATGGGATCACGGCCGCCCCAGCCCATCTCCAGGCAGACGTCCCGGATCTCCTGGTCGATGCCGCCGCAATGCGCCGAACTGCACGTTCGTAGCGCCATGACGGCCCGCTCCTCAGCTCGCGCATCCGGGTTTGCCGGTGAGCGAGACGGCGGCGCGGTAGGTGACGATGCGGCACCGCCCGGCCGGGTGGGCGCACCCGGCACTCCCGCCGGGATCGGTCGAGTCGGCGGGCACGCCGAAGAACGCGGCCATCTGCGCGATCCCGGCGTCCGTGGTGGTGATGTAGGACTCGCCGAACCAGACCTTGCGCATGACGTTGCGGACGCCGAAGTAGTCCGCCTGTCCCTCGCAGGACAGCCCGCTGGTACCGGTGGGCGAGCCGCCGTAATGGTGCGCGAGTTCGTGCGCCAGCACGAGCGCCAGCCCTTCCAACTCCAGGTCCTGGTCCCTGACGAGGCCGCCCATCATGGCCACCTGCCGGACGCCGTTCTCGACCCACGCGTAGGCGTTGACGTCGTCGTTCGTCCAGTCGAAGATGTAGTTGACGTCCGGGTAGAACTGCCGGTGGAAGCGGATCAGCGCCTCGACCCACTCGCGGGCCTGGGGGTCGTTGAAGGCGCGCTTGGGCGCCGACCTCTTCTCCTCCGCCAGATCGGGCGGGATGAAGCTGCACGCACCCTCGGGCACCGTGATGGAGACGGCTTCCGCCGGGATGAAGGTGTTGCCGGAGAGCGCGACGTCGGGTGCGTCGAAGGACGCCGTCCGAATGGGCGCGTCCTCGTCGAACCCCGACGGGAGCTCCGGGGTCTTCAGACAGGAATCGCCATACCTGCTGACGTACTCGGCCGAGCCCACCAAGGGGGCCTCGGCGAACGCCGACGAGGTGAACCCCGCGGCCTCACCCGAACGGTTCAGGATCTGCACCGCGTAGTCGGCGCTGATCACCCCGTTGGTGTTGAGCAGGTGGCCGTCGAGGTCGCCGGGCCCGGGGAACTTGGTCCGGGCCGCCACATGGTGGAAGCCGGCGAGGTAGTCGCCGATGTGCACGCCCCTGACCTGGACCGGGTGGCCTTCGGGTGAGATCAGGGAGTCCTCGACCGTCAGGCGGTCGGCCTGCTTGAGCGCGCGCTCCCCGCCGGATGCCACCAGGAACAGGTGGTCGCTGGTCACGGCCACGGCGGTGTTCGAGTACAGGACCAGCACGGTGTACTTCTGCCGGGAGGCGCCGGTGGTGCCGCCGCTGTACACGACGGGCTCGGCACTCCAGTCGAGGTCGGTTCCGGCCGCCAGCACCCGGTCGCCGACGACGAACGTCTCGATGGCCTTGAACGAGCCGTCGCCCACCTGCACCATCGTCCCGAAGGCGAGGCACGAGCAGGAGCAATTGCACGGGCCGTTCTCGTCGCGCGTCAGCACGGGATGGTTGATGGCCCAGCCTTCTCCGATGCAGATTTCGTTGATCTCCGCGTCGACGGCACCGCAGTGCGCCGAACTGCATTGCCGTACCATTATTCGCTCCTTCTGAACTATTGAGATCGCGGACTTTTCCTAGGTCTTGGAGGACACGATTCTCCTTGGTCGTGTGCCCGTCAAGCGTTCTTGTCCCATGTTTGCGAAGGTATGAGACCGGCCGGGAAATCGATGCGGTGGTCCGGCGGGTAGGAACAAATCCACAGAGAATGGCAAACGCGCGCGAAGGCCCCCGCCGGGAAACCCGGCGGGGGCCTTCGATGCCGGTGGCGCCGGCCGTGCCGGAGGGTACGGCCTCCCGCACCCTCGTGTGCGGCCGACCGCTCAGTCGGTGACGCTGCTGCGCGACCGGTACAGCAGGTCCTGGTACTCGGGGTGGCGGGCGATCCAGCCCGCGAAGTAGGGGCAGGTCGCCAGCACCCGCAGGTCCGCGGCCCGTGCCTGGTCGAGGGCGGTGCGGGCCAGCGCGGACCCGACCCCCCGGCCCTCGTACTCCGGTGCGACCTCGGTGTGGACGAACGCGATGAGTTCCGCCGTGCGGATGTACTCCGCGACGCCCGCGACGGCGGACTCCCCGTCGACCCGGGCCTCGTAGCGCCTGGCCTCGGGCGCGTCGCTCACGTGGACCGCCATGTCAGGCACCTCCCCCGGCGCGGCCGCCCAGCAGCTGCGCCTCCCAGGCGTAGGCGACGCCGGAGGCGCCGCCGCGCCGCGCCAGCATCTCGGCGATGCCCGGCACGGTCTCTTCGCGGGCCCAGTCGCGCTGCCACTCGCTCGCCACCGCCAGCCAGGTGATCGGCACGACGCCGGCCCCGACCATGCGCCGCACGGCCATGTCGTGGGCCTCCGCCGAGACGCCGCCCGACGCGTCGGTGACGACGAACACGTCGAAGCCCTCCCCCGCCGCCTGGATCGCCGGCATGGCCACGCACACCTCCGTCCAGAGGCCGGCGATGACCAGCTTCCTGCGGCCGGTCGCCTTGACGGCGTCGACGACGCTCCGGTCCTCCCAGGTGTTGATGAACGTGCGGTCGATCGGCCGCTGCTCCGGGAACACGTCCCGCAGCGCCTGGATGAGGTGGCCGCCGCGGTCCTCCAGAACGGTGGTCAGGATGGTCGGGACGCCGAACACCTTGGCGCTCTCGGCGAGGCCGACGACGTTGTTGACGACCATCGACGGCTCGTGGCTGTTCAGGTTGGCGAACTGGAACGGCTGGTGGTCGATCAGGACGACCACGCTCTCCTCGGGCGTCAGCAGTGCCCCGAGTCCGGACTTCGCTGCGGTGCTCATTGATCCCTCCAGGTGTTCGTGTGCTGGGAACGCGGGCGGGACACCACCGATCCCGGCGTCGGCGACACGTCCGTGCGCGTCCACGCCGGCGCACCGGCCCGACCGAGTAGATGATGTGTCACCAACACTAGGGGAGATATGTGATGTGTCAACCAGTGCGCGGAAGGCCGGGGCCGAGCGTGCGGGTGCGCCTGCACGCCAGAGTTGACGCATCATCTATCATCCATCGACAGCTCCCCTCCCGGCCGAGGACGGGCCGGGGCGGACGGCCGCCGCGCGGCGGCGCGAGGCAGAAGGGACACCGCGATGACCAACCCGGAGGCGCGCCCCGCCCCCCACGTGTGCACCGATGGCGGCCTACCCGGGCCGCGGGCGGAACGCGCGGGCGGGGCCCCGGTCGAGATCATCGGCCCCCGTGCCGTCCCGCTGGGCGGGCCGCGCGCGATGAACGTGCGCCGCACACTGCCGCAGCGGCAGCGGTCGCTGATCGGCGCGTGGTGCTTCATCGACCACTACGGGCCGGACGACGTCGCGGCCACCGGCGGGATGGACGTGGCGCCGCACCCGCACACCGGGCTGCAGACGGTCAGCTGGCTGTTCGAGGGGGCCATCGCCCACATCGACTCCGGCGGCACCAGCGCGGACGTCCTCCCCGGGGAGGTGAACCTGATGACGGCCGGGGCCGGCATCTGCCACTCCGAGACCTCCGACCCGGCCACCGGCCGGCTCCACGGGGTGCAGCTCTGGCTCGCCCTGCCGGAGGAGGCCCGGCACACCGCGGGGCGCGCGTTCGAGCACTACGTGCCCGAACCCGTCGCGTTCACCGGTGGGCACGCGCTGGTCTTCCTCGGGTCGCTCCTGGGCTCGCGGTCGCCGGTGGGCACGTACACGCCGCTGGTGGGGGCCGAACTCCGGCTCGACCCCGGCGCCGAGGTCGCCCTCGCGACCGACCCCGGGTTCGAACACGGCCTCCTGGTCGACACGGGCGCGTCCGTCGCGCTCGAAGGCGTGCACGTGCCCAAGGACGCCGTCGGCTACACCGGGGTGGGGTCGGAGACGCTGCGCATCGCCAACCGCGGCGGCGAACCGGCCCGGCTCGTGCTGCTGGGCGGCGCCCCCTTCGGCGAGGAGGTCGTCATGTGGTGGAACTTCCTGGGCCGCTCGACGGAGGAGATCCGGCGGTACCGGGATGAATGGGAGGCCCACGGCGAGCGGTTCGGGCGGGTCGAAGGCTACGTGGGGCACGGCGGCCCGGGACGGAACCGCGAGGGGATGGCGAGGATCCCGGCCCCGGAGCTGCCGCAGGTGCCGATGCGGCCGAGGCGGAACCCCGCACCGCACGCGCGGTCCGACGGCTGACCGGCGGCGGCACCGCGCCGGCCGGAGGTGCGGCCCGGCCGTGCGGCCCGGTCAGTCCGGCTGCTCCGCCATGTGGTCCGAGACGCGCTGGGAGAGCCGGCCGAACGTGCTGAGCTGCTCCGGGGTGAGGGCGTCGACGAACAGGCGGCGGACGTGCTCGACGTGGATGGGCGCGGCCTCTTCGATCGCCTGGTAGCCGGCCGGAGTGGCGACGACGAACGCCCCGCGCGCGTCATCGGGGCACTCCTCCCTGGCCACGAGCCCGCGCTGCGTCATCCGCCGGGTCTGGTGGGACATCCGGCTCTTCTCCCATTCCAGGAGCCGGGCCAGCTCCAGGACGCGCATCCGCCCGCCCGCCTCGGTGAGCTTGGCGAGCACGAGGTAGTCGGCGGCGGACATCCCGGAGTCCGACTGGACGAGTCGGGACAGCCGTCCGATGAGCGTCTCCTGCATGCGGATGAAGCTGTCCCAGGCGGCCTTCTCATCCGGATCGAGCCAGCGTGGCGTCGCGTTCATGGCCGCAGCCTACCGACATGGTTGACATCTCATCCACTCGAACGGCGGCGCCGCGCCCCGCCGCCGGGCCCGGGTCGCCGAGTCGACTCGGCGCCATGGCGACGGATCGCCATGGCGACCCGGGCCCGGCGAGGGTGCCCCGACACGGACCCGTCAGAGCTGGGTGGCGAGCCACTCCGCGAACGTGGGCCCGGCCAGGCGGGCGTGCGGGTTGGGCAGGAGCCCGCCGGCGGCGGCGACCTCGGACCCGGGGAGGTCCGAGCTGTCGACCCCGACGACCGTGATGCCCCGGCGGGCGCCGAGCAGCGCGGCCGCCTCCGCGACGATCTCCCGGCGGGGCCCCGCGATCTCCGGGATGGGCGTGCCGGGCGCGGGCTGTCCGGGCGCGTCCTCGTCGGTCGCCAGGTCGACCAGCTCCTCCGCGACGGTGCGGGCGGCGACGAGTTGGCTGGGCCAGGTCGGGACATGGGCGACGTCCCCCTGCCGCCAGTCCAGGAGCTGGCCGACGAACTCGTGGAACTGCGCGGCGCGCAGGATGCGCGCGGGCAGCGGCCCGGCCAGGTTGGCCGCCTCGTGCACCTGCTGGGCGGCGCCGAACCCGGTGGCCGCCCGGTCGTTGCCGATGATGGACGCGACGGCGATCCGCGCGACCCCCGCCTCGCGGCCGGCGTCGTGCAGGTTGCGGGTCGCCGTGCGGAAGAACTCCGTCGCCGCGTCCCCGTCGGAGGCGTGCCACGACGCGGCGTCGATGATGGTGCGGACCCCGGTCAGGGCCTCGGCCAGGCCTTCGCGGGTGATGACGTCCACCCCGGTGGCCCGCGACATCGGGACGACCTCGTGCCCCCGTTCGGTGAGGACGTCGACGATGTGGCGGCCCAGCCGCCCCGTCGCCCCCGCCACGGCGATCCTGTCGGCGCTCATGTGCCCTGCCTTCCTTCTCTGCTGCCGGATGGTGGTCGAGCGGCGCGGTGGCGCGTCCGCTCGCCGGGTGGGGCGCGGCGGGCGGACCCGCCGGGAAC